>JAZLJI010000001.1:0-31831 GCA_045617825.1 Lachnospiraceae bacterium
GGTGCTTCTCTGGAATTCCTGGAGGGCAAGGGCCTGCCCGGCGTAGACGCGGCTGACGAAGTTTAAGAAGCATCCGAACCGGCCCGCCCGCAGGGCGGGCCGCCTTCTCCCGCGGAGGTGCGGCCCTGAGCCGCGGCGGATTATTTAAGGAGAGTAAACAATGAGAAAGAGATTAGTAGCCGGAAACTGGAAGATGAACAAGACTCCCAGCGAGACCAAGGCTTTTATTAAAGAACTGGCCCCCTTAGTGAAGGACGCAGCCTGCGAGGTACTGCTGTGCGTCCCCGCCATTGATATTCCCGCCGCGGTCCAGGCCGCCAGAGGCAGCAAGATCGCCATCGGTGCCGAGAATATGCATTTTGAGGAAAAGGGTGCCTTCACCGGTGAGATCGCTCCCAACATGCTGAAGGATGCCGGTGTGAAGTACGTGATCCTGGGCCATTCCGAGCGCCGGGAAATGTTTGCCGAGACCAACGAGGGCGTCAACAAGAAGGCCCTGAAGGCTCTGGAATACGGCATCACTCCCATCATCTGCTGCGGCGAGACCCTGACCCAGCGTGAGCAGGGCATCACCCTGGACTGGATCCGTCAGCAGATCCGCATCGCCTACCTGGGCATCGCCCGGGAGGACGTGAAGAAGACCGTGATCGCCTACGAGCCCATCTGGGCCATCGGCACCGGCAAGGTAGCCATCACCGAGCAGGCCGAGGAGGTCTGCGGCGCGATCCGCAAGCTGATCGCCGAGATGTATGACAAGCGCACTGCCGGCAATATCCGTATCCTGTACGGCGGCAGCGTAGCCCCCAAGAATGCCCGGGAGCTCTTCGAGCAGCCCGATATCGACGGCGGCCTGGTGGGCGGTGCTTCCCTGAAGCTGGATTTTGAAAAGGTGGTAAAGCCCGAATGAAGAAGCCTACCGTACTGATGATCCTGGACGGCTTCGGCCTGCGCCGGGAGAAGCAGTGGAATGCGATCAAGACCGCCCGGACCCCGAACCTGGACCGGATCTTCGCGGAGTATCCCTTCGCGGAGGGCCAGGCCAGCGGTCTGTTCGTGGGACTTCCCGACGGACAGATGGGCAACTCCGAGGTCGGCCACATGAACATGGGTGCCGGCCGGATCGTGTATCAGGATCTGACCCGCATCACCAAGGCTATCGAGGACGGCGATTTCTTTGACAATGCCGCCCTGAAGACCGCCATGGCGCATGCCCGGGAGAATCATTCCGTCCTGCACCTCTTCGGTCTGATGTCCGACGGCGGTGTCCACAGCCACATCACCCACGTGTTCGCCCTGCTGGAAATGGCGAAGCGCGAGGGCCTGAAGGACGTGGCGGTCCATTGCTTCATGGACGGCCGCGATACCCCTCCCGCCTCCGGCAAGAGCTTCCTGGAGCAGCTGCAGGCGAAGATGGACGAGCTGGGCGTGGGCCGGATCGCTTCCGTGATCGGCCGCTTCTACGCCATGGACCGCGACAAGCGCTGGGATCGGGTAGAGACCGCTTACCGGGCGCTGACCCTGGGCGAGGGAGACAGCTTCCCCTGCGGCCTCTGCGGGATCCAGGCCTCCTATGATGCCGGTGTGACGGACGAATTCGTGAAGCCCGTGATCGTGAAGGACGCGCCCCGCATCCGGGACAACGACGCGGTGATCTTCTTCATCTTCCGCCCCGACCGGGCCAGAGAGATCTCCCGGGCCTTCCTGGATCCGGAGTTCGAGGGCTTCAGCCGGAAAATGCTGCAGAACCTCTGCTACGTGTTCTTCACCGAATACGACCCCACGATCCCGGGGCATTTGCTGGCCTTCAAAAAGCAGTCTCTGGCGAATACCTTAGGCGAGTATCTGGCCGCCAAGGGCATCCGGCAGCTGCGGCTGGCGGAGACCGAGAAATACGCGCACGTGACCTTCTTCTTCAACGGCGGCGTGGAGACCCCGAACGCCGGAGAGGAGCGGATCCTGGTGGCCTCTCCCAAGGTGGCGACCTACGATCTGCAGCCGGAGATGAGCGCTCCCGAGGTGGGCGACAAGCTGGTCGAAGCCATCGGCAGCGGCAAATATGACGTGATCATCATCAACTTTGCCAATCCGGACATGGTGGGCCACACCGGCGTCTTCGACGCGGCGGTGAAGGCCATCGAGACCGTGGATACCCAGGTGGGCCGGGCCGTCGAGGCGCTTAAGGCCGCCGGCGGGCAGATGTTCCTCTGCGCGGACCACGGCAACGCGGACGACATGTGGGACGCCAGGGAAAATGCGCCCATGACGGCGCATACTACGAACCCCGTGCCCTTCGTGCTGATCGGCGGACCGGAAGGCGCCACGCTCAGAGAGGGCGGCAGACTCTGCGATATCGCTCCCACGCTGCTGGAGATGATGGGACTGGAAAAGCCGGAGGAAATGACCGGCGTATCGCTGCTGCAGTATAAGTGATCTTTCTCGCCTCAGGGGCGAGCCCCTTTCCGCAGGAAAGGACATCATAAAGGAGAAAGAAACATGATCTACACCAAAGAAGTTGAACTCATGTGCCCGGTGGCGCAGGGTGTGAACCACGGTGCGGCCCCCATTCCCGAAGAGGCAAAGTGGGTCAAGGCACAGAAGATCGAGGACATTTCCGGCTTCACCCACGGTATCGGCTGGTGCGCTCCTCAGCAGGGCGCCTGCAAGCTGACCCTGAATGTGAAGAACGGAATCATCCAGGAAGCCCTGGTCGAGACCCTGGGCTGCCCCGGCATGACCCATTCCGCCGCCATGGCCGCGGAGATCCTGCCCGGCAAGACCATCCTGGAGGCCCTGAACACGGACCTGGTCTGCGATGCCATCAATACCGCCATGCGTGAGCTGTTCCTGCAGATCGTATACGGCCGCAGCCAGAGCGCATTTTCCGAAAACGGCCTGGCCATCGGCGCCGGCCTGGAGGATCTGGGCAAGGGCCTGCGCAGCCAGATCGGTACCATGTACAGCACCCTGGAGAAGGGCCCCCGCTACCTGGAAATGACCGAAGGCTACGTGACCGGTATCGCGCTGGATGAAGAGGGCATGATCATCGGCTACCAGTTCGTCAACTTCGGCAAGATGGCCGATTTCATCAAGAAGGGTGACGATCCCAACACCGCTTGGGAGAAGTCCAAGGGCCAGTACGGCCGTGTCGCGGATGCTGCCCGCATCATCGACCCCAGAAAGGAGTAAGCCATGGCACTGTTTGAATCCTACGAAAGAAGAATTCCCCAGATCCAGAAGATCCTGGATCAGTATGGCCTGGGCACCCTGGAGGACGCCCGCGCGCTGACCGAGAGCTGCGGCCTGGACGTTTACGCTCAGATCAAGGGCATCCAGCCCATCTGCTTTGAAAATGCCTGCTGGGCTTACATTTTAGGCGCTGCCATCGCCATCAAGAAGGGCTGCACCCGCGCGGCGGATGCTGCCGCTGCCATCGGCGAGGGCCTGCAGGCCTTCTGCATCCCCGGCTCCGTCGCCGACCAGAGAAAGGTCGGTCTGGGCCACGGCAATCTGGGCAAAATGCTGCTGGAGGAGGAGACCGAGTGCTTCTGCTTCCTGGCCGGCCATGAGTCCTTTGCCGCTGCCGAGGGCGCTATCGGTATCGCCGAGAAGGCCAACCGCGTCCGCAGGAAGCCTCTTCGGGTCATCCTGAACGGTCTCGGCAAGGATGCCGCGCAGATCATTTCCCGCATCAACGGCTTCACCTTCGTGGAGACCCAGATGGATTACTACACCGGCGAGGTGAAGGAGATCTCCCGCAGATCCTACTCCAACGGTCCCCGGGCCAAGGTCAACTGCTACGGCGCCAATGACGTGACCGAGGGCGTGGCCATCATGTGGAAGGAAGGCGTGGACGTGTCCATCACCGGCAACTCCACCAACCCTACCCGCTTCCAGCACCCAGTGGCCGGCACCTACAAGAAGGAATGCATCGAGAAGGGCAAGAAGTACTTCTCCGTGGCCTCCGGCGGCGGCACCGGCCGTACCCTGCATCCCGATAACATGGCGGCGGGCCCTGCCTCCTACGGCATGACCGATACCATGGGCCGCATGCACTCCGACGCGCAGTTCGCCGGTTCCAGCTCTGTTCCCGCTCACGTGGAAATGATGGGTCTGATCGGCGCCGGCAACAACCCCATGGTCGGCATGACCGTGGCGGTGGCCGTATCCGTTGAAGAGGCCATGAAGGCGAAGGCCTGATCTACTGAAAGAACATTTTCCGGCAGCGCGGCTCGTGACGCAGGTCATGGCCCGCTGCCGGATTTTTTTGCCTAAACCAAGGGGGAAAGCGGGCTTTACTGCCTAATTTTGGGAAAAAACAGGCAGTAAGCTCCTTTCGCGCCCCTTGCCCTTGACAAATGCTCCGCCCGGGAGTATGCTCTTTTTATGAACGCGTTCATAAAAACGCCGCGGCCCTATTATATAGAAAGCAGGAACGCAGGACAAAGGGCCCGGGGACAGAACGCGCCGGACTCGCCCAAGGAGACCGTATGCCGAAAATCATAGAAAACGCGCAGCAAATGATCCTTCAGGAGGCCCGCCGTCAGGTGACGGAGCGGGGCTATTCCGCCATGACCATGAAATCCGTGGCGGCCGCCTGCGGCCTGGCGGTGGGGACGCTGTACAATTATTATCCCTCAAAGGACGTTCTGGTGGCCTCCTTCATGCTGGAGGACTGGCAGGCGTGTCTCGCGCGGATGGCCGCGCGGCTGGATAAGGCAGAGGCTCCCCGGGAGCTGCTGTCAGCGGTCCACGAGGGCCTGTCTGCCTTTATCCGGGAGCATGCACCGCTTTTTTCCGACCCCGGCGCCGGGAGAAGCTCCGCGGCGGATTTTCCGGCCAGACATCAGCTGCTGCGCGGTCAGCTGGCGGCGATGCTGGCGGCTCCGGTCAGACGGCTCAGCCCCGGGGCGCCCTCGTTCCTGCCGGATTTTCTGGCGGAGAGCCTGCTGTCCTGGGCGGGAACGGATACGGAATTTGAAACGCTTTGCCGTGTGATGACGCGGCTGTTTTAATTAAGGACCGGGCGCCGCGGCAAGGCGCCGGCCATGAAGCAAAGGAGAAGACTATGAGCAGCTTTGAAAACCTCAGGATCGTGGACAATTTCTATCAGACCTCCCTCTTTTACCCCATGCCGACAGTGGTGATCAGCACCCTGGCGGACGACGGCAGCACCTCGCTGGGGCCCTATTCCCTGATCGCCCCCTACTACGTGGCCGGCAAGAGCTTCTACGCCATGCTGCTGTGCTGCCGCTGCTCCTCCAATACCGCCCAGCACATCATCAAGCGCGGCAAGGTGGCCATCAACTTTATCGACGATAAGAAGGACAGCTTCAGGGAAGCCGTAAAGCTTTCCTGGCCCGGTGACAAGCCCGCGGACAAGATGCCGAACTGCAAATACCGCCTGGAGACCAGCCAGATCATGGAGGAGAACCCTACGGACGTGCGGCCTCAGGTGCTGGCGGATGCCGTCGAGGTCATCGAGTGCAGCTGGGCCCGGGAGCTGGAGGGCGCCGACCGCTTCCTGCCGCTGGCGGAGGGCCAGGACTGCTATGAGGGCCCCTACAACGATTTCAACGGCGTCACCAGCAAATTCGGCTGCCATTTCATTCTGAAGATCGATCGCATCCTGATGAAGAAGCAGTACAGCGACGCCATCATTAACGGTGTGAAGGCCGGAGATTTCCCGCCGCTGCCGGTGGATTACGGCTACCGCGACAGCAAGAACTTCTGGTTCCACAAGCACAGACGGATGCGTGCCGAGCTGCTGCCCATCCGCAAGCAGTCCCTGGATTCCGTGCGCTATGCCGCGGACCGCATCGACGATAAGGTGAAATTTACCGACGACGCGCTGGAGACGATCCTGAACGTGCCGCGGGTCTTCCTGCCCACCGTCCTCAGAGGCTGTGTGAGCTGGGCCAGAGAAAACAACGTGGAGCTGATCACCGCCAAGGAGATGCAGATCATCAACGACAAGCGGAGCAAGGAGAAGAAAAAATAAAAGCCTTCCCTGACTCGGTGCGGTGGGGACGGCGGAAAGAGGACCGATCCGGCGGAGGACTGCGAAAATGATTTGCCGTGTTTTCAAATATGTGATATAATCAGACTTTGTGGAAAGCGAGGCATAGCATGCAAGCATCCGAATCCAAGAAAGAACTCTTTGAAAACAAGCCGGTGACCTCGGCCATCCTGACTCTGGCGGTCCCCACCATCATCAGTCAGCTGATCAGCGTGATCTACAACATCGCCGACACCTTCTACGTGGGGAGGACGGGAAATCCCTACATGATCGGATCCGTCACCGTTTCCCTGCCGCTGTTCCTGATGACGATCTCCTTCGCCAACCTGTTCGGTATCGGCGGCGGCTCCATGGTGGCGCGGCTGATGGGCGCGGGCAAGGAGGAGAAGGCCAAGGCGGTCTCTTCCTTCGGCTTTTACGGAGCGCTGGCCCTCAGTCTGATCTATTCTCTGGCGGTATTTGCCTTCCGGGAGCCGCTGCTGCGGTTCCTGGGCGCCTCGGAAAATACGATGGAATACGCGCTCCAGTACACCAACTGGGTGGTGGTGCTGGGCACGCCCTTCGTGGTCCTTTCCGCGGTGGTGTCCCACCTGCTGCGGAACGCGGGCTATTCCAAGCAGGCCGGCTGGGGCCTGTCCGGCGGCGGGATCCTGAACATGCTCCTGGACCCGCTCTTCATGTTCGTCCTCTTCCCCAGGGGCCAGGAGGTCCGGGCCGCGGCAGTAGCGACCTTCATTTCCAACGTGGCCGCCTTCCTGTTCCTGACCGCCGTGCTGATCCGCATTTCCCGGAAGGCGCCGCTGTCTCTGGCACCGGCCGAGATGAAGAAGCTGGGCCGTACCGACGTGAAGGAGGTCTTCTCCGTCGGTATCCCCTCCGCAATCCTGCCGGGCCTTTTTGACGTGGCCAATATCGTGATGAACTCCTGCATGGCCGCCCACGGCGACCTGGAGCTGGCGGCCATGGGCATCGTGATGAAGGTCGAGCGGCTGCCCAATGCCATCGGCATCGGTATCAGCCAGGGCATGCTGCCGCTGGTGGCCTACAATTACGCCTCCGGCAATCACGAGCGGATGAAGAAGATCATTTCCACCGCCCGGAAAATGGGCCTCGTCTGCGCCTTTATCTGCGTGGTGATCTTCGAGCTGCTGGCGGCGCCCATGTGCGGGATCTTCCTGACCGGCTCGGACTCCGCGGCGCTGGAAACGCTGACCCTGGCGGTCACCTTCCTGCGTTTCCGCTGCACCGCCTCGCCCTTCCAGTTCGTCAACTACCATTGCTCCTTCTGTATGCAGGCCATCGGTGACGGCAAGGGCACCATTATCCACGCCATCGGCCGCATCCTGGTGTTCTACGTGCCGTTAATGTATCTCTTTGACGCCTGGTTCGGCACCGCCGGCCTGGCGCTGGCGCTGCCCGTGGGCGAGCTGCTGGGGGATATCCTGGCGCTGATCCTGCTGGAGAAGGACCTGAAGAACGCGAAGCTTTCCTGACGCGCCGTGCCTCGGGCAGGCGGCTGATGATATCACGGATCCCGGCGGGAGCCTCCTTTACGGAGGCTTCCGCCTTTTTATGAGCGCGGAGGGCAGGGAAAGGCCGGAAAAGCCGAAAAGAGACAAAAAAAGTTTCCGTACGTACTGGCCCGGCGGTCCGATCCGTGGTATAATAGTCTATCACCGTTCAGAGGATGATCTTGCAGAAAGGAGAGCGAAGCGGGTGAAGGCAGGAAGTTTGGTATATCACGGCGCGTTCGGCTTCGGCCGGGTGACCGACGCGGCAGACGCCGCGGGAGCAGGCGGCGGGAAACCGACGGCGGTGCGCTTTGCCGACGGAAGCGTCAATCTCATCCAGGAGCCGTATCTGATCGCGGTGCCGCAGGATTTCTGCGGCGCGCTGGCGCGGGAAGACGATAAAACGGTATTTTCCGCGCTGAGCTATATCCGCGGCCTTTCCTATTTCCGCGCCGGAGCGGTCAAGGAGATCGGCGTGGGCAGGAACCCCTTTGCCGTGTACGGAAGGGTCAAGGGGAACGCACTGTACATGACCAGAGTCAGCTGGTCGGGCGGGCGCTTTCACTGCGCGTGCAGCTGCCCGGTGGGAACAGACTGCAAGCATGCCGCGGCTCTGCTGATGGAGATCCGCAAGCAGCTGAGCCGGCTGCAGGAGCCCGGACTGAGCCCGTCGGACGGCAGCGGACAGGAGTCGGTCGGGGAAGAGACGCCGCTCCGGGACCGGGCAGGCCGCGGACAGGAGCCGCGCCGGGAAATGCCGCAGGAGCAGGCAGCCGGGCGGCAGCAGGAGCCATACGGCAGGCCGGCGGACACGCCGACACCGGAAGCCGAGCTGATACAGCTGAGCCCGGAGCAGGAGCATGAGCGGCAGGAGCATGAGCGGGAGCGGCGCATGAAGCAGGAGCTGCGGCTGCTGACGGAGCAGCTGGCGGATCCGGAGGAGCGGCTGCGGCCCGAGGCGCTGGTAAAGGCAGAGTTCCGGTTCAGCAGGAGAGACTACCGCGGCATTTTTCTGGAAATGCGGGTGGGCATCGAGCGGAGCTACGTGGTGAAGGATCTCCGCGGCTTCTTTCAGGCTATGGCGGATGAGGAGCGGGTCAGCTTCGGCAAGGGGCTGAGCTTTGTCCCCCGCCCGGACAATTTCGTCCCGGAGGACCGGCCGGCGCTGGCCCTGCTGCAGGCCTTTGCCGAGCAGGAGGGGCTGAATCCCGGAGAGGATAAGCGGTATCTGCCGCTGCGGGACAGCCAGGCGGAGCTGCTGCTGAACACGTTAAAAGGAAGATATATTTACTTTGAAAACGAGACTTATCTGGTTTCCAAACAGGAACTGGAGGGGAAATTTCATATCGACGCCCGGGGCTGTCTGAGTCTCAGGGAAATGCCGCCGCTGGACGCCGTCTGCGATACCGGCCGGAGGCTTTTCGTCTTGTCCTCCGCGCAGCAGCGGATATGGCCCGTGGCGGGCAGCCGGAGAGAGCAGCAGCTTATGCACTTCGTCCTGCGGAATCAGGACCAGCCGCTGGGAAAGCAGCTGGAGCCCTTCCGGGACCGGGTCTACGCGCACTTCCCGGAGCGCTTCACGGTGGATGAGGCCCTCAGAGAGAAGATGCAGCTGAGCAGCCTGGAGCTCAGGGCTTACTTCGATTACCGGGACCGGCAGATCCTGCTGAATGCCCGCTGCCTGCAAGGCGGCAGGCCCTGCTCTCCGGAGACGCTGGTCTCTCCGGCACACCGCAGCCTCTGGGAGCGCTTCCGGGAGGAGACCGAGGCACTGGGCTTCGGACCTGAGGAGGACGGCGGCACGCGGTATCTGCGGGAGGACGGCGCGGTGCTTTCCTTCCTGCGGGCGGATCTGTCTGCCCTGAAGACCCTCTGCCGGGTCTATTTGTCGGAGTCCTTAAAGAGCAAGACGCTCACCGCCTTTGCCCCGCAGTCCTTCCGGATCGAGGGGCAGGGGACCATGTTCCGGGTCTTTCTGGAGGAAAGCTCGTATTCCGACGCCGAGCTGGAGCAGGTCCTGAAGGCGCTGCGCCAGAAGAAAAAATACCTGCTGCTGTCCGGCGACCGGATCGTGACGCTGGAGTCGCAGGAGGCTCTCGATTTCGCGGAGACGGTGAAGACGCTGGGCCTTAAGGACGGGAACCTGCGGGAGGGGCAGGAAGTCAGCTTCGCCCGGACCCTCAGAGCCATCGCCCGGGGCAGATCCTGCCGCCCGGACGAATATCTTTCCCGGCTGGTGGAGGATATCCGCGGCTTCAAGACGGCGGACAAGCCGCTGCCGCCCCTGGAGGTCGAGCTCAGACCCTACCAGCGGGAGGGCTTTAACTGGATGCGGATCCTGGCGGAGTATCAGCTGGGCGGGATCCTGGCGGACGAAATGGGCCTCGGCAAGACGCTGGAGTCCATCACCCTGCTGGCGGCGGACGAGGAGCCCGGCCCCAGCCTGGTGGTCTGCCCCAAGAGCCTGATCTTCAACTGGTGCAGCGAGCTGGCCCGCTTAGCCCCGCAGCTGAAGGTGCGGGAGATCTACGGCAGCCAGCCGGAGCGCCGGGAGCGGATCCGGGCCATCGATCCCCGCGAAAAATGCCTTTACGTGACCTCCTACGATGCCCTGCGGCTGGATCTGGCGGATTACGGCACGGAATTTTCCTATTTAATATTGGATGAGGCGCAGTATATCAAGAACGTGACGGCCCAGAAGAGCCGCTCCGTGAAGCAGCTGGCAGCCCGGCACCGCTTCGCCCTGACCGGAACGCCCATCGAAAACAGCCTGCTGGATCTGTGGAGCATCTTCGACTTTCTGCTGCCCGGGTATTTCGACTCCCTGGAAAGCTTCCGCAGCGGCTGTAAGAACGACGAGGCCTACGCCGAACGGGTGCGGACGCTGGCGGCGCCCTTCATCCTGCGGCGCACCAAGGCGGAGGTGCTGGCAGATCTGCCGGAGAAATTCGAGCGGGTGATGACCGCGGAGATGACCGAGGCCCAGCAGAAGATCTACGACGCCCTGAAAATGCAGGCCCGGGACCAGCTGGCGGCGGGAGGCACGGCATTTTCCGTGCTGCCCTCGCTGATGCGGCTGAGGCAGGCGGCGGTGGACCCGGGGCTGTTCCTGGAGGCTTACGACGGCGGCAGCGGAAAGTTGGAGCTGCTGCGGGAGCTGGTGCGGGACTACGTGGCGCAGGGGCACCGGCTGCTGATCTTCAGCCAGTTCGTGCAGGCGCTGGACCGGGTGGAAGCGCTGCTGCAGGAGGAGGGGCTGCCCTTCTTCCGCATCACCGGCGACACGCCGGCCCGGGAACGCGTCCGGCAAATGGAGGATTTCAACCGGGAGGAACGGGTGCCGGTGTTCCTGATCTCGCTCAAGGCCGGCGGCACGGGCCTCAATCTGGTGGGCGCCGACACGGTGCTGCAGCTGGACCCCTGGTGGAACGTGGCCGCGGAAAATCAGGCCTCCGACCGGGCGCACCGGATCGGGCAGACCCGGCAGGTGGAGGTGATCCGCCTGATCTCCGCGGGCTCGGTGGAGCAGCGGGTGCTGGAGCTGCAGCGGCAGAAGAAGGACCTGATCGGCCGGGTGATCTCCGACAGCGACGCCTCCGTGACGGGGATCACGCTGGAGGATATCGAAGCGCTGCTGCAATGATGCCCGGAGAGGGCGGAGCGCCGAGGCAGAGGAGAAGAGCCCGGCGGAGGCGCGAAGAGCAGGCGCCCGGAGATACTGCCGGGCAGAAGAGGACAAAAAAAGAACCGGCAGAGCCGGTTCTTTTTTGATGGTTGGATAAGGGGGGGCGGAGCGCTTTGCCGCCGGAGCGGCGCGCGGCTTACAGCTCCGGCTTTCCCGGCTGGGCCTGCAGGCTGCGCAGCATCACCAGGCAGCGGCTGACCTCCCGGTAAAGCTTCCGACCGGTGTCCTCGTCGATGAAGCGGTTGGTCAGGTGCTTGTAGGAGAAGGGGTAGTCGGACACGTAATAGAAGGTCACCTCGGTGAAGAAATCCTCCAGGCCGTCGGCGCTTTCCACCGTCAGCCCGCCGTTTTCCGGAAACTGCGGCAGCTTCCGCAGCTTGTTGAATAAAAAGGCCAGATTGTGGGTCTTCGGGGGCTCCTTGTCCGAGTAATAGACCAGCATCCCCTTGAGCTGCCGCTCCAGACACTGGTGGCACATAAAGGCCACGTAGACCCAGCGCTTTCCCTCGATCAGGACCCGGGCAGTCTCAATATCATAATCGGCCAGAAGGGCCCAATAGCTGTATTTTTCGGCAGAGGTCATACTCCGGCCTCCGTTGCGGCGGTAAGCTCACCGGTCTTCACCAGCTCCAGCAGGACCTTGCTGACCTCGGCGTCGTAGAGCCGCGTTTCGCTGCAGAGCTCCTCGGCGGCGGCGATAAAGGTCTTGGTATAGTTGCGGTAGACCCGGATGCTGGTCATGGCATCGAAGGAATCGGCCACGGCGATGATGCGGCTCTCCAGCGAGATCTCGTTATCCCTCAGACCGAAGGGGTAGCCGCTGCCGTCCAGGCGTTCGTGATGACAGCGGGCGATCTCAGCCACCCGGCTGCCGAACTTGGCTTCCAGCAGGCGGGAGGAGTACAGCGGGTGCTTCATGACCTGCAGATACTCCGAGGTGGTGAGACGGCTGGGCTTCTTCAGGATCTCGTCGGGCAGAAGGCATTTGCCCACGTCGTGGAAAAGGGCTGCCGTGGTGATGTCGTTGTAGGAGAGTCCGGGGCAGATCTTGCGGAACAGCTGCAGCGAGTAGTCCATGACGTTCATGCTGTGCTGATAGGTGTACTTGTCCTTGACGTCGACCCGGTGCATCAGCTCCTTCAGGTCGCCCTGGAAGCTCAGCAGATTTTCGAAGAGGAAACGGTTGGACACGTACAGCAGCTCGGTGACTTCCTTGGCCTTGATCAGCACGTCATCCTTGATGCCGCTCGTATAGAAGCAGTCCCCTGCCTGAAGCTGCAGGGCTTCACTGTCCGGCAGCAGTACCAGAGAACCCCGGAGCACGTAAAAGAACTCCAGCGAATCCAAGTCGTTCGCCGGAGGAGTGACCCACACGATTGCGCCGGGAGAGATGGTTTGCCGCATGACCTCAATACCCGGCCCGTGACTGAGCAGGGACAGCTGAGTACTGCCTCTTTTAGCATCCAGCGTTTCGCCGGTGCGACTGACAAACAATCCTTCCATAGTATTCTTTCCTGGTCTTTACCTGAGAATTCTGAAATCGTAACAGCTGCTTATTCCGCCGCTTTTTTATCGTACCATAAAATGCCAAAAGAGACGATCTCTCCGACGATCCCACAGGGATCCGAGAGTTCGTCTTCGGAAAAAATCTGCAGCTGGACGTCCTCCTTCATCGGCGCGATCAGCCGATGAAGGGCTTTGAAGACGTCCAGATCAGGCGCGCAGCCGCTGTCCAGAAATACAGCCAGATCAATGTCACTTTCCGGCGTATTGCAGCCTGCCGCGCAGGAACCGTATAGGTAGATCTTACTCACTGATGAAAAAACGGAAAGCTGCCGGCAGAGAAAATCGAACTCCTCCTGAAGCTTTCCGTCCTTCAGCTTATTCTTTCCTACCGCCTTCGTCGCTGGTGTCCTCCAGAGGATTGATCACTATCAGCGGATCGATCAGCACCTTATGACCGTCTATCCTGTATTCGGTATAGGTGCATTCTGCGGTAAAGCCGAGGCACTTGACGGCCAGCTTGGTGGTGGCGGCCAGAGCGTCCGTAGCGGATTTCACGGCTGCGGCGTCATCGACCCAGGTCAGCTGTGCGACGCGGACCATCACTAAGATGGCGGCGTTGCACTCCTCGACGAGGCACTCCGCGGTGCGCAGCGCAGCTGCGTTGTAGTTGCGCTTGGGGGTGCAGGCAAAGGTCTTGGGACTGAAGATCGTCAGTACCAATAATGCGGCGGTGAGTAAGGCACAGATTCTTTTCTTCATTTTGATCGCTCCTGTTCGTATGTTAGGGAGGATTCAGTCGCGCGGCCGTTACCGGATTAAAAAAGCAACCGGTTCTCGGTTGCCCATACACGGACAGTCCCCCAATATACGCTGAGGTCCCATGTCCTGTATACGGCAACTGGCTGCCATAGACTCTCGTCCTTAGGCCCTATAGTTTCGCGTCCCCGCCTTTAGGTGGGTTTGCCTTTTCTGAGGTTTCTTGCGACTCGAATCTAACACAGCCGCAAGGCTTTGTCAATGGGTCTTTCGGTATTTTTTTAACAAATTCTTCAAATTTTTAATAATGGAAAGCCTTTTGCGCCCCGATCCTCCGCCGTTTTCCTCCAGAAGCTCGATATGGCGGTCCACCAGCTCCAGCAGCCGGCCGTCCTCGATGAAGGAGGCGATGTGTCCGTCGCAGAAGCGTTCCCCGCGCAGGATGAAGGTATACATCGCCGACAGGTCCTCAAGGGTCATGCTTCGGACGGCTTTATCCTCCAGCTTTTCATGGTGGGAAAGGTATTCGTGATCGCTCGGGAGCGTGCCCAGCGCGGCCATGACGCGCTCGTCGTAGTCCGGATAAGGGGCAAAAACGACCTTAGGCCGATCCTTCAGATATGCCGCTGCCGCGCGCAGTATTTCGATGTCCGTCATGTGGGGATCTCCTTTGCCTGATGTTTTCACGGTCTGCCGGTCTCAGCTATGACCATAGCATAAGTCCCGCCGGAAGTCCAGCGGGAATCGGGAAGGGCGCCAAGAATAAACTTGATTATTTGAGAGAAACTGTTATAGTAAAATCAACGTCTTATTCTTCAAAAAAGGAGCAATATCATGACACAGCGGTTCTCGTGGCCCTGCGCAGGCAAGGCTTTGGAAGAAAATATCGTTCAGGGGGAGAATTATCGCTTCACGGTGCTGACGGATCGGCTGGTCCGGCTGGAATTCGACCCGCAGGGGCACTTTGAGGACAGACCCACCCAGCGGATCTTCTACCGGGACGCGCCGCCGGTAAATTTCTCCTTTTCCGTATATGAGGGGCATCTGCGTCTGGAGACGGCTGCCCTGCGGCTATTCTATCAGGAGGGGCAGCCCTTCGGGCCGGAGAGCCTGGAGATCACCCTGAAGACGGCGCCCTATACCCATTGGCGCTACGGCGAGCCTCTGAGCAACCTGAAGGGGACCTGCCGCACGCTGGACCAGGAGGACGGCCCGATCCCGCTGGAGGACGGCATCCTGTCCCGTCAGGGCCTGGCGCTGGTGGACGATTCCGACGGCGTGGTGCTGGAGGACAGCTGGTTCGCCCTGCGGAATCCCGAAACAGACGTGTATCTTTTCGCCTACGGGCTGGATTATAAGGGGGCGCTGAAGGCCCTGTATCATCTGACCGGCATGCCGCCGCTGCTCCCGGACTACGCGCTGGGGAACTGGTGGAGCCGGTATCATCCGTATACGCAGGAGGAGTACGAGGCCCTGGTGGAGCGCTTCGAGGAGGAAAACCTGCCCTTCTCGGTGGCGGTCATCGACATGGACTGGCATCTGGTGGACAAGGTCCCTCAGGAGGCAGCCTGGAAGGGCATGCAGGGGAAGCTGGGCTGGACCGGCTATACCTGGGACGAGGAGCTGTTCCCCGACTACCGCGCCTTCCTGGCCTTCCTGCATGAGCATGGCCTGAAGACCACCCTGAACCTGCACCCGGCCCAGGGCGTCCGCTCCTTCGAAGCCATGTACCGGGAAATGTGCGCCGCGGTGGGACAGGATCCCGAGGCGGGCGAGCCGGTGAAGCTGGATCTGCTGGATCCCGCGTTCATGGAGAAATACTTCGATATCCTGCATCATCCCTACGAGGAGGCCGGGGTGGATTTCTGGTGGATGGACTGGCAGCAGGGCACGAACTACTGGTGGATCCACGACGAGAAGCACGCGCCGCAGCCCCTGGAGAAGATCGATCCGCTGTGGCTGCTGAACCATCTGCACATCCTGGACATTTCCCGGAACGGCAAACGCCCCATGTTCTTCTCCCGCTATGCCGGTGTCGGGTCCTCCCGCTATCCCATCGGCTTCTCGGGAGATACCGTCGTGAACTGGGAGACGCTGAACTTCCAGCCGTATTTTACGAATACCGCCTCCAACGTGGGCTACTGCTGGTGGAGCCACGATATCGGCGGCCACATGTTCGGCTACCGGGACGACGAGCTGGCTACCCGCTGGGTCCAGTACGGCGTATTCTCCCCCATCAACCGGCTGCATTCCACGCGGAATGAGTTTACCAGCAAGGAGCCCTGGAAATTCAACCGGGAGGCCTGCGAGATCCAGGAGGAATTCCTGCGGCTCCGCCATCGGCTCTTCCCGTACCTTTATACGATGAACCACCTCTGCCACGCGGAGGGCGAGCCGCTGATCCAGCCGCTGTACTACGCGTACCCGGACAGAGAGGAGGCCTACGCCCTGCAGAACAATTACTTCTTCGGAACGGAGCTGCTGGTGGCGCCCATCACCGAGAAGAGCGATCCGGTGTCCCGGATGGGCCGTACCGAGGTATGGCTGCCGGAGGGAGACTGGTTCGACGCCTTCCTGGGCCTGCATTATCAGGGCGGGAAGCGGTTGGAGCTGTACCGCTTCCTGGAGGAATACCCCGTGTTCGCGAAGGCCGGCGCCATCGTGCCGACCCAGGACGACGCCGAGGACAATCTGCTGGGCCGCAGGGAAAATCTGACCCTGTTCGTCTTCCCGGGAGCGGACGGCAGCTTCACGATGACGGAGGATGCCGGCGACGGGGACGGCTGGAAGGACGGGACGATCGTCCGCACCCCCATGAAGCTCAGCTGGAGCCCCGAGGAGGCGGAATTTACCGTGCTGCCGGCGGAGGGAGACCTTTCCCTGCTGCCCGAGACCCGGAACATCACCGTGGCCTTCCGCGGCGTGTCCGGGGAGTTCGACCTTTACTGCGCGGACAAGGTGGAGAGCTGGTACGACGAGGAAAAGGCCACGGCCTTCATCAACGTATATGACGTGCCGACGGACCGCGGCATGAGCGTGAAGCTGATCGGCGGCAGCCTGATGACGGACAATGCCCACGCGGAGACGCGGGCACTGGATATCGTGACCCGGGCCCAGGCCTCCCATCAGTGGAAGGAGGAGCTGTGGAACCTGCTGCACAAGCCCTGCGATCTGCAGACGGCGGAGGGAAGACTCCTTTACCGGGAGATCGTCCGCAGCTTCCGGAAGCAGAGCCAGGAGACCCGGCAGGCCGCCATGGCCATCCGGGAAATGGAAGTGCTGACGGGCCTGGTGCCGGAGATCTACGCGCACTGACCGTCTGAAAGAAATATCACAGGAAAGAAACCTCGGGAACGGTACAGGAGGAAGGAACATGACGGACGTCATTGTGGCAATCGAAGTGATGGGGGTGGTCGTTTTGCTGATCACCCTGTACGGGCTGGTGTTTGAGTCCCGGATCAGAGACCTGAAGAACAAGCTGTTCATCGCGTGCATCGCCGTCACGCAGGTCGCTCTGGTCGCGGACATCATCAGCTGGCATTACGACGGGCGGCAGGAGCTGCTCCTGCTGCAGATCACCAACTGGCTGGCGATGGCCATGGCGCTGTTCATCATGCTGCTGTTCATCCTGTATCTGCGGGAGACCATCAACGGCAAACGCAGCGCCCTGGGGATGAGGCCTCTGTCGGTCTGGGCGGTATACGTCCCGGCGGTGATCAACGCGCTGGCGGTGATCTTCTTCACCTATCAGTACGTGACGGGCGGCATTTACACGGTGAAGGAGGGTCTGTTCATTCCCGCCGAATGGTATTCGCTGACCTTCTGCATCACGGGCGTGTCCATGCTGTACGAGATGATCCTGATCATGAGCAATCTCAATACGCTGGGGCGCCACGACGCGATCGCCCTGACGATGTACGTTCTGATCCCGGCCGCCTCGGCAGTGGTCGAGATGCTGGATACCGATCTGTCGCTGTCCCTGACGGCGGTAGCCGTTGCCGAGCTGCTGCTGTACGTGACGCTGCAGGCCGGCCGTGTGCAGGAGCTGCACGCGCGGGGCAGAGCCCTCGGCGAGATGGCCAATACGGACGCTCTCACGGGACTGCAGAACCGGCGGGCCTTCATAATGGCACTGGAGCGGATGAGCCGGGAGGAGGTCCTGGGCGTGGCCTTCTGCGACCTGAACCGCCTCAAGGCCACCAACGATACCCAGGGCCATAAGGCGGGAGACGAGCTGATCCAGAGATTTGCCGGGCTGATGAACGAGCACTTCTCCCCCGACAGCCTGTTCCGGATCAGCGGTGACGAGTTCGTGATCATGGTGCCCCAGGTGGACCGGCTGAGCTTCAGCCAGCGGATGGTGGCGCTGAACCGCGCCAACGAGGAACAGGATTTTCTGGGCAGCATCGGCTGGACCTACGGCGAGGGCCGGCAGGCCCTGCAGCTGGTCAACGTTGCCGAGGCGGCAATGTACAGAGAAAAGGAGATCTTCCATGCCAACCACCCGGAATTCGACAGAAGGTGACGGAGGAAAAACGATGCGGAGAAATGATCATGAGCGAAGGGCCCCGGCCGCGGTACATATCCTGCGGATCGCGGGGATCGTATGTCTGCTGCTCAGCCGCTTGGCGGACGGCGCGTGGCTGAAGCTTTCTCCCGAGGGCCTGCCGGTCCTGGGGACCCTGAGCACGCTTGCCGGATACAGCATCTTCCTGTGGCTGCTTATTCGGGCGGAGGACCGGCGGGAGCTGACGGCTTCCGCACTGTGCTTCGTCATCGGCTTTGCCCTGCGCTGCTTCGGCTTTTTCGACAGCGGAGCGGCGGATCTGCTGATCTTCGGCCTTGCCGGATGTCTGGCCGTCCTGCCCTTCCTGCTGAGCCGTCTGGCCTTCCGCCGGAAGCTGAAGGGCGGCGTGCTGGTCTTTCCGCTGGCCTGGATGAGCCTGTTCGCGGCAGGATCGCTGCTGGGAATGAGCGGACCCTTCCGTCTGGAGCTGTACCTGTTCGGCTGCAAGCCGCTGCTGCAGGGGGCGGCCTGGATCGGCGCCTCCGGCCTCTGCTTCCTGCTGGCCGCCGCTGCCTCCGCATTGGCGGCGCTGTTCATGAAGGAGACCCGTCGGCAGGGCTGCCGGGCCGCTCTGGTGCTGCTGGGCCTGTGGGGCTGCCTGTTCGGTCTGGGGACTCTCCGGCTGGCGCGGGCCCCGAAGGAGGGACCGACGCTGCGGACGGCATTTGCCGCGGGCACGTACTGCGGAGACTTCATGACCGCCGAGGATCTGCCTCTGGCGGAGGATCTTGCCTGCCTGGAGCAGACGGCCCGGGAGGCCAAGGCCCAGAAGGCGGAGCTGCTGCTGTTCAGCGAGGAGGCCTTTGAGCTGCCGGCGGAGGACCGGGAGAGCTTCATGAGCCGCGCCCGGGCTCTGGCGAAGGAACTGGAGCTGCCGATGGTCCTGGGCCTTGAGCTGATCGGCGGAGAAGGCGAAAAGGGCGACAACTGCCTGGTGCTGATCGACAGCCGGGGGCAGGAGCTCATCCATTACAGCAAATACTGCCTGGTGCCGCTGATCGAATCAGGCCAGTATATCAGGGGCGACGGCGAGCTGCCGGTATTTGCCCTGGAGACGGAGGCGGGGACCGTGCGGCTGGCCATGGCGATCTGCTATGACAGCAACTTCAGCTATTACGTGGCGGGCATGGCGGACGACGCCGACATCCTGCTGCTGCCCTCCTGGGACTGGGACGGCATCACCGGGCAGCATTTCCGGATCGCCGGGATGCTGGGGCCGGAAAACGGCGTCTCCGTGCTGAAGGCGACCTACGACGGCCTGACCCTGGCGGAGGACGCCTACGGGCGGGAGCTGCTGCTGGAGCACAGCGAGAGTCTGGGCTACGGCCACGCCGTGACGCTGGAGCTGCCGGCGGAGGGCACAAGGACCCTGTACGGCGCAGTCGGCAGCTGGCTGCTGTGGATCTACCCCGCGGCGCTGCTGCTTTGGTTCGGCCTGCTTTGGGGCAAAAAAAGGAGTGAGGCGCGTGTGCAGTAAGGCGGGATACGAGATCGAAAAGAAATTCCTGATCCGGCGGCCGGAGGAGGCCTGGCTCCGCGGGCAGCCCGGGGTACGGGTGCTGCGCATCTGCCAGACCTATCTGCTGGGGCAGCCCGGAGAGACCGCCCGGGTGCGCTGCACGGAGGAAAACGGCCTTAAGCGCTATACCCACACCGTCAAGCGGGAGCTCAGCCCCCGGAAGCGGCTGGAGCAGGAGGAGGAGATCGGCGCGGAGCGCTACGGGGAGCTGCTGAAAACGGCGGATCCCGCCGCGCATCCGGTGGAAAAATACCGCTATGCCTTCCCCTATCAGGGGCACGTTATGGAGATCGACTGCTATCCCTTCTGGCCGGACAAGGCCGTGCTGGAGGTGGAGCTGGGCGCCGAGGAGGAGGCCTATGCCCTGCCGGAGGACGTCGAGCTGATCGCGGACGTCACGGAGAATAAGCATTACCGGAACGCGGCCCTGGCCCGGGATCATTCCCTGAGCTGGCGGCTTTCCGGCATGCCGGACGAAACGCTGGGCAGCTGCCGGGCCTTCGTACAGAAGCTGGGCAGCACGGCACCGGCGCCGGGCGGCGGAGGCGCCGCGGCCTACGCGGGCGCACTGGGCGCGGCGCTGGCGCATATGGCGGGGGCCCTCACCGTAGGAAAGCCCCGCTACGCCGCCGTGGAGGAGGAACTGCGGGCCGCCATGGGACGGCTGGAGCAGCTGATGACGGCGCTGCAGGATCAGGTGGCCCGGGACGCGGAGGGCTTTCTGCCGCTGGCGGAGGCCTACCGGATCCCCAAAGAGGAGCCCGGCCGGAACGAGCGGCTGGAGCAGGCCACGCTGACGGCGCTGCAGGCTCCGCTCGGCATCCTGGAGCTGTGTACGGAGGCACTGGAGCTCACCGCGCTGATGGCGGAGAAGGGCTCGAGGCTGCTGCTGTCGGACGCGGGCTGCGCTGCGGCGCTGCTGGAGGGCGCCCTGAAGGCGGCGGCCCTGAACGTGTACATCAATACGAAAGGTCTCCGGGACCGGGAGCAGGCAGAGGCCCTGAACGCCCGGGTCCGGCAAATGGAGCAGGCAGGAAGCGAAAAAGCTGAGGCGCTGCTTGACCGGGTACGCCGGGAGTTGGGAGGCGCGTAATGGCTGAATTATTGAAGGGGGCTCCGGTGGCGGAAGCCCTGAAGCGGGAAACGGCGGAGACGGTCCGGGCGCTGAAGGAGGCCGGCTGCCCGCCCACACTGGCGCTGCTCCGGGTGGGAGAGCGCCCGGACGATCTGGCCTACGAACGGGGCGTCAGACGGGTGGCCGAGGAGACCGGCGTCACCCTCAGACCCACCGTGCTGCCGGAGGAGGTCCCGCAGGAGACCTTCCTGCGGACGCTGGAAAGCCTTAATGCCGACCCCGGCGTTCACGGGATCCTGCTGTTCCGCCCGCTGCCGAAGCAGCTGGACGGAGAGCTGGCCCGCCGCCTGATCCTTCCGGAGAAGGACGTGGACGGCTGCACCGACGGGTCCCTGGCGGGGGTATTTACCGGCTCCGGGGAGGGCTTCACGCCCTGCACGGCGGAGGCGGCCCTGCGGATCCTGAAGGCCTACGGCATTGCGCTCGCGGGCAAACGGGCGGCGGTGATCGGCCGGTCGCTGGTGGTGGGCAAGCCCGCCGCCATGCTGCTGATGGCCGAGAACGCCACGGTGACCGTCTGCCACAGCCGGACGCCTGACGTGGCGCGGGTCACCCGGGAGGCGGATATCGTGATCAGCGCCGCCGGAAGGCTGGGCAGTCTGACCGGAGCGCACGTGGCACCGGGCCAGACGGTGATCGACGTTTCGGTGAACTGGGATCCGGAAAAGCCCAACAGCCGGGGCGGCCTGGGGGCGTTGGCGGGAGATGCCCGCTGGGCGGAGGTGGAGCCTGTCGTCTCTGCGATCACGCCGGTGCCCGGGGGCGTGGGCGCCGTGACCACGGCGGTGCTGCTGCACCACGTGGCATTGGCCGCAAAAAGGGCTTTTACGAAGGCCGGAGATGTGCTATAATCACACATTAGGGTCAAAAGACCGAGGGCCGGCGACGGCCTGAGCGGGCGGGGCGAAGCTCCCGCGGACCCGCGCCGGGGCCTGCGCGTACAGGCGGCTCCGGCCAGAAGGAGAAGCATATGCTGGAACTGAAGTCAGTCAGCTATACGGTGGAGGAGAACGGACAGGAGAAAAAGATCCTGGACGATCTGTCGCTCACCCTTGAGGACGGCAAATTCGTCGTGATCACCGGCCCCAACGGCGGGGGAAAATCCACTATAGCGAAAATCATAATGGGCATTTACAAGCCTACGAGCGGTAAAATTTTCCTGGGCGGCCAGGATATCACCGACTACAGCCTCACCGACAGAGCCAAGGCGGGCATCAGCTTCGCCTTCCAGCAGCCGGTGCATTTCAAGGGCATCCGGGTCATCGATCTGCTGCGGCTGGCGGTGGGGAAGAACATTTCCCTGAACGTGGCCTGCGGCTATCTGTCCCGGGTCGGGCTCTGCGCCAAGGATTATATCCAGCGGGAGGTCAACGCCTCCCTGTCCGGCGGCGAGCTGAAGCGGATCGAGATCGCCACGGTGCTGGCGCGGGGGACCCGCTATTCGCTGTTCGACGAGCCGGAGGCCGGCATCGATATCTGGAGCTTCCAGAATCTGATCCAGGTCTTTGAGTCCGTGCGGGAGAGCATCCAGGGGACCGTGCTGATCATTTCCCATCAGGAACGGATCCTGAACATCGCCGACGAGCTGGTGGTGATCGAGGCCGGCCGGGTGAAGCAGCAGGGACCCCGTGAGGAGATCCTGCCCAGGCTTTTGGGGACTGCCGCAGCGATGAACATGGGCTGCAGCCGCCTGAATTAGGAGGAGAAGACCATGCTGGACGCCATACAGAAACAGCTGATCGAGGAGATCGCGGACCTGCATCAGGTGCCGGAGGGCGCCTACAACATCCGGGCCAACGGCCAGAGCGCCGGCCGCCGCAGCACCGCGAACATCGAGATCGTGAACAAGGAGGACAAGCCCGGGATCGACATCCGCATCAAGCCCGGAACGAAGAATGAGTCCGTCCACATCCCCGTGGTGCTTTCGGAGAGCGGCCTCGAGGAGACCGTGTACAACGATTTCTTCATCGGAGAGGACGCGGACGTGGTGATCGTGGCCGGCTGCGGCATCGACAACTGCGGCAAACAGGATTCCCGCCATGACGGGGTCCACCGCTTCTTCGTGGGCAAGAACGCGAAGATCAAATACGTGGAAAAGCATTACGGCTCCGGTACGGGCAGCGGCAAACGCATCCTGAACCCGGTGACGGAGGTCTATATGGAGGAGGGCTCCTCCGCGGAATTCGAAATGGCCCAGATCAAGGGCGTGGATTCCACCAGGCGGACGACGCTCGCACAGCTGGCGGCCGGTGCCAGCTTCGTGGTCCACGAGGCGCTGATGACCCATGAGGAGCAGGCTGCGGACAGCATTTACCGGGTGGAGCTGAACGGCGAGGGCTCCTCCGCGGACGTGATCTCCCGGTCAGTGGCCAAGGACCGGTCGGTGCAGAGCTTTGAGGCCGCGATCATCGGCAATACCCCCTGCCACGGCCACGCGGAATGCGACGCCATCATCATGGACTCCGCCAGAGTCATCGCGGTGCCCCGGCTGGAGGCCAATCACGTGGACGCGGCGCTGATCCACGAGGCCGCCATCGGCAAGATCGCCGGAGACCAGCTGGTGAAGCTGATGTCCCTGGGCCTGACCGAGGCGGAGGCCGAGGAGCAGATCATCAGCGGCTTCCTGCGGTAAGCGGGACGCGGGCAGAGGCCTTTCCCGGCGATAAGGACGGGAGCGGGCCGCAGTCTTCCGCGGCAGAGCGGGACCTGAAAATGAACTTTATTCCGTCCGGCATTAAGGGCCGGGCAGGACACAAATCATATCATAATAACGAGGTGGAATATGGATTACAGCAAATTACAGAACGGATCGGATATCCGCGGCGTGGCTCTGCCCGGGATCCCCGGTGAGGACGTGAACCTGACGGAGCAGGCGGCAAAGGACATCGCCCGCGGCTTTGCGCTGTGGCTGTCTCAGAAGCTGGGCAGGAAGGACCTGCGGGTCGCGCTGGGCCGTGATTCCCGGCTTTCCGGCGAAGCCCTGCTGGGCTATATGGCCGAGGCTCTGGCCGCTCAGGGCATCGAGGTCACCGATTTCGGCATGGCCTCCACGCCGGCCATGTTCATGGCGACCGTGACCGAGGGCGCCATGTTCGACGGCACCGTGATGGTGACCGCCAGCCATCTGCCCTTCAACCGCAACGGCTATAAGTTCTTCACCGCCCAGGGCGGCTGCGAGAAGGAGGACATCAAGGCCATCCTGCAGTTTGCCGCGGGAGAGGAAGGCCTCGCAGCCGAAAAGCCCGGAAAGATCCTGAAGGGCGGCTTCATGGACACCTACAGCGAGATCCTGCGGAACAAGATCATCGCCGCCACCGGCAGCCAGCAGCCTCTGAAGGGCCTGAAGGTCGTGGTGGACGCCGGCAACGGCGCCGGCGGCTTCTTCGCCGCCAAGGTGCTGGAGCCTCTGGGCGCCGACACTGCCGGTTCTCAGTTCCTGGAGCCGGACGGCAGCTTCCCCAACCATATCCCCAACCCGGAAAATGAAGAGGCCATGGCCGCGATCTCCGCTGCCGTGCTGAAGAATAAGGCCGATCTGGGCATCATCTTCGATACCGACGTGGACCGGGCCGGCGCCGTGCTGCCCGACGGCTCCGAGCTGAACCGGAACCGCCTGATCGCCATGATCGGCGCGATCCTGCTGAAGGAGCACCCCGGCACCACGCTGGTCACCGACTCCATCACCTCCACGGGCCTGGCGGAATTTATCGCGGCCAAGGGCGGCGTGCATCACCGCTTCAAGAGAGGCTACCGCAACGTGATCAACGAAGCCATCCGTCTGAACGCCACCGGACAGGACACCCAGCTGGCCATGGAGACCAGCGGCCACGGCGCCCTGAAGGAGAACTATTTCCTGGATGACGGCGCATACCTCAGCGTGAAGCTGCTGATCGAGCTGGCCAAGGCCAAGGCTCAGGGCGGCCAGCTGGCGGATCTGATCGCCGAGCTGAAGGAGCCCGCGGAGGCCAAGGAATTCCGCTTCAAGGTCGGCGTGGAGGATTTCGCCCCCTACGGCAAAGCTCTGCTGGCGGACCTGGAGGCCTATGCCTCTACTCAGCCCGGCTGGCAGATCGCGCCCAACAACTACGAGGGCGTGCGGGTATCCATCGGCGACGGCTGGTTCCTGCTGCGCCTGTCTCTGCACGACCCGATCCTGCCGCTGAACATCGAAGGCGACTCTGCCGGAGCCGTGAAACGGATCGCGAAGGAGCTGAAGCCCTTCCTGTCCCGCTACAAGGTAAGCAACGAGGCTTTTGAAGCCCTGTAAAACCGATATGACCGCTGGCCGGGACCTCTGCCGCAGGGCAGGGGCCCCGGCCGTCGGTATAGGCGCATTTTCAGCGGACCGAAACGAAGCGCGGCCGGGGGGACGGTCCGTCCGGCGCGGCGCTCCGTCCTCGGGCAGAAGGAGAGATCATGTGGGATCTGCACGTGCATACCGATATCTGTGACGGGAAGGACAGCCCGGAGGCAGTCGCCGCGGCCGCTGCCCGGATGGGGCTGTCCTGCCTTGGCTTTTCCGGGCATTCCCATACGCCCTTTGACGGGAGCTACTGCATGAGCGAGGCCGGCACGGAGGATTACCGGAGGCGGGTAAATGCCCTGAAGGAGCAGTACCGGGGACGGCTGAGGATCCTCTGCGGCCTGGAGCAGGATTTTTACGCGCCGCCCGCGGAGGGCTACGATTACCTGATCGGCTCGGTGCACTACGTCCTGAAGGACGGCATCTACTATCCCGTGGACGAAAGCGCGGCGGCCTCCGAGGAAATGATCGCCGCCTTCGGCGGTGACCCGATGGCTGCGGCGGAGGCCTACTATGCCCTGGTGGGGCAGGTGGCGGAGAAGACCGGCTGCCGGATCATCGGCCACTTCGATCTGATCACCAAATTCAACGAGCAGAAGCCGCTGTTCGACACGGCGCATCCCCGCTACCGCAGAGCCTGGCAGCAGGCGGCGGAAAAGCTGCTGACCCGGGGCATCCCCTTCGAGATCAATTTCGGAGCGATCTTCCGGGGCTACCGGCAGGTTCCTTATCCCTCCGCGGAGCAGCTGCGGTACCTGAAGGCCCGCGGCGCCCGCTTCGTGCTTTCCAGCGACAGCCACAGCGCCGAGACCCTTTGCGGGGGCTTTGAGGCGTACGCGGAATACCGGAGCAGCTGCCCGGTGTGAGCTGTCCCCTTCCCCGCTTCCGCAGACGCCGCATTTTTCGCGCTATTTGTAAAAATTCGATAAAATTCCGCTTGCATCCGGGCCGCTTACGGTGTATGATATTTCTCGGAAAATGAGATCTTTAAGCGCGGTACAGAGAGACCGGCAAGAGGCAGATATACAGAGGGAAACGGGACGACCCGGGACCGAAGATGGGATGATCTTGCGCGGCTGCTGCAGGATCGTTTTTTTATGCGCCGGACCGCCCTGAAAGAAAAAACGTGTTGATTTTCCGGAGGAGAGAAATGAACGAACAAAAAGACGCCATCTATGACGCCAAGAAGCTGGGTACGCCCAAAATGCTGGTGCTGGGTCTGCAGCACATGTTTGCCATGTTCGGTGCCACCGTGCTGGTCCCGATCCTGACTGGTCTGTCCGTATCCGCGACCCTGCTGTTTGCCGGTCTGGCCACCCTGTTCATGCACCTGGTTACCGGTAAGAAGGTCCCCGTATTCCTGGGCTCCTCCTTCGCCTTCCTGGGCGGCTATTTCACCGTACAGGCCATGGGCGCCGATGCCGGTCTCAGCATTGCCGAGTCCATGCCCTATGCCTGCGTAGGCGTTGCCTGCTCCGGTCTGCTGTATCTGGTGCTGTCCGCCGTCTGCAAGGCCTTCGGCAGCAAGAACGTCATGAAGTATTTCCCTCCTGTGGTGACCGGTCCCATCATCATCGCCATCGGCCTAATTCTGGCTCCCTCTGCCCTGAATAACTGCGCGACCAACTGGCCCATCGCTCTGGTAGCCATCGTTGTGGTCATCGTCTGCAACATCTGGGGCAAGGGCATGATCAAGATCGTTCCCATCCTGCTGGGCGTTGTGGCCTCCTACGTGATCGCCGCCATCTTCGGCAAGGTCGACTGGTCCGGCGTGAAGGACGCTGCCTGGGTAGGCCTTCCTTTCCAGATGAAGGACACCGTGTTCGGCCTGTTCGGCTCCGGAAACGTGGATAAGGGCCTGCTGCTTTCCTCCATCATCACCATCGTTCCCATCGCCTTCGCTACCATGATGGAGCACGTCGGCGATATCTCCGCCATCGGCTCCACCGTCGGCAAGAACTTCATTGAAGATCCCGGTCTGCACCGCACCCTGATCGGTGACGGTATCGGCACCACCATCGCCGCCCTGTTCGGCGCTCCCGCCAACACCACCTACGGTGAGAACACCGGCGTTCTGGCCCTGACCAAGGTCTACGATCCCTTCGTGATCCGCCTGGCTGCCTTCTTTGCCGTGATCCTCAGCTTCTGCCCTAAGTTCGCTGCCATCATCACCGCAATGCCTACCGCTACCATCGGCGGCGTATCCATCATCCTGTACGGCATGATCTCCGCCATCGGTGTCCGCAACATGGTCGAGAACAAGACCAACTTCCAGGCCAGCCGCAACGTTATCATTGCCGCCGTGATCCTGGGCCTGGCTCTGGGCATCAACTTCTCCGGCGCTCTGGGCGCTGATATCACTACCGCCGGCAACAACGCCACCGGCGCCATCAGCTTCGCCATCGGTTCCGTAAAGGTAAGCCTTTCCGGTCTGGCCGTGGCCTCCATCGTGGGTATCATCCTGAACGCGGTGCTGCCCGGCGGCCGCGAGGAATACATGCCCTCCGAAGAGAACGCCTCTTCCCTCGGCAAATATTGATCGGTCGGTCAATCTGACCCCCTGATACGGCTTCCCCTCCGGGCGTATTCCCGGAGGGGAAAGCTGTTTTCGGACCTTCCTGCGATGAAAAGGAGAAGGCATGGAGAAATTTAAGGCTGTTCTGATGGATGAAGCCGCGGTGCTTCGGGCGTTAAAGCGTATCGCTCACGAGATCGTGGAGCGGAACAACGGCGGGGAAAATCTCTGCATCGTCGGGATCAAGCGCCGGGGCATCCCGCTGGCGGCCCTGATCGCCAATCAGGTGGAAAGCATCGAAAACGTCAAGGTACCTCTGGGGGCGCTGGACATCACCTTCTACCGGGACGACCTGGTGAAAAGCTCCGAGAGCCCGGTGATCCATGCCCACGAGCTGGGATTTTCCATTGAAGGAAAGCACGTGATCCTGGTGGACGACGTGCTGTACACCGGCCGCACGGCGGCCGCGGCGCTGGATGCCCTGAAGCAGCTGGGCCGTGCGGCCTCCGTCCAGCTGGCGGTGCTGGTGGACCGGGGCCATCGGGAGCTGCCCATCCGGGGCGATTACGTGGGGAAGAACGTGCCCACCTCTCACACGGAGCTGATCTCCGTGAAGATCCCGCCATACGAGGACCGGATCTCCGTCGACCTGTACGAGGTGCAGTAAGCCGCGGACCGGCGCCGCCGGCCGGGAAGAGCACAGACGAAGACAGACAGATCCCGGATCTCGCAACGAGATCCGGGATCTGTCTGTCCGGGGGACGCTTTTCCCCGGCTGGTTCTGCCTTTCCGACTCAAAACACCAGCCGGCGCTGCTTATTGTATCCTGTTGTGAAACACTTCATTATCCACCAGACGCTGTTCCAGCATTTTCATGTGCTGCATCGCGTTCTCGCGGCGGACCTGGCCGATATAGCGGCATATCGCCGACATAAGCGCGACACAGCCGGTATAGGAGTACAGGAAATAACTTGATGTAAGGCTACATTGAAAGACTAATGAAGCAAAGGGTCTGGCAGGAGATATGCCGTAATCGGTGAAGAGAACGATGGGGACACCGTCTTCGTGCAGCAGATTCAGGGCATCGACTACCTGACCGGTGTAGCGGGCAAAGCTGAAGGCGATGACCAGATCCTCCGGCCCGATCATGGAAATCTTATCCAGATAATCACCGACCGAGTCGCTGATATCGTATACCTTGAAGCCCAAATAGCGCAGATGAATGGCCAGGAACTCCCCAAGCTTTCCGGATGCCCGGCCGCCCGTAATGTATATGGCCCGCGCTTTATTCATCATTTCCGCCAGCGGTTCCAGGTTTTTCTGATTCATGGAATCGGTAAGGGCGGTTTGGATCAGCGCGAAGGAATCGTTCATTTCCGCTTCGAAAACGGAATCAGATCCTATTATTTCGGCCGAGGCGGACATTTTGTTGAAAACCACAAGCTCCGAACAGGCGTGCTCCGCAAATTCCTTTTTGAATTCGGAGAAACGGGTATATCCGATCCGGTTGCAGAATTTAACCACGGTATTGTCACTGACACCGATACGCTGAGACAGCTCGGTAATGGAAAGGAACGGGATCCGTCTGTGGTTTTCCAGCACATAAGCGGCAACCAGCTTCTGAGCTGCCGAGAAAGTGTTCTGTTCTTGCCGGATCCTATCAAGTAATGCCGATACTTCCATATGATCTCCTTTGCCGGAAAACTTTTCTTCGATCCAGTATAACAGAAAAACGAAAAAAAGAAAATAATTTTTTTCTGGGGGACCGCCCCCTTTTTTTGACGGGCTTTTACGGCGGAAACAAAGGCTGGACACCTATAAAAAAGAAAATAATTTATACAGCATCTTGAAATAAAAAAATTATATGCTATCCTTTTCCCGAATAGAGCGCTTGATTTCCGGAGGATCCCCGCTGCCGCGGCCGATCAAAGAAGGCCGTCCCCGGACGGATGATCTTCCGAGCGGGTGCTCCCCGCCGCAGCCGTGACAGGAAAAGGTCAGCGCACGGCCTCTGAAAGAAAAAACGGTGAGCGGTCCTAACCCCATGTGATGTTTTCCTCCCGGCAGTAGCCCTTAGCGGCTCCTTCCGGGATAAAAACGGCAAACGAGAGCAGTACGATACGATCAGGAGGTCAGAAGCTATGAATGTGGATGTTTTGTTTTTGAATAACGTGGATATGTCAGCCGCGGGAGTCGGTGATATGCACGCCGCGCTTTACGATGTCGAACGGGCCTATGTGCTGTTTGAAGAGGGCGATGTGAATGTCCCCGGCAAGGTGGTCATGCGCTTCGGCAAAACCAAAAAGGATGAAGTCACCAACGGCCGTATAAACTGCATGCCAGGCTTCATCGGGGGTGAGTACAACATGGCAGGGGTGAAGTGGATCGGGAGCGGCCCTCAGAATTACAAGCTCGGTCTGCCCCGGGCGAGCGTGACCCTGGTCCTGAACGATCCGGAAACGAAGCTCCCGGTCTGCTTTGCGGACGGGACGGAGGTCAGTGCCAAGCGGACCGGTGCTTCCGGCGGCGTTGCCATGAAATACTTATCCAAAGAAAACAGCCGGGTGCTGACGATCTGCGGAGCCGGGGTCCAGTCCCGCACGCAGCTGGAGGCAGCCGTTATCGTTCGTCCGTCTCTGGAGAAGGTGTATATCTACGACCTGTATCTGGATCGGGCTGAAGCCTTTGCGGAAGAGATGAGCGCCAAATATCCGCAGCTGAAGATCATTCCCGTTGAACTGGAGCAGCTTCCTGACTGCGTTTCCGAAAGCGATATCGTGATCACCGTGACGCTGACGCTGGAGCCCATTATCAAAGCCAAATGGGTGACCCGGGGCACTCTGCTGATCAATATGGCCGGCTATGAAATGGAGTATGGCTGTATCACGATGGCCGACAAGGTGGTCGTCGATTTTTGGGACACCGTGAAGCACCGTCTCAGCAGCAGTGTTGCGCGTATGTACGATGAAGGGCTGTTCACGGATGACGGTATCTCCGCTGAGATCGGTGAGATCGTTGCGCACAAAAAGAGCGGCCGTGACAACGACGATCAGATCATCTATTTCAACGCCGTCGGCGCCGGGATCCTGGATTTTGCGGTAGCCATCCGCTGCTACAGAAAGGCTAAGGAGCAGGACCTCGGTACGGTCCTCCCTTACTGGCGCTGAACCGGAGCTTCTCCATCCGGATCTGCCGCAGGGATCCCTTAGCGGCAATATATGCTCCGTATACCGCGCAGATACCGTTGTTTTCGGCTGTCTGCGCGGTATGCTCAAAAAGAGATCATTTTCAAAAGCATCCGGGAGCTCCTATCCCGGTAGTAGAGGTGAAGCAAAATGCATACAGGAAAACCCTTGATCGGCATGACGTGCAATTATGATTACCGCGACATTATGGATACGGTCTCCTCCTCAGGCCCCTCCGGACGCGATTGGAACACGCTGTCGGGAGACTATATTTACAGCATAGAGCGTTCCGGAGGCTGCCCGGTCCTTATCCCGCGCTGCGAGGAGCTTTCGTCGCTCGCTCCGCTGCTGGAAAGCCTGGACGGTCTGCTGCTCACCGGCGGTCAGGATATCGGCCCCGGAAATTACGGCGCCTTCACCAAATCGTACTGCGGCATCGTTTCCCCCATGCGCGACAAACAGGAACTTGCCCTCACGCAGTTCGCGCTGTCCAGAGATCTGCCGCTGCTGGGAATCTGCCGGGGCATGCAGCTTTTGAATGTTGCCCTGGGCGGCACCTTATATCAGGATCTGGAAGTGGAGGGCGGTTTCGAATGTCACTCCTGCGGAAGACGGTACCCCCGTAATGTGGCGTGGCATTCGGTCACGATCGAAGACCGTTCGCGTCTCAAAGACATTTTCGGATTGGAGCTGCTGCAGGTCAATTCTTATCACCATCAGGCAGTGCGGACCCCGGGGACCGGCGTCCGCGTCACCGCCTATTCTTCTGACGGAGTCCCCGAAGCGATCGAGGTGGAAAATCACCGATTCATGATAGCCGTACAATGGCATCCGGAGATGATGTATGATTCCGCGGAGCATCAGAAGCTGGTCGCCGCCTTTGTTGAGGCCTGTCGGAGCAGGCAGTCCCGATAAGGCGCGAAAAGCCGACCCTTCACGCGGCAGGCGGCTTTCTTCCTGTCATTTCTGCCGGATCTGCCATCTATTCATTAAAAAATCTAATAAATCCCTGCAAAAATGCGAATTTGTCCAATAGGTGGAACCGCGCTATAATCGATCCGTTAAAAGGAGGTTTCTCTTATGAGCGACAATAAAGCCAAAAGTCTTATCGTGATCGGCGGCGGCCCCGGCGG
>JAZLJI010000002.1:0-12299 GCA_045617825.1 Lachnospiraceae bacterium
GCTCCTTTCCCTTCCGGCGGCCCTCCGCGTCCGCCTCTTTTTTTAACTCCCGCTCCCGGGCGGAATCGGTCTGGACGGTCTCCACGGCAGCCGGACCGCCCGCCGCTGCCGCCGCTTCGGCCTGCAGCGCCTCCCGCTTGGCCTTTTCCGCCAGATAATCGTCATAGCCGCCGAGGGTGGAACGCAGGGTCTGATCGGCCAGCTCCAGCGTCCGGGTGGCGATGCGGTTGATGAAATAGCGGTCGTGGGAGACCACCAGGACCGTGCCGCTGTAATGCCGGATGGCATTTTCCAGGATCTCCCGGGAGGCCATGTCCAGATGGTTGGTGGGCTCGTCCAGGATCAGGAAATTGCAGGGGGAGAGCATCAGCTTGGCCAGGGACAGACGGCCCCGTTCGCCGCCGGACAGATCCCCGACCAGCTTGAACACGTCGTCGCCGGTGAAGAGGAAGGCCGCCAGAGTGTTGCGGATCAGCGTATCCGTCATGGCGGGATAGGCCTCCCGGATCTCCTCGAAAAGGGTATTGCCGTCGGTGAGCAGCTGCTGCTCCTGATCGTAATAGCCGATCCTTACCTGTGCGCCCAGCCTGATCTCGCCGCAGTCCGGCGCCAGCAGGCCGTTGATGATCTTGAGCAGGGTGGATTTGCCGCTGCCGTTGTCGCCGATTAAGGCCACGTGCTCCTCCCGGTGGATCAGCTCGTTCACCTCCGCGAACAGCAGCGTTTCACCGAAGCTCTTCCCGACGTGGGAGAGGGTTAGGACCTCCTCGCCGCTGAGCACGTGCGGGGAAAGGGTAAAATGCATGCTGTCATTCACTTCCTCCGGCTTTTCCAGGCGGTCGAGTTTTGCCAGCATTTTCTCCCGGCTTTCCGCCCGCTTGATGGATTTCTCCCGGTTGAAGGACTTCAGCTTGGTGATGACCTCCTCCTGGTGCTTGATCTCCGCCTGCTGGTTGTAGTAGGCCTTCAGGGCGATGTCCCGAAGCTGCTGCTTTTTCACGGCAAATGCGGAATAGTTGCCGGTATACATCGTGACCTCGCCGGCCTCCACCTCGATGACCTTGGTGACCACCCGGTCCAGGAAATACCGGTCGTGGGAGACCACCAGCACGGCGCCGGGATAGTCCCGCAGATACCCCTCCAGCCAGGCCACGGAGGCGATATCCAGATGGTTGGTGGGCTCGTCCAGCAGGATCAGGTCCGGCGCGGTCAGCAGCAGCTTCCCCAGCGCCAGGCGGGTCTTTTCACCGCCGGAGAGCAGTCCCGCGGGGCGGCCGTACTCCGCCTCGGTGAAGCCCAGGCCCTTCAGGACGCCGACGATCTCGCTTTTAGCGGCATAGCCGTTCTTTTCCTCGAAAAGCTGGGTCAGCCGGCCGTAGCGGCCGCAGGCCTCCTCCAGCGCCTCTCCGGAAAGGCCGGAGATCTGCTGCTCCAGCGTGCGGATCTCCTCCTCCAGGGCAAAGATATCCGCCTTGGCCGAAGCGATCTCCTCGTAAACGGTCTTGTCGGTGGTCAGATCCTGATGCTGCGTGAGGTAGCCCAGGCTCTTGCCCTTGGTCAGGATGATCTCGCCCTCATCCGGCGCGAGGCGGCCGGTGATCAGGTTGAGCAGGGTGGATTTGCCGGCACCGTTGATGCCCACGATGGCGGCTTTTTCTTTCTCTTCTATATGAAAGTAGCCGCCCTTCAGTACGGGGCGGTCCACAAAGGTCTTGGCAAGGTTTCGGCAGGCCAGCAGCATGGCAGACTCCTTCTCGGCAAATATCCTCCCCAGTATAGCCCATTTGCCGGAAAAACACAAGCCCAGGCAGGCGGGCCGGAAAAACGGAGGGCGGCGGCAGAAGACCGGGGTCGGATTGTAGAATTTTTAACAGCTAATTGTAGAATTTTTAACAATCTCATTGACAAGCGGGAAGAAAACGCTTATAATATCGTGGAATCCCCGAAAGGATGTTTTTTTATGGAGAAAAAGACCATTTCCCAAGCGGTCATCAAGCGCCTGACCAGATATATGCGCTATCTTACGGAGCTCAGAGCCCAGGGCGTAGAACGGATATCCTCGGGAGAGCTTTCCCGCATGATGAAGGTCACCGCTTCGCAGATCCGTCAGGACCTGAATCATTTCGGCGAATTCGGCCAGCAGGGCTACGGCTATAACGTGCAGAGCCTGATCTCCGAGATCGGCGGCATCCTGGGTCTGGACCAGTCGCACGACATTATCGTGATCGGTGCGGGAAACCTGGGACGGGCGCTGGCCGGGTATGCGAATTTTGAGAACCGGGGCCTGTACATCCGGGCGCTGTTCGATATCGCCCCCACCACCGACACCGTGCGGGGCCTGCCGGTATATCCCATCGAGAAGCTGACGGACTATCTGAAGGAGAATCGGGTGGATATCGCCGTGCTGACGATCCCCAAGGGAGCCGCCTCGCTGGTCGCGCAGCAGCTCTATGACGGCGGCGTCAGAGGCTTCTGGAATTTCGCTCACGTGGATCTGAATTTGCCGGAGGATGCCTTCGTGGAAAACGTGCACCTGTCCGACAGTCTGATGCAGCTGACCTTCAGACTGAAGCATACGGAGGAATAAAGAATGAAATACGCTAAACGGGCTTTTCTGGAGATAAGGCCGGAGGCCCTGCGGCATAACGTGAGCGCCGTGATGGAGCGTCTGCCGAAGGGCACGGGCTGCTGCCTGGTGGTCAAGGCAAATGCCTACGGTCACGGGGCGGAGGAGATCGCCCTGGCTCTGGAGGAGCAGGTAGACTTCTTCGCGCTGGCAACGGTGACGGAGGCGCTGGAGCTGAGAGCCGCCGGGATCAAGAAGCCGCTGCTGGTGCTGGGACATATCTGGGCGGAGGACTATGAAGAGGCCATTCGCCGGGAGATCCGTTTCAACATCTTCCGGGAAGAGGACGCCGAGGCCCTTTCCGCCAAGGCGGAGGCCCTGGGGAAAAAGGCCTACGTGCATCTGAAGCTGGACAGCGGCATGCACCGGCTGGGCTTTCCGCCCACCGAGGAGTCTGCACAGGCGATGCTGCGGATCAGCCGTTTGCCGGGGATCGAGGCGGAAGGCCTGTTCACCCATTTCGCCAAGGCGGATGAAGCGGACCTGACGGCGGCCTACGCGCAGCTGGTCAGCTACTGCAATTTCCGGACCCGTCTGGGCCAGCTGGGGCTTGCGCCCCGGATCTGCCACGTGGCCAACAGCGCGGCATCCATGGTGATGCCCGAGGCCGCGCTGGACATGGTGCGGCTGGGGATCGTGGCCTACGGGGTCGACCCCTGCGCGGTGCCGGCGGACCCTCCCTTCGTGCTGGAGCCGGTGCTGAGCCTGAAGAGCCACGTCAGCTTTGTGAAGGACGTGGAGGCCGGAGCCGGGATCAGCTACGGCTACACCTACATGGCGCCTAAACCATGTCGGATCGCGACGGTCCCTGTGGGCTACGCCGACGGCTACAGCCGCCAGCTGTCCAACAAGGGCGAGGTCCTGATCCACGGCAGAAGAGCCCCCATCCGCGGGCGTGTCTGCATGGACCAGCTGATGGTGGACGTTACGGATATTCCGGACGTTAAGGAAGGCGATACGGTGACCCTGATCGGCAGGGACGGCGATGAGGAGATCACCGTGACGGAGCTGGAAGCCAAAAGCGGCATCCTGAGCTATGAGCTGCTCTGCGGCCTGGACAGAAAACGGGTGCCCAAGATCTATTTGTAAATCATAAGAAGAGAGAGGATACAGACATGTCAGGACATAATAAATTTTCGAACATCAAGCACAAGAAGGAAAAGAACGATGCCGTAAAGGGCAAGATCTTCACCCGCTTCGGCCGTGAGATCGCCGTTGCCGTCAAAGAGGGCGGCCCCGATCCCAATAACAACAGCAAGCTGGCGACCCTGATCGCCAAGGCCAAGGCCAACAACATGCCCAACGATACCATCGACCGCAGCATCAAGAAGGCTGCCGGCGAGGGCAGCGGCGCTGAGTACGTGCGCGCCACCTACGAGGGCTACGGCCCCAAGGGCACGGCCATCATCGTGGAGACCCTGACGGACAATAAGAACCGCACCGCCTCCAACGTGCGCAACGCCTTCACCAAGGGGCAGGGCTCCATCGGTACTCCCGGCTGCGTATCCTTCATGTTCGACGAAAAGGGCCAGATCATCATCGACAAGGAAGAAATGTCCTACGATTTCGATCTGACGGCGGACGACGTGATGGAGCTGGCCATCGAGGCCGGTGCCGAGGATTTCAACGAGGAAGAGGATTCCTACGAGATCCTGACCGCTCCCGAGGACTTCGATGCCGTGCTGGCTGAGATCCAGGCCAAGAAGCTGCCTCTCATCTCCGCGGATATCACCAAGATCCCTCAGACCTGGGTAGAGCTGACGGATGAGGCAGATATCAAGAACATCACCCGCATCCTGGATTTCCTGGATGAGGATGACGACGTGCAGAACGTTTACCATAACTGGGACGAGTGAGCCGCGGGCGCTGCGCCCCGCCGGTGACGGAGGGCGGCCCGGCAGATCCGGAACAATCACAAACTGCGGAAGACGGTATTTGCCGCCTTCCGCAGTTTGTTTTCTGTTTAGATCATTTCAGAAATATATGGAAAACAGGGAATGCGATTCCACCTGATAGGCCGTCTTACCAAAGAATATAAAAACTGATCATAGCAGCAGAATACAAAGAAATGTTTGACTTATTTTGACTAAAATCTAAAAAAGACAAATTATTACAAAATTAAACAAAAAAACACTTGACATTATTAAAATAGTCAGTTAATATAAAAGCGGTTGCTAAATCTGCGTGTTTTCGAAATTAATTTGAAATGCTCTTTGTGATGGTTCGTGTGCGAACTATTTTGTTTTTTAATTATCTTTTTGCAGTATTAGCAGAAAAGCAGAGAACAGTAAGCAATATGTCAAAGGAGGTGATTCCGTTGAACAGTTAAGGCCGTAAGGGCAATTTGTCTGGAACGAATATCTTTACGTAGTAATTTTAACCAACGCAAAGTATTAAGGTTTTTACTCAATCCTATCCATCAAAACACGAGAGGAGAATTGCCCTGTGAAGAAGCGCTTAGCTGCAGTCCTGCTGGTAGTCATCCTCCTGCTGCTTTCTGCCTGCGGACCGAAAGATCCTGCCGCGGAAGGCACGGGTCCCTTCAAGTTGGCCCGCTGCATCGCGACGGAGTTCACGGATGACGGCTGGGCATTCCAGTTCGTCTACCATAAGCAAAGTCATGATGATAACATAAAAAACGGGATCATCTATACGTTTTACGGCATCAATCTGCGCTATGAGATACGGGGAGATTTCCTCTATGAAGTGATACAGACGAAAGAATCCCAGAATCAGGAAAAAAAGTATAAGGTCGTTTACTCCCCCGGTATTTTGGTCTATGGAAACGGTTCAGCCGCGCAGCGCCACGATATGGATCTGATCGAGAGCATTCTGGATCAAAAGGCCAGTGTTAAGTCCCTGCTGGCGCTGAAGCCGGAGGACTATCAGTTTGAGGATCTGGATAAGGATATGTTTTTCCGTCTGATGCGGGAAGCCCTGACGTCAGAGCCTCATAAAGAATCCGCAAAAGCGGACTATTGGGATCTTCCTTATTACTCCGTTATGTCCGAGCAGGAGTTCATCGACGGTTACCGCTTTCATGTGGCGCATCTTGCCTGGCAGGGATGCCTTGATGCGGTCTATATCGACATCTTTTACGAGGACGGGAGCGCCTACGGCGGCTACCGCCAGCTTTCCGATCTGGTGGAGGAGGGAAAAGCCAGTGCTGAGCAGCAGGAATGCTTTAAGGTCCTGGAGCAGGTGATGACAAATATCCGGGGAACGGACGATCTGCTGATCGGGGAAGATGACTACAAGGATCTGGTGATCGGTGAGGTGGATTTTTCAAGACTGCACCGGTTCCTGCAGAATATCGAGAAGCATGATATCGGGGCTTATTCGCCCGGCGTGACGATCATCAGCGAGGAGGAGATCACATGATCACGATCAGCGGGCTCGGCAAATCCTTTCCGGGCCGGGACGCGGTACTCTCCGAAGTCGATCTGCACTTCGGAGATACCGGCCTGGTCCTGCTGCTGGGAGAAAGCGGAGCGGGGAAAACGACGCTGCTGAACATCCTGGCAGGGCAGCTGGGCTTTGACAACGGGGAGATCAACTGGAACGGGAACGTCCTTCAGGGGCTGGTCCCGCCGGAGCTCGCCGCGGAAACGGAATATCTGACGCAGGCTCCCTTCTTTGCGGATTTTCTGAGCGTCCGGGATAATCTGCGGCTGTTAGGCAGAGACGATGCACGGACAGAGGCAGAACTGGCCCGCTTGGGACTGGAACAGAAGGCAGAGCAGCTGCCGCCCACCCTGTCGGGAGGGGAGCGGCAGCGCCTGTCCTTTGTCCGCTCGTGCCTGAAGGACAAACGGATCCTGCTTTTGGATGAGCCGACGGCTTCCCTGGACGGGGAGAACAAACGCCGGCTTTTCGCGCTGCTGCGGGAGCTGGCCGGAGACCGACTTCTGATCTGTGCCAGCCATGACCCAGTGGCTTTGGACTACGCGGATGAGGTGGTGCGCTTCGATAAGGAGACCGGCCGCCTGACCCAGGAAAGGCTGCGGGAGGTCCCCTGTGAGAACGCAGCTGGCTTCGCGGAAGAGGAACGACGGCAGCCTCCCGCAGAAGAGCGGGAACGAACGCTTCCTCCGGCAGGGGGCTTTCTGCGAAAATGGCTGGCCTCCTCCCGTGAACGGGGGATGCGCCTGCGCTTTACGCTTTTTCTGACGGTCGCGCTGGCCCTTTGCGCGCTGGCCGATACCCCGGAGCATAAGAACGAGGCCACCATGTCTCATATGTACCGGATGAACGTGCTGCATCTGCAGGTCAACGGGAATTATGAGGCCGAGGATCTGCTGCCGGAGGACAGCCGTTTGCGGGAAAAACTGATCAACTACAACTCGAGCGTTCCCATGCCGATGATCTCTGCCGGGAACGGGGTTTTGTCTATGCCGAATTATGTGACGAACCTGGCGGTGGTGCCTAAGGAAAAGGCACGGTTTGCTCTGGCGGGCCGGATCGCGTACGGGGAATACCCGGGCGCGGCGAATGAGGTCCTGATCACCAAAGCGATGGCGGAGAGCTTATATCCCGGCAAGCCGGAGCGGGTGATCGGGCAGACGATCTCCCGAAGGCTCTACGGTCTGGGGGAGCTCAAGCTGACGGTGGTCGGGATCCTCGGAGAGCTGAGCGACGCGGAACGGATCTATCTGAACAGTCTGGGCGCCCAGCTGGTGATCGGAGAGCCGGAGGCCGGCGGTTTTGAGCAGGTCACCTGGCTGGTCAGCGCTGAGACGTTGACTCCGCTGGCGGCCGATCCGAGCTTTTATTCGGAAAGCGGCGGAAGGCAGCGTGTCTGGTACCTTATTTTTGAAAATTACGGAGAAATGGACGCTTACTTCCGCGATCATGAGGTGCTTCTGAACCGGGATCTGGATCAGGAAGGCGGAAGAGTCCTGCTGAAGCAGCAGGGCATCCCGCTGGATTATGAGCTGGACTGGCCACTGTATTCGGGGGTCCTCCTTTCGCTCAGCGCGCTGATGATGCTTCTGACCGTTCTCTTTTATACGGGCCTGAAGCGGACTGAGCTGGCTTACGACAGCCGTTTTCTGGCCGTATTTGCCTATGCAGGCTACGAAAAAAGGAAGCTTCTGCGGAAGCTGATCGCCCTTTCCCTGCGGGAGCTGGCGGGGCAGCTGCTGATCGCCTTTGCGTTTTCACTGGCGCTGACGGCAGGGGGAAATCTGCTGAACGAGAGCCGGCATATCCTGCCGGTCATGCTGTTTTCCTACAACCCCCGGATCCTCGGCGGGTTCGCCGCGGCGGTGCTGCTTTTCGGCTGGCTCTTCCTGCGCAGCGCCTACCGGCGGGTTGAGGTAAAAAGCTGGTATGAGCTCCTGCGGGAAACGCAGGACCTTTTGTAGGAGGGACGAGGATGGAAATTTGTCTGCGAAACCTCTCCAAAGCCTTTGACACCGAGGTCCTCCACGGGATCAGCTATACCTTCACCGGCGGGAAGCTTTACGTGATCAAGGGGGTGAGCGGCTGCGGGAAAAGCACGCTGCTGAACCTGATCGGCGGAGTGGACCGGGAGTATCAGGGCGAGCTGATCCGGCCGGAGGGCCTGCGCAGCGCGTATATTTTCCAGCAGAGCCTGCTGCTTTCGGGGTTGTCGGTCCGTGAAAATCTGCTGCTGATCCGCCCGGATGCGGAAAAGCTCGAGGCCCTGGCGCGGCAGCTTTCTCTGTCGGAGCTGCTGGACCGGCGTCCGGAGACGCTGTCGGGCGGAGAGCGGCAGCGGGCGGCGGTGCTGCGGGCGCTGCTGATCGACGCGCCGCTGCTGCTGGCGGATGAGCCCACCGCCTCGCTGGACGCGGAAAATGCGCGGTCACTGGCGGCCCTGATCGCCGGACTGCGGTCTCCGGACAGGATCATTCTGGTGGCGACGCACGACAGCTGCTTTGATGAATATGCCGACGCGATCCTGGATCTGGATTACGGCGTGCTCCGGCAGGCAGCAGAGCAGACGCCCCGCCAGGCCGAGCCCTTGCCGGAAGCCGCGGCGGAGAGCAGGGGAAAGCCTGCGCGGCCTTCCCTGAAAAACGCGGTGCGCTGCGTGTTCGGGCGGCGGCCGGAGCTGCTGCGGCCGAAAAACCTTCTGATCGGAGCCGCTTTCTTTCTGGTGATCTTTTTGATCGCTGCCGTTCAGAACAATATCGTAAGGGAAACGGTCCGTCTTATCAGTGAGAGCAAGCCGATCGAGCTCCTCATGATCGAGCAGGAACAAATGTCGCTGCTGACGGATTCGGATAAGCGCAGGATCACTTTTTATGAGAACGTGACCGCGGTGGACGGAGATATGACCGCATTTTATCTGCTTCCCCGGGAATTCAGCGTACTGGCTATAGAGGGAATGCTGTCGGCAGGGCGCTTCCCGAAGAAGGAAGAGGAGGTCCTGGTCAATGAAAGCCTGGCCGCGAGCCTGCTGGAGGAGGGCGCACCGGTTTCCTCTGCCGTTGGACGGAGCTTTTCCTTCTGCGGTCTGACCTGCCGGATCAGCGGGATCGTCGGGACGTATAAGCGGGATTTCCGGGACGACTTTTACTATCGCTACGGACCCAACGGGCGGCCCCTGGATTTCCTGGAAAAACATCTGTTCATGCCCTATGAACGGCTGAAGACCGTCGGGACGGCACGGGAAAGCGACGCCGTCATGGCCAGCTGGCGGGGGCTCTTCAACGATACCGCTGCGCAGACGCGGCTTCAGCGGGCCGGCTTTTCCTTCAATCAGTATTTTTTAAGCGCTCTGGAAAAGGAAAGGAGCGCTGCGCTGCTGGCGCGGATCGCCTATGCGGTGCTGCTGATCCTGTTCCTGGTGACGGCGCTGTATTCGACCTCTCTGATCCGGCTGGAGCTGCATTTCCGGCGGAAGGAGCTGGGCTATCTGCAGATCTTCGGGCTGGAGAAAAGGCGGGTGAGCCGGCTGATCCGGCTGGAGTATGCCCTGAAAATGCTGCTTTCCTTCGTCACGGCGGCGGGGCTGTATCTCCTGATCATGATAGCCTATAGGCTGATCCTCGGAGCCTTCCTCTGGCCGAAAATCGGTCCGGTGCTGGCCGTCTCTGCCCTGCTGTGTCTGATCGATGCGCTGTCGGTGCGGCTGACGGTGAACCGTTTCCTGCGTCAGCCCATCACCCGGCTGATCGGCCGGACGGACAGCAGAGGAACCGCGGCACGATGACGCCGTGATATACCAGACTTGAAGATATGCCGGAATGCTGAAAACCGCGAAATGCCTTGCCAGAAGGTCATTTCGCGGTTCTTTTGTGTAAGAGGACGGTCAGGAGGCTCTGATCGGGAGAAGTCTCCTGTGACGGTATTTGCCCTGAAGGCCGGAAGGAGGGCTCTCAGTCTAATTCGTTGTAGAGGGCCTCGTAGAGCCCTGCAGAGCGCTTCCAGGAGTAATCCTGCGTCATGGCCCGCTCCGCCAGCTTGTTCCAGGCGCGGCGGTTTTCGTAATAGGTCTTGAGCGCGAGCCGCAGGGTGGACAGCAGCACGTACGGGTCGTAGTCGGCAAAGGAGAAGCCGGTGCCTTCTCCGGTAAAGCGGTTGTAGGGCTGCACCGTGTCCTTGAGACCGCCGGTCTCGCGGACGATGGGCAGGGTGCCGTAGCGGAGAGCAATGAGCTGGGACAGGCCGCAGGGCTCAAAGCGGGAGGGCATCAGCAGAGCATCGCAGCCGGCATAGATCCGGTGGGCCAGCTCCTCGGAATAGCGGAAATTGGCGGAAAGGCGGCCGGGATAGGCGGCGGCGCCGGAGGCAAACATCTGCTCATACTGACCCTCGCCGGTACCCAGCACCACCAGCTGGACCCGGGAGGCCATCAGCTCCGGAAGGATCCTGCCGATGAGGTCCAGTCCCTTCTGCTCCGTAAGGCGGGAGACCAGACCGATGACGCAGACCTTGTCATCCGGATTCAGGCACAGCTCCCGCTGGAGAGCCAGCTTGTTGCGGCGCTTCTGGGCGCGGAAGTCGGTGACGCTGTATTTGGCGGAGATCAGATTATCGGACGCCGGGTCAAAGAAGGCGGAATCGATGCCGTTCAGGATCCCGCGGAATTCCTGACTGCGGGCCCGGAACAGGCCGTCGAGCCCTTCTCCGAAGGCCGGAGTCTTGACCTCCTCCGCGTAGGTGGGGGAGACGGTGGTCAGGCGGTCGGCGTAGACCAGCCCGCCCTTGAGCATATTGCCGTCGTTGTAGGTGCGCAGCTTGTCGATGCTGAACAGCTCCATGGGCAGGCCGCTGACCCTGCTCATGACCTCCGCGTCGAAAACGCCCTGGAATTTCAGGTTATGGACCGTCATGACGGAGCGGATGCCCTGATAGAAGGGATCTCCGGCAAATTCAGTTTTGAGATAGACGGGGATCAGACCGCTGTGCCAGTCGTGGCAGTGGATCACGTCCGGACGGAACTGCAGAGAGGGCAGGACCGAAAGAACGGCCTTGGAAAAGAAGCAGAATTTTTCGATATCGTAATAGTAATCCGTATAGGGGGAAGAACCGCCGAAATATTCCTCGTTATCGATGAAATAGAAATGAATGCCCTGACGCACGTATTCCCTGACACCGATATACCGGTCCCGGCCGTTGAAAAAGCTGTAGAAATGGAAAAGCTCCCGCATGCCCTTGCGGTACTGCTCGGGGATCACGGTGTAGGCGGGCAGGATGACCCGCACGTCAAATTCCGCGGGATCCAGGCTGAAGGGGAGGGAACCCACCACGTCCGCCAGACCGCCGGTCTTGATAAAGGGAACACATTCTGAAGCCGCAAAGAGGATCCGTTTCATGATACTTCCTTTCTTGAAAACCCTAAGCTGCATCCTTATCATAGCATGTTTCGCCGAAACTTCAAGTTGATTATGGTTTATAATTACGTAATAAACGGTTTATAAAATATTTATAGAAAAAGGCTTGCATTCTTCCGGCAGATACAGTATATTATGCAAGGTCGTTATGGGCCATTAGCTCAGTTGGTAGAGCACCTGACTCTTAATCAGGGTGTCTGGGGTTCGAGCCCCCAATGGCCCACGAAAAAAGGAGACTGTAAGGTCTCCTTTTTCATTTCAAGACATAGCAAGGACCCGAAAGGATGTCAGCCCTGCGGACTGCCGCGGCGCGAGGAAAGATATGGATCTGCACAGCGAAGAACTGAAACGAGACTATTTTACGGTATATAATCACTGCGAGGCGGAGGTGATCGCCGATGGCAGATCCCGCGTGACGGTGGAGCTGCGGCAGGAGAGTCTGAACGTCTGGGGCTCCCCCCACGGCGGACTGCTGTTCACCATGGCGGATCTGGCGACCGGTGTGGCCAGCCGCTCCGTATATCCGGGCAGGACCCAGACCATCAGCGGGACGCTGAATTTCCTGGACGTGGACTGGGAGGCCAAGACCATCTACGCGGAGGCGACGGTGGACCGCAGCGGAAAGACCACGGCCTTCTGCAGCGTGAAGATCACCAGCGACCACGGCGTGCTGCTGGCCGAGGGGACCTACGTCTATCATCTGTCTCCCCGTTCCTGAACCGGCAAATGCCGCATGAGGGCAGGAGACGGAGCCGGCCGGCGCCGAGGAAATTTTGAAAAAAATGCAAAAAACACTTGCATTTTCCGAACGGATGCGGTATATTATCTACCGTTGTCACGGGCCATTAGCTCAGTTGGTAGAGCAC
>JAZLJI010000003.1:0-5354 GCA_045617825.1 Lachnospiraceae bacterium
TTGGCAGGATGGCAGTGCATGACAACCCGGTTCTCGGGGTCAACTGCCAGACGGGCCACATGGCTCATCATGTGTGCAGGGAACTCAGATGTAAACTTGCCGCCGTCGGAATAGCCCCAGAGAATTTCGGCGTTCTCACCATCCTCGGTGATGCGCAGCAGGCCCAGGTTACGGGCAGGGTCAAACTGAACATTCTTGAAATACTTGCCGGTACCGGTGACCAGGAAGTACTTGCCAGCCAGCTCAGGGGCCTTGAAGCCAACGGGGATGGTACGCAGGACGTTCTTTACATCCAGGTACTCAGCGACTTCCTCAGCCTCCAGCATCAGGGACACATTGCCGCCGTTGCGCTCATCCCAGCCGTGGCGGTACATCTCGGTGGTGGTGCGGATCATTTCCACCATAAAGGGTGCAGTCATAATGTCTTTCATGTTATATTCCTCCTATTTTATCTGGTGACAATGTCAACGGGGACATTGAAAATCTTGGCAACTTTCAGAATGGTATCGATATGGCGGCCCACAGCGGCAGCCATGTGATGGGTGGGGCCAGCCTCGCTCCACCTATTGCAGAATTCTCTGGCGCCGCAGGTGAAGCGGGTGCGCATATTGGTATCGCCGAAGGTGAAGATGGGACCTTCCTCATTGACACCTTCCGCAACCACGAACTTGAAGTGACCGTCCCGATCCTGGGTAATGCCCAGATAGGTCACATCGCCGACAGGAGGATAGAACTGGGTCAGGTAACCGCCGCCGGTCTTGCCGTGGAACACGGGCACGATCTTCATAGTGGGCTTCTTGGCCTGGGAAACGTCAGCATCGCCGGATCCGGAGTGGCCGATGATGCAGATATCCTCACCAAAATCGATGGAGTACATCTCGCTGAGCTGGCCGGTGCCGGAAATGGTCTTCAGAATGGACATAGCCATAGCGACCTTGATATCACCCTCCACGGCGCAGGCAGTGCCCTGCTTGATCAGCATGGAGAAAGCAGGAATCAGCATGGAGTCCAGCTTACCGGCAATGCCCTGGGCAAAGCCATCATAGTGGGAGGCAACAAAGGCAATCTGCTCGTCCTTCACCCACCGTTCAAAGGCAACCACATACTTTGCCATATCCCACACGGTTTCGACAGTTGCGCCGCCTTCGATATCGAAAGTGTTCAGGATATCCTCAGCCTTAGCCCGGATAGCAGTCTCGTCAGTAATATTGTCGGCAATGGCCCACATCTTCTCCCAGTCAAACTGCTTTGTATACAGCCACATCCGGTGGTACAGGTTGGTCTCGTCGATATACAGGTCCATCATGCCGGGGTAGGGCCTGCCGATCTGGGCCAGATTGGTGTCCCTGAAGCGGCGGCGCACCTGGGCGGCGCGGCACCAGTCCTCGAGCTCTGCCCGGGCGGCGGGATCGCCGCCCTCGACGACCCCGGTGATCACGGCATGGCGTTTGCCGGCCCGCTCCAGGTCGGCGACCATTTCACCCACCGCCCCGCAGGCATAGAGCTCGCCCAGCCAGGTGGGGGTATCGGTGTGGGCATAGTCGGGCGCCTTTTTCTTCTGCAGATTCACCAGCACCACGGGGACGTCCAGATCCCGGACGGCGGGGAGCATATTGTAGGAGGTGGCGTAGGTCAGCAGCTGCACGATGACCAGATCTACGTCGGCGGCGCGGAACCGGTCGCCTGCGGCGGCGGAAAGCTCCTTGGTGGTGACAAGGCCGCCGTCGATGACGGTCACGGTGTCCGGCAGCTGCTTTTTGAAGGCCTCGTACTGGCCCTCGAATTCGGGGACCAGACCGGGGAACTGGGGCAGGTAGGCTCCCAACGCGATGGCAAATACGCCGATCCGGGCTTTGGTTTCGACTAACATAGATGACCTCCGTAATATTTCAGCTGTATCTTCAGATTGCCCAGAGCCGTCGCTTCGATCGGGAGGGCAAGGACCTTTTTGCCGGTAAATTCTTCCGTGAGCCCGTTCAGAAAGGCGTTCCGGGCACCGCCGCCTACGATGCAGAGCTTTTCATAGGACCTGCCGGTATTTGCCTCCAGCTCGGCGATGGCCTGCCGATAGCTTTCGGCCAGGGAGAGGTAGGCGCAGCGGAAATAGTCGCCGCGCGTCAGCTCCCTTTCCCCCAGCGCAGCGTCGAATGCCGCCTTCATGCTCCCGGGCGCCAGAAAGGCGGGGGCGTTCGCGTCCACGGTCCTGCTGAAGCGGGAGCGCGCCGCCTCCCGGTCGATCAGCCGGAAATCCATGTCCGGGCACAGCTCCCGGCGCAGCTCGTTGACCAGCCACATCCCGCAGATATTCTTCTGATAACGGTTGTAGCCCACGCCGCCCTCGTTGGAGTAATTGGCCGCCATGCTCCCCGCGTCGGTGAGGGGCGCGGGAGTCCTGACGCCCAGCAGGCTCCAGGTGCCGGAGGAAATATAGAGCTCATCCCCCTCCATGGGGATGCCCTCCACCGCGGAGGCGGTATCGTGGGTGGCGCAGAGCATGACCTGAAGCCCCTCGTATTCACCGATGAGCTCACCGGGGCGGCGGAGCTTCGGGAACAGCCCCTCCGGCAGTCCCAGCCGGGAAATGATCTCCCCGTCGAACTCCCCCGTGCGGGCATTCACCAGGCCCGTGGTGGTGGCGTTGGTAAATTCGCGGGCCTTGGTGCCGCAGAGCCGGTACATCAGGTATTCCGGGATCATCAGGAGATCCGTGACGCCCTCCAGCCGCCCGGCCTTTCGGTCCGCGTACAGCTGGTACAGGGAGTTGAAGGGTTGGAACTGGCAGCCGGTGCGGGCATACAATTCCGCGAAGGGCATGATTCCGTGGACCTCGGGGATGACGTTTTCCGTTCGGCCGTCCCGGTAGGCATAGGCGGGGAGCAGCGCCTCGCTGCCCCTGAGCAGCACGTAATCCACGCCCCAGCTGTCAATGGAAAGTGTCCGGATTTCGGGATAGGTCCGCCGGGCCTCGGCAATGCCGGTCTTCACGTGGTCCAGCAGGGCTTCCATGTCCCAGACCAGATGGCCCTCCTGCCGGAGGACCCCGTTCGGGAAGCGGTAGATCTCTTTGGTTTGTATGGCGCCGTTTTCCCGCCAGCCGACGATGTGCCGTCCGGAGGAAGCGCCGATGTCAATGGCAAGAGCATAGTTCATCGTATTCACCCGATATCATTAAAGCACAGGAAAGCGGCAAATAACAGAACGGCATTTGCCTGAAAAAGTGTCCTTATTTGCAGTTGCAAAAGGGAAAGGGCCGCGCTACAATGACGGTAGGTGAATGAATCATGAATGAACTTCTTCTGCAAAAACTCAGTACAGTCAGTCCGGAGGAGCAGCGGCTCCTTGCCGGGCAGTCCGAGATCCAGCGGAGCATCTACATGGACGCGGATTCCGACGTGATCGACGCCGGGAAGCTGCTGTCCATCGGCCGGCTGATCGACCTCAGACCCCACACCCGCTTTGCGCATTTTCCGGAGCACAGCCACAACTACGTGGAGGTGGTCTATATGTGCCGGGGAACGACGACGCATATCGTCAACGGGAAGCCCCTTCGCCTGCGGCAGGGCGAGCTGCTGTTCCTCGGTCAGGGGGCGCGGCAGGAGATCCTTCCCGCCGGAGCGGAGGACGTCGCGGTCAATTTCATCATCCTGCCCCAGTTCTTCGACCGGGCCCTGGAAATGCTGGAGGAGGGCGAAACGCCCCTGCGGAAATTCATCGTGGATTCCCTCAGGGGCGATAATGCCAACTGTCTTTATTTTCAGGTGACCGACGTGCCGGAGATCCAGAATCTGGTGGAAAATCTGATCTGGACGCTGACCGGCGGCTCCTTCTCCAACCGGCGCTCCGTCTGCCAGACCACCATGGGCCTGCTTTTCATGCAGCTGCTGAATTATACCGACCGGCTGGTCTCCCAAAGCGCCGGGGAGGAGGCCATCGTACGGGTCCTGCGCTATATCGAGGAGAATTACCGGGATGGCAGCCTGACGGAGATCGCCGGGGCGCTGCACTATGATCTTTCCTGGCTCAGCCGGGAGATCAGGCGGCAGACCGGGAAGACCTACAAGGAACTGCTGCAGGAAAAACGCCTGACCCAGGCGGCCTACTTCCTCACGCATACCGACCTGCGCGTGGACGAGATCGGAGAGGCCGTGGGCTACAGCAATCTGAGCTTCTTCCATAGGATCTTCCGGGAAAAATACGGCACGTCTCCCAAGAAATACCGGGACGCGTAGGGGGACAGCCCTTCCCGCAGGGCGCAGACGCCGCGCAGGACTTAGAGAAAAAAACGTGATTAGCAAAAAAAGGGCAAAAAAAATCCGCCGTTTTGACTTGATGTCTCCGCCTGGGCGAAGGACAAAGAGAAAACGGCGGATCTTTTTAACGGGTGAAGGACTGGGTCAGGACCGTTCGGGTCTCTCCGGCGGCATTCACGGTGACGCTGAGCGTATAGCTCCCGGAGGGCAGCTCCTTCAGCTTCAGCTGTGTATCCAGCGTGGTCAGGCGGTATTTGCGGGAACCCTGATCCATACTGTTGTTGGGATTGTTGATCGGATAGTCGGTGATGCTCCGCACTTCCTTGCCGCTGCCGTCGGTGATCGTGACCGTCACCTCAAAGATGCGGTAATTGCAGCTGATCTTGCCGTACAGGCCCTCGGATACCAGCTGAGAGGGCTCCTTCGTATCCGTTATCTCGATCTCCAGCGGCACAGCCGCGCCCGCGTCCAGCTCGGGCGTGCTGATGGGCACGTAATTGGTGCCGATCAGGTCCTTGAAGCTGTAGGCCTTGTTCACGTTCCACATGGTCGGATAGCCCTGGGCGTCCTTGCCCGCGTAGCCGATCTCCGTGATATAGACGAAGCTCTTGCTGCCGTCGATGGAGCCGTCAGGCAGGGTCACCACGGTCGGTTCCTTGGTGATCATGCGGCAGTGGCCCTCGCCGGCCTTGTACCGCAGGATGGCGTCTCCGGGGATGACCTGGGCGTAGGAGCGGAACATGACCTGCTCGTCGTTGCCCTGAACGATGGCGGTGGTATCGCTCATCAGCGCCTTGGCGACGTATTCGCCCACCGGGATGGTCCCGGCGCGGCGGGGCATCATCTGGGCGGTCCAGACGGCGGAGCAGTCGGTGATGACGGTGGCCCAGGCGGCCAGCGTGGAGGAGGTGCAGTCCACCCCGATAGCGGTGGCTTCACCGACGGGGCCGGTGTAGACGCCGTCCTTCACGTAGGCGGTAAATTCCTCCAGACTGCTGTCCCAGATATTCGTGTAGGGCAGGCCGTGGTAAACGGTGCCGTATTTGTAATTGCTCCAGTAGGGGGCGCCGGCGGTATTCGTGCCGGGAAGTCGGAGGCCAAGCG
>JAZLJI010000004.1:0-24963 GCA_045617825.1 Lachnospiraceae bacterium
AAAAAAGACAGCCCTTACAGGGCTCTCTTTTTTCGCGGAGAAGGAGGGATTTGAACCCTCGCGCCGGTAACCCGACCTACACCCTTAGCAGGGGCGCCTCTTCGGCCTCTTGAGTACTTCTCCGAATTCATATTGCTATGAAATTTTTGCGCGGTTTTGGCGCATTTGCTATATTACAATATTCAAAATGCCTTGTCAATGCTTTTTTCAAAGAATCCGCCGATCCCGCCCGTTTAAGGCCTCTCTTCCGGCTTCATCCCGTACTTTTCCAGGCTGACCCGCCCGTTCACGACCTCGATCCCGTCGTTTTTCAGCCGCCGCTCCTGCTCCGCGCGGCCGCCGCAGCCGAAATGCTCTGCCGTTTCGCCCCCGGCGCTCACCACCCGAAAGCAGGGAATGCCGTCCGGATCGGTATTGGCATGCAGGATATTGCCCACTGCCCGGGCCGCGCCGGGCCTTCCCGCCCAGGCGGCCAGCTGGCCGTAGGTGATCACTCGGCCCCGGGGGATTTGCCGGAGCAGCGCATATATCCTGGCGGAAAATGCGGTTTCCATCCGCGCCCCGTCAGTCGTTCAGACTCTCGCCCGGGTCGTCGTAGAACCGATTGCGGTTCTTCATCGCCTGCAGCAGGGATTCCCGCTCCTCCTCGCCCAGGACCACCTCCGCCTGCCCGGCGTGGATCTCCTTCAGATAGGTGTAGCAGGTGTTCCGGCTGTGGATGACGTTGATCACGAAGCCGTTGTTGTTCAGATCCAGCAGCGTGAGGGCAAAGCTGGCCTGACCGCCCATCCCCTCGAAGGCATTGTACTTCACCAGGCCGGTCTTCTGGAAGCTGCTGACCAGGTTGCGGTTGATCGCCCGCATCACGTCCTTATTGGCCACGTCCTGGCGTTCCAGACCGTCCACCTTGTCGATCAGCTCCGCAATCTCGTCCTCCAGGCTTTCCGCATCCCGCCCCCGCATGAAGGCGTCATACCGGCGGAACATTTTCCGGGAAACGACGAGCCAGTAAACGACCAGCGCCGTATAGACCGTCGTCAGCACCAGCATCACGATCAGCAGCGTCCCCGCGTGAGGGCCCAAACTCTGAAGAATCTTATCAGCCATGATACCTCCTTACTGCAAACGGCCTGCCAGCCGTTCCAGATCGTCCACGGAATAATAGTCGATGACCAGCTGTCCCTTGTCCGGCTCGGTCCGCTTGATGGACACCTTGGTGCCGAGGCTTCTCCGCAGCTTCATTTCCAGCTCGTCGTAGGCGTTCTGATCGGCAGCCTTCCAGTCGGTTTTCGGCTCGGGCGCCGGAGTCAGCAGCTTTTTCACCAGCCGTTCCGTTTCCCGCACGCTCAGATGCCCTTCGGCGATCTCCTTGGCCGCCGCGACCTGCTTTTTCTTATCCTCCAGGGACAGCAGCGCCCGGGCATGGCCCTCGCTGAGCGAGCCGTCCATCACCAGCGCCTGGACCCGTTCATCCAGCTTCAGCAAACGAAGGCAATTTGCAATGGCCGTGCGGCTTTTGGCTACCCGCTTGGCCAGATCCTCCTGCTTCAGGCGGAATTCGTCGATCAGCTGGCGGTAGGCCAGCGCTTCCTCGATGGGATTCAGGTTTTCCCGCTGTACGTTCTCGATCAGGGCGACCTCCGTCAGTCCCTGCTCGCTGAAGCTGCGGATAATGACCGGCACCTTCTGCAGGCCTGCCAGCTTCGCCGCTCTCCAGCGTCTCTCACCGGCAACGATCTCGTAGTGGTCGCCGCGCCGATTGACCAGGATCGGCTGCAGGATCCCGTGCTCCTTGATGGATTCTGCCAGCTCCTGCAGGGCATTTTCCTCAAAGATCATACGCGGCTGATTTGCCCGCGGTTCTACCTGGGAGATCGGCAGCTCCACGATCTTTTCGGAGGCGTCCACCGTGTTATCCACATTTTGTTCACTACTTGTGGATAACTTTGTGTTTTGAAGGGAATTTTCCGCGGTGTTTTCCACCTTTTCACTCACGATTTCCGGGATCAGCGCGCCAAGGCCTCTTCCCAGTGCATTTTTCTTCGCCATTTTCAGATTTCACCTCACAAACTCCGGGGTCTGCCGCCAGACTTTCCTGTCTTAGTGCTATACTCGATAACTTCCTTCGCCAGCAAACGATAACTTTCCGCGCCCGTCGATCTGGGCTCGTACAGATTGATGGGAAGTCCGTGGCTGGGGGCCTCCGCCAGACGTACGTTTCTGGGAATTATCGTGCGGTAAATATTGTGCTGCAGATTGTGCGTGACGTTCTCGACCACCTGCATGGAAAGGTTCGTCCGCGCATCGTACATGGTAAAGACGACCCCCTCGATCTCCAACGTCGGGTTGAGCGCCTTCTGGACCAGCTGAATGGTATGCAGCAGCTGGGACAGACCCTCCAGCGCGTAGTATTCGCACTGGATCGGCACCAGCACCGAGTCTGCTGCCGTCATCGCGTTGATGGTCAGCAAATTCAGCGACGGCGGGCAGTCGATCAGGACGAAATCGTAATTGTCGCGGATCTTTTTCAGCTTGTTCTTCAGGATGTACTGACTTTTCGCCACACCGACCAATTCGATCTCCGCGCCGGCCAGGTCCACCGTAGCAGGCATGACCGTCACGCCGTCCATGGCGCAGTCATACAGGCATTCATCAAGCTCGCATTCGCCGATCAGCAGCTGATATACCGTATTCTCCAGATTATCCTTGTCCAGGCCGAGGCCGCTGCTGGTATTGCCCTGAGGATCCATATCGATGGTCAGGACCTTCTTACCGGCTTCTGCCAGACTGGCCGAGAGGTTGATCACCGTGGTGGTCTTTCCCACACCGCCTTTTTGATTTGCAACTGCAATGATTCTGCTCATATTGACCTCACAGGGGCTTTTTCAGCGCAGTGCCCGCCTTTCGGGGGTACTGGGCCGGTGTCTTCCCGATTTTCTTGATGATCACGAGACTTCTGCCGTACTCCGTGTCGGGGAGCTTGAAGGAGCGGATCTCGCTCAGCCTCCCGCCCAGGAGCTTGATGGCATTTGCCGCGTCCTGCGCTTCCTGACCGGCGCTTTCGGTTTTGTAGGCGACGAAGGAGCCGCCGGTCCTGACTAAGGGCAGGCAGTACTCCGACAGCACCGGCAGGCCGGAAACCGCCCGGGATACGCAGAGGTCGAAGCTTTCGCGGTACTGCGGTGCCTGCCCGGCATCCTCTGCCCGGATATGCACCGCTTCGGCGTCCTTAAGCTCCAGCTCCCGGATCACCTCCTGAAGGAAGCTCACCCGTTTTCCCAGGGAATCCATCATCGTTACGTTCAGCTCGGGCCGGAGGATCTTCAGCGGGATCCCCGGAAATCCGGCTCCGCTGCCCACGTCGACAAGCTTCTGGCCTGCCGGGCCGAGGATATCCTGATACAGGACCGGCGCACAGCTGTCCACCAGATGCTTGCAGACCATGTCGTCAAAATCCGTGATCGCGGTCAGATTGACCTTCGTATTCCACTGCAGGATCATGTCCAGATACCGCAGGTATTTCTGCGACTGCTCGTCGCTGAGGGTCACGCCCAGGGGCTCGAAGGCCGCTCGGATCTTATTGATTTTGTCACTTATATTCTCCATAGTGATCTCATATTAGCAAATGCCTGTACAATTTGCAAGAATGTTTCACGTGAAACATCCATCCGTTATCGTGCTCAAATGTTTCACGTTAAACATCCGCCGCAGCATTCCGGCCACGAAATTGTTTCACGTGAAACGCTCAGGTCTTTTTGCTGCGGGCCAGATGCTCCAGATAAACGTTGAGCATGGCGACGTCCGCCGGGGAGACGCCGCTGATCCGCGAGGCCTGACCCAGGGAATGGGGCCGGAATTTCTCAAGCTTCTTCGTAGCCTCCAGACGCAGGCTCTTCACCTGCTCATAGTCGATATCGTCGGGGATCAGCTTGCCCTCAAGCTTTTTGAAATGCTCCACCTGCAGGCGCTGCCGGGAAATGTACCCGTCGTATTTGATCTCGATATTGACCTGCTCCGCCACGTCCCGCGGCAAATCGGGCCGTCCGGGATCGATCGCCGCCAGAGTCTCGTAGGAAAGCTCTGGCCTGCGGATCAGCTCCTCCAGCGTGGCGCCGGATTTAAGAGGCGTAGAGGCAAAGGAAGCCAGAAGCTCCTGCACCGCCGCCGTATTGCCTACGGAAACCGCCTTGACCCGCCGGATCTCTTCATTGATCATCCGCCGCTTCTCGCAGAAGCCGTCATACCGTTCCTGTGAGATCAGACCGACCCGGTACCCCAGATCCGTCAGGCGCAGGTCAGCGTTGTCCTGCCGCAGCAGCAGGCGGTATTCCGCCCGGGAGGTCATCATCCGGTAAGGCTCCGTATTCTCCTTGGTGGTCAGATCGTCGATCAGCACGCCGATATAGGCCTGAGAACGGTCCAGGATCAGCGGCTCCCGTCCCAGGATCTTCATCGCCGCGTTGATCCCCGCGATCAGGCCCTGGGCCGCGGCCTCCTCGTAGCCGGAGCTGCCGTTCGACTGACCGGCGCTGTACAGGCCGCTTATGGCCTTGAGCTCCAGCGTAGGCCGCAGCTGGCAGGGGTTGAGGCAGTCGTACATGATCGCGTAGGCATTCCGCACGATATCCGCGTGCTCCAGCCCGGGGACCGTATGGATCATCGCATGCTGGACGTCCTCGGGGAGCGAGCTGGACATTCCGGAGATATATACCTCGTTGGTATACAGCCCCTCCGGCTCGATAAACAGCTGATGTCTGTCCTTATCCGGGAATTTGACCACCTTATCCTCGATCGAAGGGCAATATCTGGGACCGGTCCCCCGGATCGCTCCGGAGAAAAGCGGCGACCGGTCGATATTGTCCCGGATGATCTTATGCGTTTCCTCATTCGTATAGGTCAGCCAGCAGGAGACCTGCGGTCTGGCGATACTTTCCGGCGTATTGGTGAAGGAAAACGGTACGATCTGCTCGTCGCCCTTCTGCTCCTCCATCTTACTGAAGTCCACCGTGCGGCCGTCCACACGGGCGGGCGTTCCGGTCTTGAACCGAAGCAGCTCGATGCCGTTTGCCAGCAGGGAATCGGAAAGATGCGTCGCTGCCTTAAGACCGTTGGGTCCGGTAGGCTCGCTCACCTCTCCGTAAACGCAGCGGGACTTCAGATAGGTGCCCGTGCAGAGGATCACTGCCTTGCAGAGGAAGGTCCAGCCGCTCAGGGTCCGTACGGCCTTCAGAACGCCGTCTTCCACGACGATCTCGGAAACCTCAGCCTGCTTTATTACTAAATGTGAAGTATTTTCCAGGGTCTCACGCATTTTCTGAGAATACAGCCGCTTATCCGCCTGCGCTCTCAGAGAATGCACGGCAGAGCCCTTGGATTCATTCAGCATCCGGGACTGGATATAGGCTTTGTCGATGTTTTTCCCCATCTCGCCGCCCAGGGCATCGATCTCCCGCACCAGATGTCCCTTGGAGGTCCCGCCCACGTTGGGGTTGCAGGGCATCATGGCAATGCTGTCCACGCTGACCGTGAAGATCACAGTCTCCAGGCCCAGCCGGGCACAGGCCAATGCCGCTTCGCAGCCGGCATGCCCCGCTCCCACTACCGCTACGTCACAGTAGCTCTCTTTTTTCAGATAGTCTTCCCGCATAGTCTTATTTTCCCATACAGAATTTGCTGAAGATCTCGTTCACCAGATCGTCTTCCGCCTCTTCGCCGATGATCAGTCCCAGGCTGTGATACGCGTCCATCAGGTCGATGGAGAGAAAATCCTCCGGCAAACCGTTCTCCAGGCTTTCCAGCGCTCTGCCCACCGACTGATACGCCGCCTCCAGCAGCATTTTGTGCCGCAGGTTGGTCACCACCAGCGGCTTCTCCCGGATCTCGCGGAAGCGGAACATTTCCTCGATCCGTTCCTTCAGCTGCTCCAGGCCCTTTCCCGTCTTCGCAGAAAGCGGCAGCAGCGGGAGCTCCGGGGCTTCCGTCTGCTGCTTCAGTTCCGTTTCCTCCAGCAGATCGATCTTATTCAGCAAGATCAGGCATTTTTTATCGGACAGGTCCCGCAGCAGGGCCCTGTCTTCCTCGCTCAGGCCGGTCCTCGCGTCACAAACGTACAGGATCAGCTCGCTTTCCCGGGCCTTTTTGACGGCCCGCTCCATGCCCATCCTTTCGATCAGGTCCCCGCCGCTGCGGATACCGGCCGTATCCGCCAGCCGCAGCATCACGTCGCCCAGCCGCAGCGTTTCCTCGATCGTATCCCGGGTCGTCCCGGCCAGCTCCGTGACGATAGCCCTTTCCTCGCCCAGCAGCGCGTTCAGCAGCGAGGATTTGCCCACGTTGGGCTTGCCCAGGATCACCGTTTCGATGCCCTGCGCCAGGCGTCTGCCGTCCTCCGCGCTCTCTATCAGCTCCGCCAGCTCCGCCCTCAGGGCCTCCAGCTCCGGCTTCAGCGTCTCGGCAAAGCCCTCCAGGCTGATGTGCTCCGGATCGTCCAGCGCCGCCTCGATAAAGGCGGTCTTCTCCAGCAGAAGGCTCCGCTCTTCCCGGATCTTTTCGGAAATGCCGCCCCGCAGCTGCTGCAGCGCCGTTTTTCTGGCAAATTCGCTGCCGGAGCCGATGAGATCCATCACCGCCTCCGCCTCGGACAGGTCCAGCCGGCCGTTCAGAAAGGCTCTTTTGGAGAATTCTCCCGGCTCGGCCAGGCGAATGCCCCGCTTCAGCAGGGTCTCCAGGATCTTCTGCATGATCAGGGGGCCGCCGTGGCATTGGATCTCCACGCAGTCCTCCGCCGTATAACTGTGCGGCGCACGCATGACGAAGCAGAGGACCTCGTCGATACGAAGCTCTCCGTCGAACAGATATCCGTAATATACTCTCTGACTTTCTGCCTCTGTCAGAGGACAGCGCAGCTTAAGACAGGGCTCGCATAAGGCGACGGCTTCCGGCCCGCTGACCCTGATAATGCCCACGCCGCTGGGGATAAGGCCGGTGATGATGGCCGCTATGGTATCGGTTGGCATGGCGCTCCTTTAATAATAATGAAGAAAAAGGGACAAGTTCGTCAGAACCGTCCCTTTTGTCTTACTGTTCTTCGTTTTCCGCTTCGGGAGCGTTGTTGTTCTTTTCTCTCCTGCCGGTCTTCTTCAGCGAGATGATCACGTGACGGTAAGGCTCTTCACCCTCACTGGAGGTGGTAACGTAGCGGTCGTTCTGGAGGCAGGCGTGGATGATCCGTCTTTCATAGGGATTCATCGGCTCCAGCACCACGGCCCGTCTGGTCTTCTTGACCTTGGAGGCAATATTCCGGGCCAGATTTTCCAGCGTTTCTTCCCGGCGCTCTCTGTAATTTTCGATGTCCAGCTTGATCCGAATGTAATCGGCGGACTGCTTGTTGACCACCAGGCTGGTCAGATACTGCAGAGAATCCAGGGTCTGGCCGCGTTTGCCGATCAGGATGCCCATGTCATCGCCCTGCAGGTCGATGTTCATGACCTTTTCTTCCTCGTTCATGTCCGTGACCAGCGTCACGTCCATGTTCATGGAGCGGAAAACGTCCTGCAGGAAGGCCTCTGCCGTTCCCTCGGGCGTATTCTTGACACGAGCCCTGATCACGGCAGGCTTGGCACCGATGCCCAGGATACCGTTGGAGCCCTTTTCTTCTACCTCGTATTCCAGCAGATTACTGGCAATACGGAACTCGACCAATGCCTTATTGATAGCGTCATCGACGGTTTTACCGGAAAAATTAGTATATTCCATAATTGACCCCTTATTTTTTATTCCGTTCGTTATAATCTTTTACCATATTGGCCTTGGCAGCCAGAGAACCGGGTTTTGCCTGACGGGAGCTGTAATAATCCTCTGATTTCTTCATGGCAGCGTCTCTTTCCTGCTGCATGGCCGCTTCTCTCTTCTCCTGCTCTTCTCTTTCCAGGGTAAGATTTCTGGTAGAGATCGCAGCCTTGTCGGAAATGGGAGGAAGGCCCTGCTTCTTTCTCTTGGCATTGGTCTTCGCGACGTTTTCCGCGATGACCTCTTCAATAGGCTTCTTGTAAATGATCTTGTTGATGATGACCTGCTGCAGCATCATAACGATGTTCTGCACGATCCAGTACACACCCAGGAAGGCGGGGAAGGAAACAGCCATGATACCCAGCATGATCGGCATGATCACGTTCATGCTCTTCAGGGACTCTTCCATATTGGATTCGGAGCCCTTCTTGTTTTCTCCCTGCTTGGCTGACATCAGCTTGGTGCTGAGCAGCTGAGTGACAAGAACGAGGATAGGGATCAGCAGCGCGACGGAAAATTTCCAGCCGGGATTTTCCCGCAGCTCGATCCCCAGGAAACGGTACATTTTGTCCATCGTTTCCACCGGAAGCTTTTCCTTCAGCACTCCCAGGTAGGAAACGTACTTCTCCATGTTATAAATAACAGGATACAGGGCAAAAAGAATAGGCATCTGGATCAAAGTCGGTAAGCAGCCGGCAAAGGTAGAGGTGCCGTAGCGTTCCTGTACCATTCGCTGCTCTTCGATCATCTTCTGCTGAGAAAGCTGATCGGTCTTACCCTTATACTTTTTCTGGATGGCGGTGATCTCCGGCTGAATGTAGGCATTCATCCGGGTGGCTTTCTGCTGCTTTACGGTAAGCGGCAGCAGGATCATCTTGGTAACAACTGTGAAGATAACAATGCATAACGCAATATTATATATCCCCATCTTGTCCAGGACGTACATGATGCCGTCCATGAACTTTGAGAATAACCAGATCAGCTGTTTGATGATAATCCAGTTTTCATAGAAAAAATCGGCCAAAAGTAACGAAGTCATTATTTTCCTCCTTGGGAAAATTAGGGTTTTCTCGGCCAGACCTCCGGCACGGGATCTATGCCGCCGGCAGAGAAAGGATTGCAGCGCAAAACGCGCCAGATCGCCAGCAAGGTCCCTTTGCCTGCTCCGTGCTTTTCAATAGCCTCTATGGCGTACTGGGAGCAGGTAGGAATGTATTTGCACGTTCCGGTACGTTTCAAAGGGGATAAGTACTTCTGATACAAGCAGATCATTCCGATCAGAAGGCTTTTCATTTCACTTCACCCCTGTGCAATATAACAGAATTTTTGTTCCCTAAATAGAGAAGAGCCTTTTCCATATCTTCGTAGCTCTTTCCCACGGCTTCCTTTCGGGCCACGACCACGATGTCTGCGGCAGCCCACTCGAGGTAATGAAGGCGGAAGCATTCCTTGATCAGCCGGCGCAGCCGGTGTCTCACCACGCTGTTGCCGACCTTTTTGCTTACCGATATACCCAGTCGGTAAGTCGGATTATCGTCCCGTTTCAAAGTATACATTACCAGAAGACGATTCCCACAGGAATGCCCCTTCTGGTATACGAGACTGAAATCCTCAGTTTTCTTGATGGTTTCTACCTGTCTCATGCTCTATTCCAAAAAATAGACCGCATGATGCCGTCTTAAGCGATAGCTTTGCGACCTTTAGCTCTGCGGGCCTGAAGAACCTTTCTTCCGCCGGCGGTAGCCATTCTTGCTCTGAAGCCATGGACCTTGCGGTCTCTCTTCTTGGGCTGAAAAGTCATTTTCATAATAAAAGTCCTCCTTTGTTTTTTATGAAAAGCCTAATTATTATATGTAATGCCTTTCCATTCGTCAAGAGCTTTTTTCATTCTCTTAAAAACCTTCCTGTACTTCACGACGAATTTCGCACCTTTCTCTTTCGATTCTTTCGTATCGGCAGCCGAAATACGAGGCATTTTCCGAATAGCAAAGGCTCTCCCAAGATCGGTTTATACACACATCTATCCTGTGAATAAGTGTTCGTTTTGTGAATAACCCAAAAAATACACCTAATTTTCAAGGATTTTTCGGCCTGAAAATCTGAATATCTTGTGAATTATTTTTGTCAAAGCCGTTCATTTCGCTGTTTTCCACATAAAAACGGATTTTTTCGGTAAAACTGCCGATATTTTTTCCTTTCCATTGTAAATAAGTATTTTTTGTGATAATATAATATAGCTATATTATTGGCATTTACTGCCGGAATGAAGGTTTTTATGTTAGACAAAATTCTTGAAAGATGGACGCAGATCATTGAAATGATCCGGGACGATACCGAGATGACCGAGGTCTCCTATCGCACCTGGCTTCTTCCTCTTGAGCCGGTTGCCTTTAAGAATGACATACTGACCTTATTTTTCCCCGGCCCCGGCGGCTCCCAGGCGACTTATTTCGTCGAAAAGAAATATAAGCGCTTCATTACCTACGGTATCGAGGAGATCACCGGCATCAAATGCGACATCTGCTTTACCAATAACAGAAACGAGGTCATCGAAAAGTCCAGACCCGCGGACGAGCCTTATACAGACGCCAATCTGAATCCCCGCTATACCTTCGATAATTTCGTCGTCGGCAACAGCAACATGCTGGCTCATTCCGCTTCCCTGGCCGTGGCCGAGGCTCCCGGCGATATTTACAATCCGCTGTATATCTACGGCGGCGTGGGACTGGGCAAGACTCACCTGATGCAGTCCATCGCCCATTTCGTTCTGAAGCAGAATCCGAACGCCAAGATCCTTTACGTTTCCTGCGAAAAGTTTATGAACGAAATGATCGACGCCATCCGCAACAGCAGCACCAACGAATTCCGCGAGAAATACCGCTATATCGACGTTCTGCTGATCGACGATATCCAGTTCATTTCCAAAAAGGAAGGAACGCAGCGGGAATTCTTCCACACCTTCTCCGCTTTGTACGAGTCCAAGAAGCAGATCGTCATCACCAGCGACCGGCCGCCCAAGGATATCGACGATCTTGACGAGAGACTGCGTTCACGCTTTTCCTGCGGCCTGACCGTGGATATCGGTTTGCCGGATTACGAGACCCGGATCGCCATCCTGCGAAAGAAGGAAGAGGTGGAGGGCTACAGCATCGACGACGAGGTGATCAAATACATCGCCGCCAACATCAAATCCAATATCCGGGAGCTTGAAGGAGCCCTGAACCGCATCGTCGCCACTTCTAAGCTGACCAGAGTGCCGATCTCGCTTTCCATGGCGGAGGAAGCGCTCCACGATATCATCACTCCGGACGCGGTCCACACGATCTCTCTTCCTTATATATTGGAGGTGGTATCGGAGCATTTCGGGATCAGCACGGCAGATATCCTTTCCAAAAAAAGAGACGAGGACATCGTCTATCCCCGCCATATCGTGATGTATCTGGCCAAGGAGCTCACCGATTCTTCACTGAAGATCATCGGCCAGTTCTTAGGCGGAAGAGATCATTCCACGGTTATTCACGGTATCAACAATATCAAGGAACAGCTGCTCACGGACGATTCCCTGCGGAACACCATGGAGGTCCTGAAGAAGAAGATCGTCATCTGATTATTCACTTATGAACGGGATAAGTTGTGAATGGCCTGTGCAGGAATGCTCACGGCAAATTCCTTCCACAGCGCAGCTTCCTTTTCAACAGGATAACAAGACGCTTATGCTCATAAAAAAGTCCTTGCGGCGTCTGGAAAAAACGCGGTTTTACACCAATCCACAGCCCCTTATAGAAATACTAAGAAGATATTATATATACAAAGGAGCGCAATATGCTGAAGCTGACATTCTTAAAAAACAGTCTGGTCGCTGCCATTAATATCGTGATGAAGGCCGTACCGACCCGCACCTCTCTGCCGATCCTTGAATGTATTCTGATCGAGGCCTTCAACGGGACGATCACCATGACCTCCAACGATATGGAAATGGCGATCAAGACCGGTCTTGAGGGTTCTATCCTTGAGGAAGGAAAAATTGCCGTTGACGCCAAGCTTTTCTCGGAGATCGTAAGAAGATTGCCCGAGGATGAGCTGATGATCTCGGTGGATGATTCCTTCCAGATGGAAATTTCCTCCGGTAAAGCCAAATTCAACATCCCCTGCAAGGACGGTGAGGATTTCATCGACCTTCCCGAGATGGAAAAGGGCATTCCGGTGGTGATCTCTCATCTGACTCTGAAGGAGATCATTGAACAGACGATCTTCTCTATTGCTCCGAACGAGAACAATAAGATGATGACCGGCGAGCTGTTCGAAATCAATAATAACGTGCTGAGGGTCGCCGCTCTGGACGGCCACCGCATCGCCATCCGCTATACGGTCCTGAACGATTATTATGAAAAGAAATCCGTGATCGTTCCCGGAAAGACGCTGAACGATATCAGCCGTATCCTGAGCGGCGACGCGGCGAAGAACGTGGAGATCTATATGGGCAAAAACCATATTCTGTTCCAGTTTGACAATACGGTGCTGATGTCCCGGCTGATCGAGGGTGAGTATTTTCGGATCAATCAAATGATCTCCGATAATTACGAGACCAAGCTGGTCTTCAACCGGAAGGAGCTTTTGGACTGCATCGAGCGTTCCGTGCTGCTGGTCAGAGAAACGGACAAGAAGCCGCTGATCATTGACATCAAGGATGAAAAGACGGTGCTGAGCCTGTCCTCCCTGATCGGTTCCATGAAGGAGGATATCTACGCTGAGAAGGAGGGCCGGGATCTGATGATCGGCTTCAATCCCCGCTTCCTGATCGACGCGCTGCGGGCAGTTTCCGATGAAAAGATCAGCCTGTATCTTTCCAATTCCAGAGCCCCGGGCTTTATCAAGGATGAAGAAAGCACCTACATTTATCTGATCCTGCCTGTGAATTTTGTGAATAGGTAAGAAAATGGAAATCAAGATCAAAGACGAATTTATCAAGCTTGGACAGCTGATCAAGCTGGCCGGGCTGGTGGAAAACGGAGTTGAAGCTAAAATCGTCATTCAGGAGGGTCAGGTCTCCGTGAACGGCGAGGTGGATACCCGCAGAGGGAAAAAATGTGTTCCCGGCGACGTCGTGGAATACAAAGGAGAAAAAATCACGGTATTATGATCGTCCGCTCACTGGAATTAAGTGAATACCGAAATTATTCCGTGCTGAAGGCTGAATTTCATCCCGGAACGAATCTGATCTTCGGGGACAACGCGCAGGGCAAGACCAACGCGCTGGAGGCCATTTACGAATGCGCCACGTCCCGCTCCCATCGGGGAAGCAAGGACAGAGAGATCATCCGTTTCGGAGCAGAAGAGGCGCATATCCGGCTGGTCACGGAGAAAAGAGGTATTCCTTCCAAGGTGGACATCCATTTGCGGAAGAATAAACCGAAGGGCATTGCCGTGAACGGTATCCCGATCAAAAAGGTATCGGAGCTGTTCGGGATCCTGAACGTGGTGATGTTTTCACCCGAGGATCTGAGGATCGTCAAGAGCAGTCCTCAGGAAAGACGGCGGTTTATCGACGTAGAGCTGTGTCAGCTGAATAAATTATATATATCCGAGCTGATCAACTATAATAAAGCGCTGCTGCAGCGAAATGATCTGCTGAAGCAGGGCATAAGGAACAAGGAACAGACGGACCTTCTGGACGTCTGGGACGTGCAGCTGGCGGAATACGGAAAAGCCGTGATGGCAGAGCGGGAGAAATTCATTGCCGAGCTGGACGAGATTATCGTCCCGATCCATCAGGAGCTGACGGGAAATAAAGAAACGATCCGGCTGGAATATCTTCCCTCGGTGAGCAGAGAGCAATTCGATGAAAAGCTGTTCCTGGGAAGAGATACGGACGTCCACACGGGAACGACCAATATCGGTCCGCACCGGGACGATCTGGCCTTTATGATCAACGGGCTGGACGTCAGAAAATACGGTTCTCAGGGTCAGCAGAGGACCGCGGCTCTATCGCTGAAGCTGGCGGAAATAGAGCTGGTCAAGAAAATGATCAACGATTCACCGGTCTTACTGTTGGACGATGTGCTTTCGGAGCTGGATGAGAGCCGTCAGGAACGGCTTTTGGGCAGCATTTCAAAAGTACAGACCTTTATGACCTGTACGGGTCTTGAGGACCTGGCCATGAAGGGCATGAAGGTAGACAGGAAATTCAGGGTGACGGAAGGAATATTTGCGGAGGAAACAGTATGAGTGAGTTAGACGTGAAAAAAGAGACCCCGGAATACGGTGCGGATCAGATTCAGATCTTAGAGGGACTGGAAGCTGTACGCAAGCGGCCCGGTATGTATATCGGAACGACTTCCTCCCGCGGACTGCATCATCTGGTTTACGAGATCGTAGACAATTCCGTTGATGAAGCGCTGGCAGGCTACTGCACGGAGATCATCACGGAGATTAATCCGGACAATTCCATCACCGTTATCGATAACGGCCGCGGTATCCCCGTAGCTATCCATCCCAAAGCGGGCATCCCCGCCGTGGAGGTGGTATTTACCATCCTGCATGCCGGCGGCAAATTCGGCGGTGGGGGCTATAAGGTATCCGGCGGTCTTCACGGCGTAGGCGCGTCCGTGGTAAATGCGCTGTCCGAATGGCTGGAGGTGACCATTTACCAGGAGGGCCGCGTTCATAAGCAGCGTTACGAGAGAGGCCACGCGGTCACGGCGCTGGAGGTCGTAGGGACCTGTCCCATGAATCAGACGGGTACCTCGGTGACCTTCAAGCCGGACGGAGAGATCTTCGAGGATACCGTTTACGATTACGAGGTCCTGAAGACCAGACTGAGAGAGACCGCTTTCCTGACCAAGGCACTGAAAATGGTGGTCAGAGACAAGCGCGGCGAAGAAATGCAGGAGGTCGTCTATCATTACGAGGGCGGCATCCAGGAATTCGTGACCTATCTGAATCAGGGAAAGAATGCCCTGTACGACAAGGTCATTTACTGCGAGGGCACACAGAACAACGTTTACGTGGAGGTGGCCTTCCAGCACAACGATTCCTTCAACGAGAGCACCTACAGCTTCGTCAATAATATCATTACGCCCGAAGGCGGTATGCATCTGACCGGCTTCAAGAACGCGATCACCAAGAGCTTTAACGATTACGCCAGAAAGATGAAGTTCCTGAAGGACAGCGAGCAGAATCTTTCCGGTGACGATATCCGCGAAGGCCTGACGGCGATCATAAGCATCAAGATCGAGGATCCTCAGTTCGAGGGCCAGACGAAGCAGAAGCTGGGCAACAGCGAGGCCCGGGGCGCCGTGGAATCGGTGGTCGGCGAGAAGCTGGTCTATTATCTGGAACAGAATCCCGTGGTGGCCAAGGCCATCTGCGATAAGGCGATCCTGGCTCAGCGGGCCAGAGAGGCTGCCCGGAAGGCCAGAGACCTGACCAGAAGAAAAACGGCGCTGGACAGCATCGCGCTGTCGGATAAGCTGGCGGACTGCTCCAGCAAGAAGATGGAGGAGTGCGAGATCTTTATCGTGGAGGGCGACTCCGCAGGCGGTTCCGCTAAGACAGCCAGAAACCGCGTTACTCAGGCAATTCTTCCTCTGAGAGGTAAGATCCTTAACGTTGAGAAGGCCAGATTGGATAAAATTTACTCCAATCAGGAGATCAAGACCATGATCAGCGTCTTCGGCACAGGCATTCAGGACGATTTCGATCTGTCCAAGCTGCGCTATGACAAGATCATCATCATGACGGATGCCGACGTGGACGGCGCGCACATTTCCACCCTGATGCTGACCTTCCTGTACCGCTTCATGCCGGAGCTGATCCGGACCGGTCACGTGTATTTGGCGGCACCGCCTCTGTATAAGATCGAGAAGAACAAGAAGGTCTGGTATGCCTACAGCGATGACGAGCTGAACGGCATTCTGACGGAAATCGGCCGTGACGGCAATAACAAGATCCAGCGATACAAGGGCCTGGGCGAAATGGACGCCGACCAGCTTTGGGAGACCACCATGGACCCGGAGCGCAGAGTGCTGCGCAAGGTCAGCATCGATGAGGAGACGGAGTCCGAGGTGGATCTGACCTTCACCGTCCTGATGGGCGATAAGGTCGAGCCCCGGCGGGACTTCATCGAGGCAAATGCAAAATTCGTGAAGAATCTGGATATTTAAGGTGATCAGTCATGAGTGATATGAACGATACGATGTTTGATTTTGATAAGATCCATGACGTGGACCTGAAGAAGACCATGGAGTCCTTCTACGTGGACTATGCCATGAGCGTTATTGTGAGCCGCGCGCTGCCGGACGCCCGGGACGGCCTGAAGCCGGTGCAGCGGCGCATCCTCTGGTCCATGATCGAGCTGAATAACGGTCCCGATAAGCCTCACCGTAAGTGCGCGCGTATCGTCGGTGATACCATGGGTAAATATCACCCTCACGGCGACAGCTCGATCTACGGCGCCCTGGTCAATATGGCGCAGGATTGGTCCATGCGCTATCCTCTGGTGGACGGACACGGCAACTTCGGCTCCATCGACGGAGCCGGAGCCGCTGCTATGCGGTATACCGAGGCCAGACTGTCCAAGATCTCCATGGAGATGACGGCAGATATCAACAAGGACACGGTGGATTTCGACCCGAACTTTGACGATACCGAGAAAGAACCCTCCGTTCTGCCGGCCCGTTTCCCGAACCTGCTGGTCAACGGTACCACCGGTATCGCCGTCGGCATGGCCACCAATATCCCTCCGCACAACCTGCGGGAGGTGATCGGCGGCGTCGTCAAGATGATCGACAACCGGATCTACGAGCAGCGGGATACCTCCGTGGAGGAGCTGATGACCGTGATCAAGGGGCCGGATTTCCCGACCGGCGCGGTGATCCTGGGACGGAGAGGCATCGAGGAGGCCTACCGGACCGGCAAGGGCAAGATCCGCATCCAGGCCGTGGCCAATATCGAGACCATGCCCAACGGAAAGCACAAGATCTATTTCACGGAGCCGCCCTACGGGGTCAGTCCGGAAAAGGTCATCAAGCAGATCGGCGAGCTGTACAAGGATAAGAAGATCGACGGGATCACGGATCTCCGCAACGAGACGAACAAGGACGGCATCCGCCTCTGCGTCGAGCTGCGCCGGGACGTGAACCCCAATCTGGTGCTGAACCAGCTTTATAAGCATACCGAGCTGCTGACCACCTTCGGCGTGACCATGCTGACCCTGGTGAACGGCGAGCCGAAGACCCTGAACCTGGAGCAGGTGCTGCATTATTACCTGGACCACCAGGAGGAGGTCGTGACCCGCAGGACCAAATACGACCTGAACAAGGCCGAGGAGCGGGCCCATATCATCGAGGGTCTGCTGATCGCTCTGGACAATATCGACGAGGTGATCAAGATCGTGCGGGGCGCCCAGACGGTGCAGCTGGCGAAGGACGGCCTGATCGCCCGCTTCGGTCTCAGCGACGTTCAGGCGCAGGCCATCGTGGACATGCGTATCCGGGCCCTGACCGGCTTGGAGCGCGAGAAGCTGGAAAACGAATATCACGAGCTGCTGGAGAAGATCGCCGAGTACAAAGCGATCCTGGCGGACGAAAACAAGCTGCTGGGCGTGATCAAGGAGGAGCTGCTGATCACCGCCGAAAAATACGGCGACGAGCGGAGAACGCAGATCGGTGTGGATGAGGACGAGCTGACGGACGAGGACACGATCCCGGACGTCCCTGCCGTGATCGCCATGACCAACCTGGGCTATATCAAGCGCATGAGCGTGGATAATTTCAAGAGCCAGAACCGTGGCGGCCGCGGCGTCAAGGGCATGCAGACGCTGGACGAGGACTTCATCAAGGACCTCTTCATGTGCAACACCCACAATTATCTGATGTTCTTCACCAACCTCGGCAGGACCTACCGCCTGAAGGGCTACGAGATCCCCGAAGCCGGCAGGACCAGCAGAGGCGTGGCGATCGTAAATCTGCTGCAGCTGGGACCCGACGAAAAGATTACGGCGGTGATCCCGGTGAAGGAATACGAAGAGGGCAAATTCTTCATCATGGCGACGAAGGGCGGCATCGTGAAGAAGACGCCGATGGATGAATATGCCAACGTCCGCCGGAACGGTCTCGGCGCCATCGTGCTCAGAGAGGACGACGAGCTGATCGAGGTCAAGACCTCCGACGATAAGCAGGACGTGCTGCTGATCACGGAAAAGGGCATGTGCATCCGCTTCCACGAAACGGACGTCCGGGTGACGGGCCGCGTTTCCATCGGTGTCATCGGCATGAAGCTGGAGGACGGCGACCGGGTGATCTCCATGCAGCTCAGCAATCAGGGCGAGGATATGCTGATCGCCTCCGAGCGCGGCATGGGCAAGCGCACCGCCATGGAGGAATTCAGTCCTCAGAACCGCGGCGGCAAGGGCGTGAAATGCTATAAGATCAATGAAAAGACCGGCAGCGTGGTCGGGGCCAAGGCAGTAAAGCCGGGCCGCGAGGTGATGCTGATCACGACGGAGGGCATCATCATCCGTATTCCGGTGGATTCCATTTCGGTGCTGGGCCGGATCACCTCCGGTGTGAAGCTGATCAATCTGACGCCGGACGTGAAGCTGGCAAATATCGCCAAGGTCCGCGCCGGTGACAGCGCGGCGGAGACCGAGCAGGAGATCACCGACGAGATGCTGGAGCAGCTGAAAGAAGAAGACTAAGAAAGAAGGATAAATTCATGAAGCTGAAGCTTCCTGAAACATATGACCCGCATCTCACCGTGCGTGAGACGCAGGACGCGATCAAATATATCCGGGATACCTTCCAGAAGGAATTCGGCCGGGAGCTGAACCTGGAACGGATCTCCGCGCCGCTGTTCGTGAAAAAGTCCAGCGGCCTCAACGATAATCTGAGCGGTGTCGAGCGTCCGGTGAGCTTCGACGCGCCGGCGATCCCCGGTGACGAGCTGGAGATCGTCCAGTCTCTGGCAAAATGGAAGCGCATGGCGCTTAAGGAATACGGCTTTGCTCCCGGCGAAGGGCTGTATACCAACATGAACGCCATCAGACGGGACGAGGAGCCGGACAACCTTCATTCCTTATACGTGGATCAGTGGGACTGGGAAAAGGTCATCACCAGGGAGGAACGGAGCATCGAGGTCCTCAAGGAGACCGTGCGGAAGATCTTCAAGGTGATCAAGCACATGGAGCACGAGGTGTGGTATAAGTATCCCCAGGCCGTGAAGCATTTGCCGGAGGAGATCACCTTCGTGGATTCCGAGGAGCTCCTGCAGATGTATCCCGATAAAACGCCGAAGGAGCGGGAGAACCTGATCTGCCGGAAATACGGCTGCGTCTTTCTGATGCGGATCGGGGAGAAGCTTTCGAACGGCGAGCCCCATGACGGCCGGGCGCCGGACTACGATGACTGGCAGCTGAACGGGGATATCCTGTTCTGGTACGATCTGCTGGACTGCGCGCTGGAGATCTCCAGCATGGGTATCCGGGTGGATGAAGCTTCCCTGGCGGATCAGCTGAAGAAATCCGGCTGGGAAAGCCGCAGAGAGCTGCCTTATCACAAGGCGCTGCTGCAGGGCGAGCTGCCCTATACCATCGGCGGCGGTATCGGCCAGTCCCGGCTGTGCATGCTGCTGCTGGGCAGAGCCCACATCGGCGAGGTGCAGGCAGGCATCTGGCCGGATGACATGAGAAAAACCTGTGCAGAGCACGGAATACGGCTGCTGTAAACACAAGCAAAGCATATCAAGGAGGATAATACAATGACGAAGAAACCGATCTTTACCGGCGCGGCAACAGCACTGATCACCCCTACCAATGAAAAGGGTGTGGATTATGACCTCTTTGGCCGTTTGATCGATTGGCAGATCGAAGAGAATATTCAGGCTCTGATCATTGCCGGCACCAGCGGCGAGGGCTCCACCCTTTCGGATGAGGAACACCGCGCCGTGCTGAAATTTGCCGTGGAGCGGAATGCCGGCAGAGTCCCGATCATCGCGGGGACCGGCTCCAACGATACCGCCTACGCGATCTCGCTGACCAAATATGCCTGCGAGATCGGCGCTGACGCCATGCTGGTGGTGACGCCCTATTATAACAAAGCGACGCAGAAGGGTCTGGTGGCGATGTATAACGCCATCGCGGACGCTTCCACCAAGCCGCTCATTCTGTATAACGTTCCCTCCCGTACCGGAGTGAATATCGAACCGGCCACCTATGCCGAGCTGGCAAAGCATGAAAACATCGCCGCCATCAAGGAAGCCAACGGAAACATGTCCAAGATCGTGGAGACGATGTCTCTGGTGGGGGACAAGCTGGATCTGTACTCCGGCAATGATGATCAGGTGGTCCCGCTGCTGTCTGTCGGCGGCAAGGGCGTGATCTCCGTCCTGTCCAATATCATGCCCCGGAAGACGCAGGAGATGTGCGAGCGCTTCTTCAAGGGCGATGTGGCCGGAAGCGCGAAGATGCAGCTGGAGCTGCTGCCCCTGATCAACGCGCTGTTCTGCGAAACGAACCCGATCCCGGTGAAGTCCGCGATGGCCGCCATGGGCTGGTGCAAAAACTACCTGCGGCTGCCGCTGACCCCGATGGAAAAGCCCCATGAGGAGAAGATGTTCGCGCTGATGCGTGAGCAGGGTCTGATCCGCTGAGGAGGGTGCCATGAGAGTACTGGTCAGCGGATTAAAGGGGCAAATGGGTAAGACCGTGGCGGGTCTGGCGCAGGAGGGTCTCCGAGGCGCCGAGCTGACCGCGGGCGTGGACGTATTTGCCGCCGGAGATGAGCCGGTGCCCTGCGCGAAGACCTTCGCGGAGGCGCGGACCGACGTGGATATCGTTATTGACTTTTCGCATCATTCCCGCACGAAGGCACTGCTGGATTTCGTGCGGGCGAACAGGCTTCCCCTGGTGCTGGCCACGACCGGTCAGACCGAGGAGGAGCTGCAGCTGATCAGGGAAGCCTCCCGGGAGATCCCGCTGTTTTTCGCGGCAAATTACTCCATGGGGATCGCTTTGCTGATCGAGCTGGCAAAGAAAACGGCGGCAGTGATGCCTGAGGCAGAGATCGAGATCATTGAAAAGCATCATGACCGGAAGGTGGATGCCCCCAGCGGAACGGCTCTGGCGATCGCGAAGGCCCTCTGCGAGGTACGTCCCGAGGCGACGATCCATAACGGCAGGAACGGCATGGGGAAGCGCACGAAGGAAGAGATCGGTATCCATGCCATCCGTATGGGCAATATCGTCGGAGAGCATGAGGTGATCATCGGTACGCAGAACCAGACCATCAGCCTGAAGCACGAGGCCCACAGCCGGGCGCTTTTCGCGGAGGGCGCGCTGGCGGCGGCCGAATTTCTGATGGGAAAGCCTGCCGGCTTATATGACATGAAGAGCCTGGTCAGCCTGTAAAGGAGCCTTGGAAGATGAAGATCGCGATATACGGATACGGTAATATCGGGCGCGGCGTGGAGCTGGCGGCCCGTCAGAACGCGGATACGGAGCTGGTGGGAGTATTTACCAGACGGGATCCGAAAACGGTGAAGACGCTGACCGGCGTTCCGGTCTGCGCGGCGCAGGACATCGCGCAGTACAGGGACAAGGTCGACGTGCTGATCATCTGCGGCGGCAGCGCGACGGATCTGCCGGTGCTGACCCCGATGCTGGCGAAGGATTTCAACGTGGTGGACAGCTTTGATACCCACGCCCGGATCCCGGAGCATTTCGCGGCAGTGGACGCGGCGGCCCGGGAGAAGGGGCACACGGCCCTGATCTCCGGCGGCTGGGACCCCGGCATGTTCTCTCTGAACCGGCTGTACGCCTCGGCGATCCTGCCGGAGGGCAAGGATTACACCTTCTGGGGCCGGGGTGTGAGCCAGGGACACTCCGATGCCGTGCGGCGGATCGAAGGCGTGCTGGATGCCCGGCAGTATACGGTACCGGTGCAGGCGGCGCTGGACGCGGTCAGAGCCGGCGAATGCCCGGAGCTGACGACGCGGCAGAAGCATCTCAGAGACTGCTACGTGGTGGCGGAGGAGGGCGCGGACAGGGCGCGCATCGAGCGGGAGATCAAGACCATGCCCAACTACTTCGCGGATTACGACACCACGGTCCATTTCATTTCCGCCGAGGAAATGAAGCGGGATCACAGCGAGCTGCCTCACGGGGGCTTCGTGATCCGCAGCGGAAAGACCGGGCTTAAGGGAGAGCACCGTCATACCATCGAGTACCGGCTGACCCTGGACTCCAACCCGGAATTCACCTCCAGCGTGCTGGTGGCACTGGCGCGCGGCGTGTATAAGCACGCGCAGAAGGAGGACTTCGGCTGCAAGACCGTTTTCGACATGGCGCCGGCCGACCTGTCACCGCTGTCCGGTGAAGAGCTGAGGGCACATTATCTGTAAGCGGCGCCCTGCAGGGGGGAAACTATGAAACCAGAGCTTTGTGAAAATATCAGTGTGAACGGCGCCGGCCATCTTTGCTTTGCCGGACAGGACGTGACCGCCCTCGGCAAACGCTTCGGCACGCCGCTGTATCTGATGGACGAGGAGCGGATCCGCTTCAACTGCAGACAGTACCGGGAAGCCTTTTCCCGGTGCTTTTCTCCTGCGTCCGGCGTTCTTTTCGCCAGTAAGGCCTGCGCCTTCCGGCAAATGTACCGGATCGTGCAGGAGGAGGGCCTGGGCGCGGATGTGGTGTCCCGCGGCGAGATCTATACGGCGGTATCTGCCGGAATGGATATGTCCCGGGTCTATTTTCACGGCAACAGCAAGACGGACGCGGACATCCTCTACGCGATGGAGCAGCACGTGGGCTACATCGTCGCGGAGAATGAGGAAGAGGTGGAGGCCCTGGAGCGGCTGGCCGCGGAACGGGGCATGAAGCAGGCCATCCTGCTGCGCCTCACGCCGGGGATCGACCCGCACACCTACGAGGCCATCAGCACCGGAAAGGTAGATACCAAGTTCGGGACGGCCATAGAGACCGGCCAGGCGAAGGAACTGATCGCCTATACCCTGAAGCAGCCTCACGTGGAGCTGGCCGGGTACCACTGTCACGTGGGCTCGCAGGTCTTCGGAGAGGACGTTTTCGAGCAGACCGTGCAGGTGATGCTGGAATTTGCCGCGGAGATCAAGGCGGAGCTGGGCTACTCCCCCGCGCAGCTGAATCTGGGCGGCGGCTACGGCGTCCGCTACGTGGATACGGATCCGTTCCTGTCCATCCCGGAGAAGATCGCTTCCGTGGCGGAGGTCTTCCATGACTGCTGCAGCAGACTGGGGCTGGCGGAGCCGGCCATCTTCATGGAGCCCGGCCGCAGCATCGTGGCGGACGCGGGGATGACGGTATACACGGTGGGCGCGGTCAAACGCATCCCCGGGTACAAATCCTACGTTTCCGTGGACGGCGGCATGGCGGATAATCCCCGCTTTGCCCTGTACGGCGCCCGGTATACCTGCTACGCGGCCGGGAAAATGCAGGAGGAGGCAGGGGAACGCTTCACGGTGGCGGGCTGCTGCTGCGAAAGCGGCGACCTGATCCAGGAAAACGTATGTCTTCCGGAAAGCATTTGCCGGGGAGACTGCCTGGCGGTGGCGACCACGGGCGCTTACAATTACTCCATGGCCTCGAACTACAACCGCCTGCCCCGCCCTGCGGTGGTGATGTTAAAGGACGGCGGCGCATACGTGGCGGTAAAGCGGGAGAGCCTGGAGGACCTGACCCGGCTGGATCAGTGAGCCCGGCGGCATGAAGCCCGCACACGGAAATACGGAAAATATAACGGGGCAGTCTCTTTAGACGGTAATAACCTTGCTGATCTTACGGCCGCTACGATACAGGCATTTAATCAAGGACAGGCCAAACTCCAGCAAAAAAGGGAAGAGGTAGCAGCACGCCAAAGAGAGTACTATCGGCAGCAGGAAGAAGAGGCCAAAAGGAAGCGCCTTGAGCGGGAGGCTGCGCTGAAGAAAGAAGCTGAAAAAGCTACAAGAAAAGAAGCTGAGGAAAATGCAAGACATGCCGCCTTCTTAAAGCGTCAGAAAGAACTCTTGGAGCAGCGAACGGCTCGCAGTTCTGTTTTGGATAGAAGAGAAGAGTCACCTTTCAAAACTCAGGTCTCGAATACCGGAGAAAAGCAATACACCTGCTCATGTTGCGGCAAAAAAGCCCCTAATTCACTATTTGTGTCTTATGATGCAGGCAGCCTTGCCGGCGTCTGCAAAGAATGCTCCGCAGCTGGCCGCATTTCTCCTGAGTTAGAGGCCCTGCTGAACAACACGCCCCAACCGCAAGAACCGAAGCCTGTCTCTTGCAAGTATTGCGGGAACCGGAATGTCGTTACCAACTCAGATGAAGAAAACGAAGTCATCTGCGGCGAGCTTCGCGGCATCTGCAAAACGTGTTCTGAAAAGCGAGTAACAAAGATTGCCATCGAGCGATATGCGCAAAACACCCTTTGCCCGAAATGCAAAGGAAAGCTCACTTGCGTACTGCCCCGGAGGAAAGGCTACACGTACTTTATCGGTTGCACAAACTATCCGAAATGCTCATATGTGTTACCGATATATAAGATCCCGGATAAAAACTTCTGAAGTATTTAAGCTAAAGAACTGCGAGGTCCCTCTTAGTCGAAATGAAGTTCCATTTTATTATATGAGTTGACCGTACCAGAGTCTATTGCATTGAAATCATCAGAAAAGGTTTGAAGGCTTCCGGTTGGATTAATAACCATGTTTGTCATCTTCAAATAGTTTTCATAGAATGTCTTTAGATCCGCATATGCCTCTTCGTACCTTTTCGGTGGGTTCCTCAATTTTTTCATCAAAACAGTGACATCATTTTGGTTTTCTTGAATCAATGAAATACTTGATACAAATTCGGCATCATAAAATAAATTGGTGAGTGCATCGTTAAAATCATCAACGAATTGTCCATTTACAATAGTGTATTTAGTGCATGCTCGTTAATTAAATAATTGTAGATTTTATCAATAAATACGCGACAATTGCTTATATATATGGTATAATAAGTGCATGAACATTTTTCCGTTAAGTGAAATACCCTTGCATTTTTAATCAAGAAAGCGAGTAAATTGCCATGTATAGAGCCAGCACAGCGTCTCAGATTCGGTTTGATGATTTCAATCAGGGCTGCGGTATGCAGCTCGATAAGAACAACGAATGGAT
>JAZLJI010000005.1:0-4950 GCA_045617825.1 Lachnospiraceae bacterium
ATAAGATGATTCTGCATTTTTTTGTACCTCCAGGTGTGGTTGGCGGACCATTGGCGCTTGGAGGTCTTTTTTTATTATAACGCAAAAATGTTTGAGTGGAGAGCATGGGCTGCTCAACACCCCAACATTTGTTATAGAACCATTTTTTTAGCCGTTTATTTTTGAAATTATTTGAGATTTTTTTGCTATTTTCCGGAAATTATGCTATAGTAGGTTCGTTTAGAAAAGCACAACGGAGGTATGGCTTATGGGGCTCCGCTTTATCCTCAGCTACATGAAAAAGCTGCGCAAATCCGTCTGGTTTTGCGTCTTCATCAAATTCTGCGGCGTGATCTGCGAATTACTGCTTCCTGCCCTTCTGGAGAAGATCATCGATGACGTGGTCCCCACCGGTGATATCGGGCAGGTCTTTTTCTGGGGCGGTCTGATGATCCTGATGGCGGCCGGGACGGCAGGCTTCAATATCTGGGCCAACCGCATGGCCGTGAGCAACGCCCAGCAGGTCGCCTTTGATATCCGTCAGGATCTGTTTGCCCGTACCAGCAACCTGTCCGGCCATCAGTTCGACACCTACGGTCTGCCCTCCCTGACCAGCCGGATGACCAGCGACAGCTATAACGTCCAGCAGTTCGCCCAGTCCGTTCAGGTCATGTTCGTCCGGGTCCCGCTGCTGATGATCGGCGGCGTGATCATGATGATCATGCAGGATCCGGTCCTGGCCATGATCCTGGTCGGCATCATCATCCCGCTGTTCCTGCTGATCTACGGCATTTCCCGGAAGGGCATCCCCCTGTTCGATAAGGTCCAGGACAGCCTGGACGTGGTCGTCCGCGTCATGCGGGAGAACATCTCCGGCATCCGCGTCGTCAAGGCCCTGACCAAATCCTCTTACGAGAAGAAGCGCTTCGACGAGGCCAACGAGGATATGTTCCACCGGAACGTGACCGCCTCCACCACCATGGCGCTGCCCGGCCCCATCATGAACATCTGCCTGAACGCGGGACTGGCCGTCGTGGTCTTCGTGGGCGCCAAACGGGTCAACGCCGGCATCATCCTTCCCGGCGTCATTCTGGCCTCCCTCACCTATTTCAACCAGATCCTGCACACCGTCATGGGTCTGAACCGTCTGTTCATGATGACCAGCAAGGCATCCGCCTCCGCCGGCCGTATCGCCGAGGTGGTGCTGACCCCCGAGGAGCAGCAGATCTTCTCCCCCGAGGAGGTCCCCGCCCCCGCCGGAGACGAGTTCATCCGCGTGGAGCACGTGGACTTCCGCTATAACGCGGGCTCTGAGGGGCTGACCCTGGAGAACATGGATTTCGCGATCCGGGAGGGCGAAAGCCTCGGCATCATCGGTCCCACCGGCTCCGGCAAATCCACCCTGGTCCAGCTGCTCATGCGCTTCTACGACGTGGAAAAGGGCGGCATCTTCATCGACGGGAAGAACGTGCTGTGCTACGACAAGGACGAGCTGCGCCGGATGTTCGGCGTGGTCTTCCAGAACGATATCATTTTCCAGGACACCCTGAGAGACAATATCCGCTTCGGCAGAGAGATCAGCGAGGAAGAGCTGCAGGCCGCGGTGGAGGATGCCATGGCGTCCTCCTTCGTGTACGACCTGAAGGGCGGTCTGGATTTCCAGGCGGAGATCAAGGGCGCCAATATGTCCGGCGGACAGAAGCAGCGGATCCTGGTGACCCGCGCCCTGGCCGGAAAGCCCCGCATCCTGATCCTGGACGACTCCTCTTCCGCTCTGGACTACCGCACGGACGCCTCCCTGCGGCACAATATCAGTGAGCATTACGCGGGCGTCACCACCATCATGATCGCCCAGCGCGTCAGCTCCGTGAAGGGCCTGTCGCACATTCTGGTCCTGGATGAAGGCAAGGCCATCGGCTACGGCACGCACGAAGAGCTGATGGAGAACTGCCCGTACTATCGCAATATCGCCAACGCCCAGATGGGCGCGCTGGAATAAAGGAGGTATCTGTCATGCCACCCGGAGGACAACCCCGCAACGGAAAACATGAAAAGCCCAAGGACGTCAAGAAGGTCCTGCTGCGCATCCTGCGCTACATGGCCCGCTATGCCTGGGCTATCGCCATCGTACTGGCCATCACCTTTATTTCCAACACCGTAGCCCTGAAGGGCCCCTCCTACGCCGGTCTGGCTATCGGCGAGGCGGAGGCGGGCGCCGGCAAGGTCAATTTCGAGAAGGTGATCTACTATTCCCGGCTGATGCTGATCATTTACCTGGTCTGCGGCGTCACCAACCTGCTGATCAGCGTGGTCATGATGCGGATCAGCCGGCGGATCGGCTACTGGATGCGCCGGGACGTTTTTGAAAAGCTGCTGGCCATGCCCGTCAAATACTTCGATACCCATCAGGCAGGCGACATCATCAGCCGCGTGTCCTACGATATCGACGTGCTGACCACCTCGCTCGCCACCGACCTGGTCCAGATCCTGACCAGCATCGTGACCGTGGTAGGCTCCTTCATCATGATGGTGAAGATCTCCCTGCCTCTGGTGAGCTGCATGTGCGTCACCATCCCGCTGACGATCCTGATCACCAAGAACCGGGCTAAGCTCTCCCGGCCGCTGTTTGCCAAGCGCAGCGCCGCCTACGGCAGGATGAACGGCTTCGTCGAGGAAATGTTCAGCGGCCAGAAGACCATCCTGGCCTACGCCCATGAGGACGGCGTCTGCGAGGATTTCCGGAAGATCAATCAGGAGGCGGCCGACGGCTACGGCAACGCCCAGCGTCTGGCCATGACGGCGGGCCCGCTGACCGGCTTCATCAACAACCTGGGCCTGGCCCTTATCGGTATCGTGGGCGGCGTGCTGTACATCCGCGGCATCGTGGACCTGAAGATGATCTCCTCCTTCGTCCTGTATTCCCGCAAATTCTCCGGCCCCATCAACGAGATCGCCAATATCTTCAACGAGATCATGTCGGCTCTGGCTGCCGCCGAGCGTGTCTTCCGCTTCCTGGATGAGGAGGAAGAGCCGGCCGATGCCCCCGACGCCCTGGTGCCTGCCGAGGTGGTGGGCCGCGTAAGCTGCCAGAACGTCTCCTTCGGCTATCTGCCGGGCGTACCGATCCTGAAGCACTTCAATCTGGAGGCGGATGCCGGCAAGACCATCGCCATCGTCGGTCCCACCGGCGCCGGGAAGACCACGATCATCAACCTGCTGATGCGCTTCTACGACGTGGACGAGGGCGGCATTTACGTGGACGGTCATGAGATCCGGCAGATGACCCGGGACTCCCTGCGCCGCAGCTTTGCCATGGTGCTCCAGGATACCTGGCTGTTCCGGGGGACCGTCTTCGAGAACATCGCCTACGGCAAGGAGGGCGCGACCATGGAGGAGGTGGTGGCTGCCGCCAAGGCGGCTCACATCCACAGCACGATCCTCCAGCTGCCTCAGGGCTACAATACGGTCATCACCGAGGACGGCGGCAACATCAGCAAGGGCCAAAAGCAGCTCTTGACGATTGCCCGGGCGATGCTGTATGATGCTCATATGCTGATCCTGGACGAGGCTACGTCCAACGTTGATACGGAGACCGAACAGCAGGTGCAGGCCGCGATCAAGCGGCTGATGAAGGATAAGACCTCCTTCGTCATTGCCCACCGGCTGTCCACCATCGAAAAAGCGGACAAGATCCTGGTCATCAACCACGGCGACGTGGTGGAGCAGGGCACGCACAGTGAGCTGATGAAGCAAAGAGGCTTCTATTATCAGCTCTACGCCGCTCAGTTTGAATAAGCAGTAAGGAGGCCCTGCCGCTCATGCCGCAGTCCCGTTCAAAGGAAAATTCCGCATACGCCCGCAAAAGGGCCCAACAGAGAAAGCTGGCTCTGATCATCGGAGGCGGCCTTCTGGCGTTGGTCCTGGTGGGATTTCTGGGCCGCTTCATCTACGAGCGGTCAAAGGATCCGGACTTTCACATCCGCGATTGGTTCACCAAGAATGCGGAGCTTCCCAGTATCGGGCCGAAGCCCATCACCGATCCGATCTATTCTTCTGAGGAAGGCTCTTCCTCCGAAAGCATAGAGGGAGGCGAGACGGTCTCCTCTTCCGCTGCGGAGACCTCCTCCGAGGAAGATCAGCCGACCGCCGAAAGCACCGAAGCGACCGCGGAAAGCTCCGGGCAGGAGTCCTCCGCCGAAGAAAGCTCGACAGAGCCCACCGCAGAGCCCACCACGGAGGAAAGCACGGAGGAGCCCACCACCGCGGAGCCCTCCACCGAAGCAGGTCCTACCGATCCCACCACGCTGGCCTACCATCTGTACCGCAGCCATATGACGGAAGCGGAGCTGGTCGGCACTCAGCTGATCACCGTGGAATCCAACGGAGACAGCTGCATGCTGTACTTCTTTGAAAAGACCGGCGATACCTGGGCACTGGCCTCCGCCGTTCCCTCAACGCCCGGCTTCGTCGGCCGGAACGGCGTCGCTTCTCCCGAAAAGAAGGTCGAGGGAGACGGCTGCACCCCCGCCGGCTACTATGCCCTGGGTCCCTGCTACGGCGCGGAGGCCACGGCCCTCACCGCCATGGAATATCATCAGATCCTCAACGGATACTACTGGATCGACGATCCCGACTCCCGGTATTACAACACCCTCTGGACCGCCGATACGGGCCTCAAGGACTGGAACCACGCCGAGGATATGTATTATCTGGCCCACCCCAACGACAAGCTGAAATACGGGGTCTATGAATACGCGGTCTACGTCAACTATAACGTGGATCCCATCGTTCCCGGCAAGGGCTGTGCCATCTTCCTGCACGTGCAGGATTCGCCGACCTCCGGCTGCGTCGCCACGAAGACCGCCACCATGTTCGCCGTCTTCAGCTGGCTGAAGCCCGGAGCCGATCCCCACATTTTGATCTACTGATTCTATCCGGCAAATGCAGCGGGGGCTGAGTCTCTTTCGAGAC
>JAZLJI010000006.1:0-8783 GCA_045617825.1 Lachnospiraceae bacterium
CCCCCTCCGGGGGCGGTCTCTCTTTGCGTTCTGGTCCTGCGGACCGGGTGCCTTATTTTTCCGGCTTGCTGAATTTCCGATCGGACACCGCGTCCTCGCGCAGGGCAGCCCGGGCCGCCCGGGCCTCGGGGGCTCTCAGGAGAGCGCCTTCTTCCGGGCGACCAGCGCCATCGCCTTGGTCACGATGCTGTCCGTATCCATCCCGTTGTCCCGGTACAGCAGCTCGGGATCACCGGATTCGCCGAAGCGGTCCTGAATGCCCACCAGGCACATGGGAATGGGCTTCTCCTGCACGGTGACCTCCGCCACCGCCGAGCCGAGGCCGCCGCAGACCGTGGCATCCTCGATGGTCATGATGGCGCCGGTCTCCCGGGCGGCTTCCAGCACGGTCAGCCGGTCCAGCGGCTTGATGGTGGGCATTTCCACCACCCGCACCCCGATGCCGTGGGCCCTCAGGAGCTCCGCGGCCTCCAGGGCCTTCTTCAGCAGGATCCCGGACACGATCATGGTCATATCCTTTCCGTAGTCCCTGAGCCGGTAGGAGCGTCCGATCTCGAAGCGGCAGCTTCCCTCCCCGTGAACGTCCGGCACGGCGTTGCGGTGCAGGCGGACGTACAGCGGACCAGTGAAATCCACGGCGGCATGGGCCGCGGCCCGGGCGCTCACGGCGTCCGAGGGCTGGATGATCGTCATGTTCGGGAGGGAGCGCATGATGCTGACGTCCTCCACGGCGGCATGGGTCGCGCCGTCTCCGCCCACCTGCAGGCCGGTGTGGGAGGCCAGAATGGTGACGTTCAGCCTGGGATAGCAGACAAAGGTGCGGACCTGCTCGCAGGCGCGCATGCTGGCGAAGACGGCAAAGGTCGCCAGGAAGACCTTATTGCCGCAGCTGGCAAGGCCCACCGCCCCGCCGACCAGGTTCTGCTCGGCGATGCCGAAGCTGAACTCCCGTTCCGGATACAGCGCGGCAAATTTGTCCAGGCCGCAGGTCTTGGTATCCGCGTTGCAGATCACGAAATCATCCCGGGTCCCGGCGATCCTGATCAGTTCCTGTCCGAAGGCCATTCTGGTGGCAAGCGTATCCATCTTATTCCGCTCCTTTCTCGATATCGGCGATCGCCCGCCGCAGCTGCTCCGCGCTCGGCGCGGCTCCGTGCCAGGCGCAGTCGTCCTCCATGAAGGAAACGCCCTTGCCCTTCACCGTGCGGGCCAGGATCACCGTGGGCGCGCGCATGGTCCGGGCCTCGTGCAGCGCGTTCAGCACCTCCCGCATATCGTGACCGTCTATCTCGATCACGTTCCAGCCGAAGGAGCGCCATTTGTCGGCAAAGGGCTCCTCCCGCATGATATCATTCACCCAGCCGTTGATCTGCACGCCGTTCACGTCCACGATGGCCACCAGGTTCTTCAGGCGGTGATGATTGGCCGCCATGGCGGCCTCCCAGACCATGCCCTCCTGGCATTCGCCGTCGCCCAGCAGCACGTAGGTCATGTAGTCCTTATGCTTCATGCGGCCGGAAAGAGCCATGCCCAGACCGATGGACAGGCCGTTGCCCAGGGAACCGGCCGTCATGTCCAGCCCGGGGACCTTGTTCATATCCGGATGGCCCTGCAGGATCGAATGATACTGTCTCAGCGTGTCCAGGACCTCCCGGCCGAAGAAGCCCCGCTCCGCCAGCGCCGCGTAGAGGGTGGGACAGGCGTGGCCCTTGGAGAGGATGAAGCGGTCCCGGTCCTCCCAATCGGGATCTGCCGGATCGATCCGCATCACGTGAAAATACAGCGCGGTCACGAGCTCCACGCAGGAAAGGGAGCCGCCGGGATGCCCGGCCCCCGCCTTATAGATCATGTTCAGGATATCGTGGCGGAGCTCCAGGGCCTTCGCCTCCAGCTCCCGCACGTCCTGCATCGTATAGTAGTTGGTATTGTATTCCACAACGCGCTCCCTTCCGCCGCAAGGCTTCTGATACCTGCATCATAGGATTCCGGCGGAGGGAAAGCAATCTGTCTTCCCACGGGCATTTATTACGAAAGCCGATAAATGCAAACCAAAAAAGCTGCCGCCTCCGCGGGGATATCCCGTGAAGCGGCAGCCTTCGGGCTGTCAGGTCTCTGTTCCTGCGGCACGTTCCGTCTTAGGGCTTCACCCCCGGCGGTCCTCCTTCTGCTCGCGAAAATACTGGATGAAGCGGTCGGTCAGCGGCGCGGCGGGACGGCCCTTCAGGGTCGCCATAACGATCTCCTTCCGCACCTGCTCCCGCAGCGGGATGGCTCTGATCCCCTCCACGTGGATGCAGGCGATCTCCTCGGAAGCGAAGAGGCCGACACCGATCCCGCGGGCGATCAGATTGAGGGCGATGGGGGCGGCCGAAATGCGGCAGGCGATCTGCGGCATGAAGCCGGCCTCGCTGCAGGCCTGCAGCAGGATCCCGCTGACAGCCTGGGAGACCTGATGGACGATAAAGCGGTCCCCGGCAAATTCCGCCAGACCCGCCTCGCTCCGTCCCGCCAGCGGATGGTCCTCGGGCACCACCATGTAGTAGATGTCCCGGCCGATCTCCTCAAAATCCATGTTCGGATAGCTTTTTCCGCAGGGCCTGGTCAGGAAGGCCACGTCGATCTGCTGCTTTTCCAGCATGGACAGCAGGTCGATGCTTTCTCCCCGCCGGATGTTCACGGTGGCCTTCGGGTAGCTCGCGTAAAAATCCGCGATCCGCTCACTGAAGCGGACCTTCTCCAGCGTGGTGATGGCTCCGATGTTGATGGTCCCGCAAAGCAGGTGGGAGTAGTCGGCCATCTTCTGGCGGATGTGCTCCACGTCCCGCAGAGCGGACCGGCCGAAGTCCAGGAAGCATTTGCCGGCCTCCGTCAGCCGGACGCTGCGGGTGGAGCGGGTAAACAGCAGCACGCCCAGCTCCTTTTCCAGATTGGCGATCTGCTGAGACAGGGAGGACTGGCTGACGTAACAGCTGTCCGCGGCGACGGAGAAGTTCCCGTACTCGGCCACCGCCAGCACGTACTCGATCTGATGAAGCGTCATGGGGGCTCCGTTTACAGCTCGAGGCCGCTCAGTTCTTCATAGAGCCGGGCCACGGAAAGGGAATCGTCCGTCGGCGGATACTTCTGCAGGGAAAGCTTGAAGATCTCCCGGGCCACGTTGGCGAGCGGCGTGGCGGCGCCCACGGCGTCCCCCGTCCTGCAGGCGATGTCGGTATCCTTCATCTGGATGGCCAGGGTGCTGCGGGTCGAAAAATCCCGATCGATCAGGAACTGACCGCGATTAGAGAAAATGTTGGAGTTGCCGGCGCTGTTCCTGATGGTATCGTAGACCAGCTGCTCGTCCAGACCGCATTTCTTGGCCAGCGTGAAGGCCTCGGCGGTGGCGCACATGTGGATGCCCACCAACAGCTGGTTGATGGCCTTGACGGCCTGGCCCTGACCGACCTTATCCCCGCAGTGCACGATCTTCGTGCCGAAGGTCTGCAGCAGCGGAAGGTATTTGCCGTACAGCTCGTCCGAACCGGCGGCCATCAGCGTCAGCGTTCCGGCCTTGGCACCGGCGGAGCCGCCGCTCACCGGACAGTCCAGCATGGTGACGCCGGCAGCGGAAGCCATCTGCTCCAGGCTCTTCGCGTCCTCCTGGGAAATGGTGCTCATCTGGATCACGGTGCCGCTGTGCATGGTGGTAAAAAGGAGCGTCAGCGCGCTGACGCAGTGCTTGTAGGCATTGACGATCACCAGCACGGTATTTACCTTGGTTCCCAGCTCCTCGGGGCTGGCCGCCGCCTCGGCGCCTTTGGCCACCAGGTCCGCCATGGCCTCCGGCCGGATATCATACAGCACCATCGGATAGCCGTGATCCATGATGTTCTGCGCAATGCTGTGGCCCATCGTACCCAGGCCGATCATGCCGATCTTTTCCATTTTTTCTTCTCCTTTTCGGGTGATGCGGCCGCAGTCTCCTGCCGGAGCCTGCGGCCGGGTCGATTCTTCGCTATTATGCGCTCTTTTGCGGCGGCAGGCAATCTGCTTTGCCGCTCGGATCTATCGGTCCTGCCGATAAATGCCGGAAAACGGCTCCCGCGCGCCTTCGCCGGGCGGGGCTCACATCATGATCCACACGGGATTCTCGAGGTAATGCTTCACGGTCTGCAGGAAGCGGGCAGCCGGAGCGCCGTCGATGACCTGATGGTCGTAGGTGAGGCACAGGTTCATCATGGGCCGGATCACGGCCTGACCATTCAGCGCCACCACCCTGTCGGCAATGCGTCCGACAGCCAGGATGCAGGTCTCCGGCGGATTCAGCACCGCCGTGAAGGAGTCGATCTCGAACATTCCCAGATTGGAGATCGTAAAGGTCCCGCCGGACATATCGTCGGGGGCCAGCTTGCCGTCGCGGGCCTTGGCGATCAGGGCCTTGCTGGCAGCGGAGATCTCCTCCAGGCTGAGGATATCGGCGTCCTTCACCACCGGGACCACCAGTCCCTTGGGCGTATCGGCGGCGATACCGATATTGGCATAGTTCAGGCTGTGCAGACCGTCCTCCCGCAGCTGCGCGTTGGCCTGCGGGTTCTCGATCAGCGCCAGCGCGCAGATCTTCACCAGGATGTCCACGATGGAGACCTTCTTCCCGAAGGCCTCCAGCCGGGCGTTGACCTGAGCCCGGAAATTCAGCAGATTGGTCATATCCACTTCGATCTTGTGGTTAGCCTGCGCGGTATTCGTCAGGCTCTGGAGCATGCGCCGGGCCGTGACCTTGCGGACGCCGGTCAGGGCAGAGACGGTGTCGGTCTTCACCCGCAGCGTTCTCGCGGAGGACGCCGGAGCGCAGGCCGCGCCGCTTTCCATGAAATCGATAACGTCCGCCTCCAGGATCCGGCCCTGGGAGCCGCTGCCCTTGACAAAAGCGATGTCCAGGCCGTTCTTTTCGGCCACACGCCGGGCCCGGGGCGTGGAGCGAATCCGCCCGCCGGGAGTAAGCGCCGGGGCAGGGGCGGCCCCCATCACCGGAGCAGCCGCCGGAGCCTTCTTCAGAGGCGCGGCAGGCGCAGCGGCGGGAACGGCGGCGGCAGGTGCGGCTGCGGGAGCCGCAGCGGGCGCCGCGGCAGGAGCCTGTTCGGTGGCCGCGGGCGCGGCGGCGTCCAGCTCGGGGATCGCTTCCCCGGCCGCTCCGATCACGGCGATCGGCGTCCCGCAGGGAACGCATTCTCCCGCGGGCACGAATATTTTCAGGAGGATGCCCTCCGCCGGAGCCTCCACCTCCACGGTGGATTTATCGGTCTCGATCTCCGCCAGGGCCTCTCCCTTCTTTACACCGTCTCCCTCGGCCTTCAGCCATTGCTCGACGGTACCTTCCTCCATATCCATGCCCAGCTTGGGCATCTTGAAAATTTCAGCCATCAGTGTCTACCTCCTTCGCAGATCCTTCTGGCGGCAGCGATCAGCTTCGCCGCCGTGGGGGCGGTCTCCAGCTCCGGCAGGGTCGCGTTGGGGATCGGGACGTTGGCGCCGCAGACCCGAAGGATCGGCGCATCCAGCTCGTCGAAAAGCTTGTCGGCGATCTGGGCCGCCACCTCGCCGCCGAAGCCGCCCTGCTCGCAGGCCTCGTGGGCGATGATCACGCGGCCGGTCTTGGTCACCGACTCGGCGATCGCCTCCATGTCCAGCGGGATCAGGGTGCGCAGGTCCAGGACCTCAGCCTCGATGCCCTCCTTCTCCAGCTCCGCGGCGGCCTCCAGGGCCATCAGGACGGTCTTGGACCAGGTGATGATGGTCACGTCCTTCCCGTAGCGCTTCACGTCCGCCTTGCCCAGCGGGATCGTGTACTCCTCCTCCGGCACCTCGCCCTTGGTCTGATACAGACCCTTGTGCTCGATAAAGATCACGGGGTTGTTGTCGCGGATGGCGCTCTTCAGCAGTCCGGCGGCATCGTACGGGGTGGAGGGCATGACCACCTTCAGGCCCGGGATCTGGGTAAACAGGGCCTCCAGAGACTGGGACTGGGTGCAGCCGTTGGATTTGCCGCGGCCGCCCTGGGTCCGCAGCACCATAGGCACGCTGACCTTTCCGTTGGTCTTATAGTGCATCTTGGCCATTTCGTTCAGGATGATATCCATGCAGCAGCCGGTAAAATCCACGTGCATGATCTCGGCCACGGGACGGGCCCCCACCATGGCGGCGCCTGCCGCGACCCCGGCGATGGCGATCTCGGACAGGGGCGTATTGCGGACCCGCTTCGGGCCGAATTCCGCCAGCAGGCCCTTGGTCGCCTTGTATACGCCGCCGGTAATGGCTACGTCCTCGCCCATCACGAAGACCTTTTCATCACGGCGCATTTCCTCGGCCAATGCCCGGGAAACGGCCTCACGGTACATCATTTTCATCATGGGTGGCACCTCCTTAATCGGCAAACAGCTTGGTTTCCATGTCTTCGACCCGCATCGGCTCGCTGTTCATGCCGAACGTGACGGCTTCCTCGATCTGGTCGGTCACGGACTTGCTCAGGGCGGCCTCCTCTTCCTCGGTCCAGCCCAGCTCCTCCGTCAGCAGCTTCTGCAGGCGCTTGATCCCGTCGTTGGTGTCGCGCTCATGCTGCACCTCCTCCTTGGTCCTGTAGGTCTGCTCGTCGCCCTCGTGATGGCCCCGGAAGCGGTAGGTGTCGCACTCGATCATGCTGGGGCCCTCGCCTCTCCGGGCCCGCTCCACGGCAGCCTTTGCCGCGGCATAGACCTCCAGCACGTCGTTGCCGTTCACCCGGACTCCGGGGATCCCGTAGCCCGCCGCCCGCTGATAAAAGCTGCCCATGGCCGTGGAGGTCTCCACGGCGGTGGAAATGGCGTAGTGGTTGTTCTCGCAGATATAGATCACCGGAAGCTTCCAGAGGGCTGCCATGTTGACGCATTCGTGGAAAGCGCCCTGGTTGCCGCCGCCGTCGCCGAAGAAGGCCACGGCCACCCGGTCCGGCTCATACAGGGAAGCGTAGAGGGCGTGGCCGGTCGCCTGGGAAATGGAAGCCCCGACGATACCGTTTGCCGCGATCAGTCCCACCTCGGGCGCGGACTGGTGCATCTTGCCGGCGCGGCCGCCGCAGATCCCGGTCTCGCGGCCCATCAGCTCCGCCATCATGGCCTTCGTATCGGCCCCCTTGGCGATCAGATGACCGTCGCAGCGGTGGGTGGAGGCGACGTAGTCCCTCACCGTCAGATTTTTGCAGACGCCGGCGGCAATGGCCTCCTCGCCCACGTACATATGCATATTGCCGATGACGATCCCCTGCTTGAAATACGCCACGGCAGTCTCTTCGAATTCGCGGATCAGCCGCATGGTGCGGTACATACCGACCAGATCCTCACGGGTCAAACCAAGTTCCTGATAGGTCATGATGTGTCAGCCTTTCTTTTTCTTATTGGGCATGTGGATCGCGCGGCCGTCGGCAGCCAGGAAGGCCTCCCGGACCGCTTCGGTCACCGTAGGATGCGCGTGGATCGTGTCGATCACTTCCTCCGCGGTGGCTTCCAGCTTGAGGGCGATCGCCGCCTCTCCGATCATTTCTGTGGCGTGCGGCCCGATGATGTGGACGCCCAGGACCTCGTCCAGCTCGTCGCCCACCAGCACCTTCACCAGGCCCTCACCGCCGCTTACGATCAGGGCCCGGCCGTTGGCGGACAGGGGGAAACGAGCGGCGTGATAGGCCTTGCCGGCCGCCTTCAGCTGCTCCTCGGTAAATCCTACCCCGGCTGTCTCCGGGAAGCTGTATACGCAGGAGGGGACCTCCTCCGGGCGGTAGTTCTTCCGCCGGGCGCCCATCGCGTTTTCCGCGGCGGCTTCGCCCTGCGCGGAGGCGGTATGCGCCAGCATCACCTGGCCGATGCAGTCACCGATGGCGTAGACGCCGGGGACCGCGGTCTCCAGATACTCGTCCACCAGGAGCTTCCCACGCTCCGTGCGGAGGCCTCCCGCCTCGGGAGCCAGGCCCTCCGTATAGGGGCGGCGCCCCACGCTGCAAAGTACCTTTTCCGCGGTGAAGGTCTTCTCCCGGCCGTTCTCTTCCGCCGTCACCGTCGCTTCGGTCTCGCCGTCCGCGACCGAGGTCACCTTATGCTGCAGGTAGATCCCGATGCCCTGGGCGCTCAGAGCCTTGAGCAGCTGCGCGGCGATCTCGCCGTCCAGGTTCGGGGCCAGCCGGTCCAGGGCCTCCACGATAGTCACCCGGCAGCCCAGCGCCGACAGGGCGCAGGCGATCTCGATCCCGATGACCCCGCCGCCGATGATCAGCAGCGACTGGGGCAGCGCCTCCAGGCTGAGGATCCCGGTGGAATCCAGCACGTATTTGCTTTCCCGAAGTCCCGGGATGGGCGGCATCACCGGAACGGAGCCGGAAGCGATGATAAAACGGTCCGCCTCCATGACGGTCTTTGTCCCGTCCGCGGCGGTGACCTCCACCGTCTTGGGCTTCAGGAAGGCCGCCGTCCCGTTCACCACCCGGACGCCGGCACTGCGCAGCAGAGACGCCACGCCGCCGGTCAGCGTTTTCACGGTCTTGTCTTTATAGGCCATGACCTCCGGCCAGCAAATGCTCTCCAGATCGGCATGGACCCCGATGGCCGCACCGTTCCGGACGGCATCCGCCGTCTCCGCCACGTGCAGCAGGGCCTTCGTGGGGATGCAGCCCACGTTCAGGCAGGTACCGCCTAAATGTTCTTTTTCGATCAGAGTCACGTCAGCCCCAAGCTGGGCCGCGCGGATCGCCGCGACGTAGCCGCCGGGGCCGCCGCCGATCACGA
>JAZLJI010000007.1:0-31311 GCA_045617825.1 Lachnospiraceae bacterium
GCTTCGTGGTATACTATTCCCGAAAAATAAAATAATTTAAGAAAGTGGGAATAGAACAGTGGCGTGGATTATTCGCAAAAAATATCTTGATGAATTGATTAGTTTAACAGGAACTCCAGACATAAAGGTTATTACCGGCATTCGGCGTAGTGGGAAATCTGTTTTGCTGCAGCAATATGCCGAATGGCTTGTTAAAAACGAAGCCAATATAAATATCATTTCCGTTAGTCTGCAAGAATTGGAATATGATGAATTGCTGGATTATCACAAATTGCACTCCTATGTTTGCGATAATTACAAAGAAGGCCTCCGCAATGTGGTAATGATTGACGAAATCCAGCTTTGCGAAAAGTTTGAACTTGCAATAAACAGTCTTCATGCCAAGCGCAAATTTGATATTTATCTTACTGGATCAAATGCGTTTTTGCTCAGTTCAGACCTCGCCACTCTCTTTACCGGCAGGGTAATGGAAGTTAAAGTTTTTCCGTTTTCATTTTCCGAATACGTCGAGTATTTTAATATCAATGGTGACTTCTTTGATGCGTTTGATCGATATGTTCGCATGGGCGGCATGTCCGGTTCGTATGAATATGAATCCGAAGAACAGCGGTTCACATATATCGAAGACGTGTATAAAACAATTCTTGAGAGAGATCTTGTTAAAAAGTATAAGATACGAAACACTTCAGAGTTCTTGAAGATATCAGAGTTTATGATGGATAATATCGGCAACTTGCTTTCACCCAATAATATCTGCAAAACTCTCAATCGCGGGCAAAGTGAGATTACACGAAAAACAGTCGATAAATATATCAGATATCTTGAAAACGCTTTTCTGTTTTACGAAGCTAAACGGTTTGATTTAAGCGGCAAGAAATATCTTGAAACCAACAAAAAGTATTACTTGTGCGATCCGGCCTTCCGATATGCCGTGAACGGGACGAAAAATCTCGATTTTGGAAGAATGTACGAAAATATCATTTATATGGAACTCCTTCGGCGTGGGTATGAGGTGTATGTCGGCAAGCTTTATAAAAAAGAAGTCGATTTTGTCGCCATAAAGCGAAATGAAAAAATATATATTCAGGTTTCGGACAATATTTCAGATGAAACGACTATGAATCGTGAGATATCTCCGCTTTTGCAAATCAAAGATGCGTATCCCAAAATGATTATCGCACGAACAAGACACGAGGATTATCAGAATGAGGGTGTTTTGATTACGGATATATCAAGTTGGCTTCGGAAATTTGATTAACAGTTTACCAAACAGATATGAAAGAAATCGTATAAAATGCGACAGTTTTTAGAGAGATGAGTATATGAAAAACATAATTGAACTGGATGGAAGCGATAATCAACAACAATTTCAGTATATACGCTAAAAAACTGTATGCAAAACTTACACGTTCCGTAGATTATCCGTAAGTTACTGGCAAATGTGTTTTTTCAATTACATGTGTCTTCCGATTCAGTCATGACAGGCGTGTTGCGAAAGTGAGAGAACGCCTTGATTATGCGGGTTTGAGGCTTCGAGCAAGTTCCCATATCTTCCCGTAACTTCCCGTAAGTGCCCGTATCTTTCCGTATTGTACCGTTTGGTCATCGTAGGTGTAGCGGAAGTGAGAGTAGCGCAAACTATTCGGTGAGCTGGATTTCCCATAAGTCTCCATAGCTCCCCGTATTGCTCCATAAGTTGCCGCCAGTCGTGCTATGGTCATAAAGGGTAGAACTTACCTGAGCGAACACGAACAAAAATATTAAAACAACGCTAATGAGAATATCATAATATTAAATCATCTGCTTGAAGACGCAAAATACTCAAAACATGTATTGACTTTTCAAAAAATATGGGTATAACAGTAACTGTATTAAAGTATCTGCTTGGAATCTCGAAAGCATAAAATTTGAAAGGAGTCCGCAATGCGAGATATCGAAAAGATAGATAAAATATTTAAGCGTTACGGTGGGATGATGCGGACGTATCAACTGTCGGACGAGAGGATATATTACGCTGATATTGCCTATCTGCTCAAAGAAGGGATTATCGAAAAAGTCCGCACCGGATATTATCAATGGGTCGACAACGATAATCTAAGTGAAGCGGCAACAGTCATTCGCCTTTTCCCTGATGGGGTATTGTGTATGGACACGGCGCTGCGTCATTACGGGTATAGTGACCGCACTCCTGCCGAGTGGCATGTTGCCGTCAATAAGTATTCCAACCGTACCCGTTTTCATATTGATTATCCTTTTGTAAAGCCTTACTTTGTTGCCCCAGAACTGCTGGAGCTTGGGTTGTGCGAACAGAATATCGATGGGAACACGGTGAAGATGTACGATAAAGAGCGTGTGATCTGTGATTGCCTAAGGTATCGCAATAAGATGGATAAAGAGTTATTCAATAAAGCAATACAGAATTATATTAACGACACAACAAAAAGTATTTCGAAGTTGATGGAATATGCGTCAAAACTTCGGTGTACGGCGCCGGCTAAAAATCTGATAGGAGTGTGGCTATAATGGCTGATGCTGCGGCTTCTGTTCTTGCAAGGATAAAGAATAAGGCAAAGGCGAGTGGAATCAGTTACCAGCAGTGCCTGCAGCTTTTCTTTCAAGAAGAGTTTTTGCGTAAGTTGGCTGCTTCCCAATACAAAGACAATCCTGATCGTCTACGACATAGCCGCGTTCCCTGGTCAAAGCCGGATCTGCATTCAATGCGTCCGGAACGACGAAGGTATGGTCCGTGTAAGCAACAAAATCCGTCGTATCCACGATTGTTCCCGCTTTTCTGACGATTTCCCAAAGTCAGCCCTCGGGAATCAAGCCGTCAAAGAACGGAAACAGAGTCTTTGACGTATATTCCTCGGTCTGTAACGGAAGCATAAGGCTGACAGCAGAAGGCAGTTTCGCTTGCAGGAAACTTCCGTCATAGACAAAAGAATACCCCGCATCGGTTTCCTTCAAAATACCGGCAAAGCGGTTTCTCACATAGATGTACGCGGTTCGGAAGGCACCCATTGCATAGTCATCCTTCCCGGCACTGCTTCTGCTCCGAACAGGAAATGAGAGTATTTCCCGCAAAATAGAGTGGCATTTGTCCCGGGGAACGTGTAAAATAGAATATATCGAACAAATAACGGGATCCATCGATGAGATAAAGGAGGAGTGATCATGAAAATGAAACAGCTGCTGTCCGTGCTGCTGATCCTGGCGATGGCGCTTAGCCTGTGCGCCTGCGGCGGCGGAGGCAAGGAAACACAGGCGTCTCCCACTGAGGCGGCTCAGTCCACCGAGGGGAAGACCGAGGGCTCCGCTGCGGAGTCCGCGGCGGAATCGACCAAGGCGGAGCCCCAGCCGGCAAAGCTTGCGGCTACCGTTGAGGAGGCTAAGGGGAAAAAGGTCGCGGAGATCGAGCGGGAGCTGCTGGAGCAGGCCGTCGTGCAGACCGCCATGGCCTACTACTACAAGAACCCCAACTGTCAGTACAATATGACGACCACCCTGACCAATATGGCCCGCAGCGGCTCCTTCCTGGATACCCAGAACCGGAGCCCGGAGTCCATCACGGCGGACAATATGTTCTATTCTCACTGCCGCAGCTTCTGCAGCGAGATCTACCGGGAGGCCTTTGACTGGGAGCTGCCGAGCCTGAAGGACGGCTGGATCGAGGGCTTCAACAAGACCAATATGTACGGCAATTCCGTGATGAGCCTGGTGATGCAGTACACCCAGAAGCCGGAGGGCAAGATCTGGGGCCTTCCCGCGGACCAGACCTACCGGGATATCGACGCCTTCCTGAAGGATCTGAAGGCCGAGATCCGTCCCGGCGACATCGTGTTCGGCGAGAAGAACGAGAAGACCAACGGCGGTCACGTGCTGCTGTATCTGGGTGACGTGTTCGGCGACGGCGACGCCTACTGCCTGCACAGCTGGCCCGTGGGCGGCGGCATCATGAACGATGAAGGCGTCAACAAATGGGAGCCCAACGGCTCCGCCACGCTGCAGAAGGCGGATGACGTGCTGTTCCGCACGGACACCGCGAAGAACGGCGCCGACGGTACGCCCAACTGGAGCGTTGCCGCGAAGAAGGACGACGGCACCCCGAATATGTATTATTTTTGGGTGATCAGACCCCTGCAGAACGAAAATCTGACCAAGTCCGTGATCCCGGCCAGGACCCTGACCCGCCTGCAGTACCCCTTCCTCTCCGTGGAGAAGGATCTGGGGCTCTACAGCACCGACAATACGGTCCCCGGCGAGATCATTACGGTAAATGAGACCGTGACCAGTCACCGGAACGCCGCCTACAAGGGCGTTTCCTTAAGCGAGAAGATCCCTGCCGGGACCAAGCTGGTCGCCGGCTCCGTTACCGCCGGGGGCAGCGAGAAGAACGGCGTGATCTCCTGGAGCTTCGACGTGGCTGCCGGGAAGAGCGTTGCCGTGAGCTACAAGCTGGAGGTGACCGCGCAGGCCGGAGAAAGCATTTTCTTTGAAGCCGGTCTGCTGAACGATCTGCCGACCCGCAGCGAGGAGATCAAGGTAGGCGTAAGCCACCTGACCGCCGCGCAGAAGGCAAACCTGGCCAAGGTCGCCGACAGACTTACCTCCGAACTGAAGCCGGGCAGCTTTGAGGATCTGGCCTACGTGAACCGCTTCTATCAGACGGTGCTGGGCATGGAGCTCAATTTGCCGGGCACGGTCAGCGAGCTGACCGAGGCGCTCTTCAAGAAGATCAAGCCCTCCGGCTCCGAGGGGTCCATGCTGACGCCCAAGACCCGCGAGGAAGTGTCAGACCCGAACCTCTTCAACATGGAGGTGCGGAAGAACGTCTTCGGCTACGGCGTGTATCTGGAGGATTACCTGAGCAATACCAACCACTTCCTGGATCTGAAGCAGGAGTTCTATCAGCCGGGCGACGTATTCGTGGTTGCCTCGCACACGGCAAATCCGATCTATACCATCTCCGCGGCCAATCTGAAGCTCTACGTATACCTGGGGAACGGCAAGCTGGTGGAGCATTCCGCGGACACCACGAAGGTCGTGAGCTGGGCCAGCACCGTGCAGAAGGATCTGCTGGCCGGTCTGTTCGTAGTGCTGCGCCCTGCGCAGGTGCTGGACGCGGCCAAGGCTCCCGGGGCCAATGACGAGCCCGGCGAGGTCAAGCAGAGCGAGAATCTGGCCCTGAAGGCCAAGGTGACCACGACCTACGATCTGGTCAACGGCGGCGTATACCCGCTCAGCATGATCAACGACGGCAAGCATGCCGTTGACGGCACCAACATGGGCTGCCTGAAGTTCAAGAAGGACGGCGAGATCCTTTTCGACCTGGGTGAGGTCTGCGAGGTGACCGGCTACAATCTGTGGATGTACGAATGGTGGGATCAGTACGGCCTGGTGACCGGCTGGGAGGTCTATGCCTCCGAGGACGGGAAGAATTTTGCGAAGGTCGGCAGCGGCAGCGTTGACGTGGCGGCCCTCAGCGGCAAGACCAAGTACGCCTCCGACGTGAAGGGCGGCGAGCCCGACGGCGAGACCTTCGACAAGCCCGTATCCGCCAGATACATCAAGCTGGTGGCGACCGACTGCTATAAGGGCAGCAAGACCGACTGCGCTCACATCCGCTTCTATGACGTGGATATCCTGGGCTATGCCGGCGGGACCTCCGGCGGCGAGACCGCTCCCACGATCCGCAACCTGGCAGTGGGCGGCAGCATTTCCACCACCTACGGCCTGGGCAGCTTCCATTCCACCGGCGCGGGCGCCGTGGGCGTGGACGCCCGCTTCCCGATGCAGAACATCATCGACGGCGATCACAGCCCCAATGCTTCCACCGGCTGCCGCTATCTGTGGAGCCCGGAGGGCTACATCCTGCTGGATCTGGGTAAGGAATACACCCTGACCGGCTACCGCATCTATAACTACGAATGGCCTTATCAGTGGTGCATCAACAAGGCCTGGACGGTCTACGGCTCTGTCGACGGGACGAGCTGGACTCAGCTGGCCCATGAGGCTATCGACTGCAGCGGCTTCAATAAGGTCGTCAAATACTACAGCGACGTGATGGGCGGCGAGCCCAACGGCGAGGATTTTGACGATTTCAGGGCCCGCTACGTCAAGCTGGTGATCGACGAGGTCTTCGTCGGCGAAGGCACCACCGACGGCTACGAGCTGGCAAATACCTCTTCCTGCGACGTGCGTCTGTACGAGCTGGAGGTCCTGGGATACTGATACTGATCCCGATACTGCCCCCGAGGTCCATAGAGGGACCCCGGGGGCAGATTTATCGGTATGTGAAAAGGAGCGGTGCATGAAGAAAGTATGGCCTTGGCTGCTGGCAGTGGCCCTCAGCCTGTGCGCCTGCGCGGGGAATGCGGAAACGGTGCAGACCTCCTCCGGGGCGCAGGAAAGCGCCGCGGAGACGGCAGGCTCCTCCGGAGCGGCCTCAGAGGCGGCTTCCGGGGAAGCATTTGCCGGGACAGAGGCGGGCACCGGAGAAACGACGGACGTTCCGACCGGGACGGAGCCTGCTCCCGCGGAGGACCCCATCGAGGCCCTGCGGGGCAAGACCGTGGCGGAGGCGGACCGGGCGCTGATGGAGCAGGCCGTGGTGCAGACCGCGATGGCCTACTACTACAAAAACCCCTACTGCCAGTACAACAGGACCACCACGCTGACCGTCATGGAGCGCGAGGGCTCCTTCCTGGACACCCAGGACCGCAGCCCGGAATCCATCACGGCGGACAATATGTACTACTCCCACTGCCGCAGCTTCTGCAGCGAGATCTATACGGAGGCCTTCGGCTGGGATATGCCGAGCCTCGTCTACGGCTGGCTCGGGGCCTTCAACGATCCCTCGGTCTACGGCAATTCCAACCTGGATATCGTGATGCAGTACACCCAGAAGCCCGCGGGCAAGATCTGGGGCCTGGACGCGGCGCATACCTACCGGGACATCTCCGACTTCGTGCAGGACATGAAGGAAGTGATCCGGCCCGGCGACATCATTTTCGGGGAGAAGAACGAGAAGACCAACGGCGGCCACGTGCTGCTGTATTTGGGGGACGTGTTCGGCGACGGTGAGGCCTACTGCCTGCACAGCTGGCCGGTGGACGGCGGCAGCATGGGGGAGAACGGCGCGAACAAATGGGAGCCGAACGGCTCCGCCATCCTGCAGCGGGCCGATGAGGTGCTCTTCCGCGAGGATACCGCGAAGAACGAGCCGAACAGAACGCCCAACTGGAGCGTGGCGGCGAAAAAGGACGACGGCACGCCCAATATGTACTATTGCTGGCTGATCCGCCCGCTGCAGAACGGGAACCTGACCGGCTCCCTGATCCCGGAGAAGACCCTCACCCGCCTGCGCTATCCCTTCCTTTCCGTGGAGAAGGACCTGGGGCTCTGGAGCACGGATACCGTGGTGCCCGGAGAGCTCATCACGGTCGAAGAGACCGTGACCAGCCACCGGGACGCCGATTTCGAGGGCGTTTCCCTGAGCGAAAGGATCCCTGCCGGCACCCGGCTGGTCGATGGCTCGGTCACCGGAGGCGGCAGCGAAAAGGACGGCGTCATTTCCTGGCGCTTCGACGTGGCGGCGGGCAGCGCCGTGACGGTGAGCTACCGGCTGGAGGTGACCGCGAAGGCCGGAGAGAGCATTTTCTTTGAGGACGGAAGGCTGAACGATCTGCCGACCCGCAGCGAGGAGATCAGGGTGGGCGTCGGTCATCTGACCCCGGCGCAGGAGGCCCGGCTGGCCAAGGCGGCCTTCAGCCTGCCGGAAACGGTGAAGCCCGACGGCTTCCTGGATCTGGACTACGTGAACCTGTTCTACCGGACGGTGCTGGGGATGGACCCCGCCCTGCCGGAAAGGACGGAGGACCTGGTGGCGGCGCTTTTCACGAAATGCAGGCCGGAGGGCTGGAAGGACGAGCTGCTGACCCCGAAGCGGGAGATCGCCGCGGCGGATAAGGCCCTGGCCGCCATGACGGTGCGGAAGAACCTCTTCGGCTACTATGTTTATCTGGACGAATATCTCACCAATACCTACCATTTCCTGGACCTGAAGTCCGAATTCTATGAGCCCGGCGACGTTTTCGTCACCGCCGACAACACGGCAGATCCCGCGAAGGGCATTTCCGCGGAGAGCCTGGGCATTTACGTCTACCTGGGAGACGGTCAGGTGCTGGAGCATACGGCGGAGGGCACCCGCGTCACCACCTGGGCCGCGAGCCTGCAGAAGGCGCTGCTGGACGGGCTCTTCGCGGCGCTGCGTCCCGCGCAGGTGCTGGAGACCGACAAGGCCCCCGGCGCGGGGGATGACCCGGAGGACATTTTCCGGGAAAGCGAAAACCTGGCGCTGAGGGCGGATATTTCCACCACCTATGACCCGGTTCGCGGCGCGAGCGGAAAGGTCACGTATCCCATTGAAAAGATCATCGACGGCGATCACAGCGCCGCGGTATCCACCAGCTGCCGGTACCAGTGGACGAAGGACGGCTATATCCTGCTGGATCTGGGCGCGGAATATACCCTGACCGGCTACCGCCTCTATAATTACGAGTGGCCCTATCAGTGGTGCATCAACAAGGCCTGGACGGTCTACGGCTCCGCCGACGGCAGCAGGTGGACGGAGCTGGCGCACGATGAGATCGACTGCAGCGCCTTTACCAAGTCGGTAAAATACTACAGCGACGTGAAGAACGGCGACCCCGACGGCGGGAACTTCGAGCCAGTCCGGGCCCAGTACGTGAAGCTGGTGATCGACGAGGTCTTCGTGGGCGAGGGTGTGGCAAGCGGCTACACGGAGGCGGCCTGCAGCAGCCGCGACGTCCGCATCTACGAGCTGGAGGTGCTGGGCTATTAAGCCCTTGCAGGAGGGGCGGGAGAGCAATCTCCCGCTCCTTTGTCATGCGGAGCTTCTCCGCTGCTGTTCTGAGGCGGGCCCGCCGCCCCGCGCCTGCGTTATGCGTGGCCCCGGAAGCTTCGCCGCTCCCGGCCGACGGGTGCCCGCCGCCCCATCCATACGTTATGCGGACTCCCTGCGTATTTGCCGCGTTTTAAGCGGAAAAACGCGAGAGGAACGCGGGAAAATGCAGAAATAAGTATTGGGATTATCGAAAAACCGTGCTATAATATACTCAAATAGTGCGCTGCGTGCGCAAGAAGGAGAAAAAGTATGAAGAGAGTATGGTCTTTATTGCTTGCTCTGGCGTTGGTGATCTGCCTTTGCGCCTGCGGCGGCAATAACAAGGAAACCGAGGCTCCGACTAAGCCTACGGAACAGACGACCGAGAAGCCTACCGAGAAGGCTACGGAAGCCACCACCGAGGCGACGACGGAAGCTCCCACCGAGCCCGGCCCGACTGAGCTGGAGCTCCTGAAGGAAGCCTATGACAAGGTCCCGGTTCGTTATGAGCTGAGTCAGTACGAGTCCCAGATCAAGATCCTGGAGATGAAGAGCCAGCAGAAGAACGGTATCGTGTTCTACGGTTCCTCCGGCTTCACCCGCTGGTCCACCTCCTACGGCAACACCCCTCTGGCAGAGGCGCTGCTGGCGGATGACGGCACCATGGTCTGCGTCAACCACGGCTTCGGCGGTTCTACCGTTCACCAGCTGGTCTACAACTACGAGCGCATGGTCAAGGCCTATGAGCCCCGCGTCCTGGTCATTTCCAGCTACCTGAACGATATGAGCAAGGGTTATACCAATGAAGAGATCATGATCTGCCTGAAGTATCTGGTAGAGCTGACCCGCACGGATCTCCCGGGGATCCGCTTCTATATCACCGACTACCGTCCTACCGTGAACGGTTCCGCTGTCGGCCGTTATACCAGCCTGAACAAGGAGATCGGCGAATACTGCGCAGCCCATGACGACTGCACCTTCGTCGAGCTGTCCAAGGAACCCTTCTACTACACCGATCCCAAGTACTGCGGCACCTACACCAACGTCAATGCCGCGAAATACGTGGAAGACGGCGTACACTATACCCCCGAGGGCTATCAGGAATTTGCCGAGATCTGGAAGAAGGTCCTGGCTGACGAGCTGAAGATCGGCGGCGGTATCCCCGTTCCCGGCAGCGAAGTGGAAGGCGGTTACGATAACCTGGCTAAGGCCAGCCTGGGCACCACGGTGACCAGCACCTACGCGCAGCGTCAGGCCTCCTCCGGTCTGCTGGCCAATATCATCGACGGCGACAGCGCCCCGAACTTCTCCACCTCCTTCCAGGGCATCTGGAGCGAGGACGGCTACATCCTCTTCGACCTGCAGAGCGAGCAGGAGATCTTCGGTACCCGGATGTACAACTACGCCTGGCCTTATCAGTACTGCATCAACCAGGAATGGTCCGTTTACACCTCCTCTGACGGCGAGAACTGGACCAAGCAGACCACGGACAGCATCGACTGCAGCCTGTTCACCTCCTCCATCGACTACGTGAAGACCGTGACCGAGGGCAAGCCCGACGGCTCCGATTTCCCGGCTCCTGTGAAGGCCCGCTACGTCAAGCTGGTGATCGACAAGGTATTTGTCGGCGACGGCACGGAAAGCTCCAACGCGGACGTTCGTCTGTATGAGTTCGAGATCCTGGGCAAGCTCCCGACCGTGAACTACGCCGCTGCTTCTCAGGGCACCACGGTGACCTCCAACTATGAACCTCGTTCCGCCACCTCCGCTCAGCTGAAGAACATCATCGACGGCGACAGCGCCCCGAACTTCTCCACCTCCTTCCAGGGCGCCTGGACGGCGGACGGCTACATCCTCTTCGATATGCAGGAGGAGCGCGAGATCTTCGGTACCCGGATGTACAACTACACCTGGCCCTACCAGTACTGCATCAATGAGCAGTGGTCCGTTTATACCTCCACTGACGGCGAGAACTGGACCAAGCAGACCACCGACAGCATCGACTGCAGCCTGTTCACCGCTTCCGTGGACTATGTGAAGTCCGTGACCGAGGGCAAGCCCGACGGCTCCGACTTCCCTGAGCCCGTGAAGGCCCGCTACGTCAAGCTGGTGATCGACAAGGTATTTGTCGGCCCCGGCGACAACACCAACGCTCCCGGCGAGACCCCGAACGGCGGTATGAATGAAGACGTCCGTATGTACGAGTTCGAGATCCTGGGCAAGGGCGCTCCCGTGGAAGGTCCTAAGAACCTGGCTCTGGATGCCACGGTGACCTCCACCTACAAGCTGATCAAGAGCGACGGCTACTTCCCTTATCTGATCAACGACGGCAAAGAGGCTAACGGTCTGACCGCCTGCGCCGGCTGGAACTTCTCCGAGGACGGCGAGATCCTGTTCGAGCTGGCTGCGGAGAGCAGCGTTACCGGCTACAAGCTGGTGAACATGGGCGAGCCCGAGGTCTACGGCGGCGTGAAGGACTGGAAGGTCCTGGTCTCCGCTGACGGCAGCAGCTGGACCGAGATCGACAGCGGCAAGGGCCTTTCCGCCGGTTCCGCGGAGAAGACGCTGGACGCCCCTGTTGCCGCCAGGTTCGTCAAGCTGGTCGTGGTGGATTCTCACTGCAACACCAAGCTGGCGGATACCGTGGCTGACAAGCGCGTGATCCGTATCGCCGAGTTCGAGATCTTCGGCAAATAAACAAATCGCCTCTGCCCCGCGCAGAGCGTGCTTTTTTCATCCCTGCCGTTTCGGTGTCCCCCGCCGCTTTCTGAGCCTCCGGCCGATCCGCCGCCCTCGTCCCGCCTGCATTTTCCCTCCTCCGGCCTCTTTCCGTGCTTTTTCGCTATAAAAACCTGCGAAAACGCGGCAAAACGCTGGCGGTTTGCCGCGGGCTGTGCTACAATCATTCCGAAAACGCCGGGCTCGGGGGAGCCGAATGACAAAAAGACCGGAAACCCATAAAATGACAAGATCACCACACAAACAGAAGAGAAGGCTTCCGAACTTTCCGGTATACTGAGAGCATCACGAAACGAGGAGTGAACAAGATGAAGAAAGCATGGTCATTGCTGCCGGCACTTGCGCTGCTGATCGGCCTGTGCGCCTGCGGCGGCGGAAACAAAGAAACTCAGGCGCCCACCGGAACGTCCGCGGAGGAGCAGACCGAAGCCACGACGGCGGCGGAGACCGCCCCGACGGAAACGCAGCCCGCGGAAACGAAGCCGGAAAGGACCGAGCTGGAGCGGCTGAAGGCGATCTACGACACGGTCCCGGTGCGGTATGAGCTGGATCATTATGAGACCGACGTGAAGGCGATCGAGGCCCGGGGCGTGAAGACCGGGAAGATCATATTCTACGGCCCATCCACCTTTACCCGATGGTCCAGGGCCTACGGCAACGTCCCGCTGGAGGAGGCGATGATCGCCCGGGACGGCAGCAAGGTCTGCCTCAACCACGGCTTCGGCGGCTGCACCTGGCACCAGCTGAACGCCAATTACGAGCGGCTGGTGAAGCCCTACGCGCCGAAGGCGGTGGTATTTTCCGGCTACGGCAACGACATGGGCAAGGGCTACAACAACCACGAGATCCTGATCATGATCGAGTACCTGTGCGAGCGGATACGGACCGATTTCCCGGGGATCCCGATGTACCTGGTCGACGTGCCCCCCAAGCCCAACAAGACCTATACCGTCAGCGAGCTGGAGCGCTACCGGCAGCTGGGGCAGATGGTGAAGGAATACTGCGACGCCCATGAGGACTGCCATTTCGTCGCGGAATCCATGAATCCTTATTATTACACCGATCCCCAGTATGTGGGCACCTACACTCACGTGCGGTCGGACATTTTCATTGAGGACAATACCCATTTCAACGCGGAGGGCTACGCGCTGCGGGCGGCCTTCTGGAGAGGGATCCTGTACGACCTGTTGGAGGGCGACGGCAGCGGCGCCGGGATCGGCAAGGTCCCGGAAAATCTTGCTCTGGCCAGCCGGGGGACCACGGTGACCACGGACTACGCGCTGGGGCAGCCCGGCGGCTTCTATCTGCGGGACAACGGGACGGTCAGATGCCCGGTGGACCGGATCATCGACGGCAACAGCGCGGCGGATGCCGCCACCTGCTGCCGGCTGGAGTGGACGAAGGAGGGCTCCATCGTCTTTGACCTGAAGAAGGTCTATCTCCTCACCGGCTACGGCATCTATAATTACACCTGGCCCTATCAGTGGTGCATCAACAAGGCCTGGACGGTCTATACCTCCGTGGACGGGACGACCTGGACGAAGCAGCGCAGTGACAGCATCGACTGCAGCTCCTTTACCGCCAGCGTGGACTACGCGAAGTCCGTGAAGCGCGGCGAGCCGGACGGCGGAGACTTCGACGCGCCGGTGGAGGCCCGCTACGTGAAGCTGGTGGTGGACGAGGTCTTCGTGGGAGAAGGTACCACGAAGAACTACACCCTGGAGGACACCTCCTGCAGGGACGTGCGCATCTACGAATTCGAGATATACGGCTGCGAGAAGTAAGAGACCTTCTCGGAACGAAGGGCCCGGCGGGAAAGCCCGGACGGGCCGGTGAGGAAAGGGAGAAAAACGTATGAAAAAAACAGGCTGGCTGGTACTGATCCTGGCCCTGCTTCTGGGGCTGACGGCCTGCGGCGGCAGCGGCAATCAGGAAACTGCCGGGGCAGGCACGGAAAAGGAGAGCACCGGGGCACCCACCGAGCAGGCGCCTACGGAGACTGAGGTGAAGGAAGCGGCATTTTTCGCGGGCTTCGGCCGGGCGGACATCACCCCCACGGACAGTGTGCCGATGGTGGGCTACGGGGACGAAAACAAGCGGAAATCCGTAGGCTTCCTGGATCCGATCTATGCCAACTGCGTGGCGCTGCAGGATGAGACCGGCGAGACGGTGATCCTGGTGGTGCTGGATCTGGTGGGCCTTTGGGACTCTCAGGTGGAGTCGGTCAAGCAGGCCGTGATGAAGACCACCGGCGTCGCCAAGGATCACGTCATGGTCTCCGTGACCCACGACCACGGCGCGCCGGGCCTGACGGGGACGCTGCCCATACGTTACCGCAGCTACATCTTCGACCAGATGGGGAAGGCCGCCGCGGAGGCCGTCGCGGATCTGAAGCCGGCTACGGCCAGCGTCGGCAGCGCTGAGGTCGAGGGCCTGAACTTCGTGCGGCACTATCTGCTTGCCAACGGCAAATACGCCGGTGACAACTTCGGTGATTTTACCGCGGCCGCCATCACGGCGCACGAGAGCGAGGCGGACCATACCGCCAGACTCCTGCGCTTTGAGCGGGAGGGCGCGAAGGACATCCTGGTGGTGAATTTCCAGGTACACTGCACCGCGACCGGCGGCATGAACCGGACGGACGTATCCGCGGATATCGCGGGCAGCATCCGGGACACCATCGAGGCGCAGGCGGAGGTCAACTGCATCTACATGCAGGGCGCCTGCGGGAACATCAACCCCACCAGCCGGATCGCCGGCGAGACCCTGACCACCGACTATAAGGCCTACGGCAAACGTTTCTGGGAGCAGGCGGCACCCGCGCTGGAGCAGATGACTCCCGTGAAGCTGGGCCTCATCAAGCTCAGCGGCAACCTTCGCTACGAGGGCACGGTGGACCACAGCCGGGACGGCCAGATCAAGGCGGCATCGGAGATATACAATAATTTCATGAAGACCGGTGACCGGGAGCAGAGCGTGATCGACGGCAGGCCCTACGATATTCACAGCTGCTACCATGCCGAGGCGATCATCGCCAAGGCCTCCGAGGGCCCGACTCTGTCCCTGGAGCTGAACACCATCGGCTTCGGCGACGTGGCGATCTTCACCTGTCCCTATGAGATCTTCGACGTCAACGCCAATTACGTCCGGGACAATTCCCCCTACGCGATGACCCTCTGCATGGCCTACTGCAACGGTCACCGCTCCTATATCGCTTCGGCCGAATCCTTCAAAAACGGCAGCTACGAGGCGGACCAGTGCCGCTTCGTGCCGGGCACCGGCGAAGAGCTGGCGGAGCAGTACGTTTCCATGCTGAAGGAGCTGCGCACGCAGCCGGATTCCTTTGACAAGAAGCCGGAGCTGGAGCCGACTCAGCCGGGAAATACCGACCTGGAGGGCTTAAGCTGGGACGGCAGACTGTATTACAACTTCGATCGGGCCCTCTACGACGGGACCGAAAAATCCCGCCCCAGAAGCAATACCGACGCGGGGACGGCATTTGCCATGACCCTGTATAACGATAAGGGTGAGCTGGAAACGGTGCAGGTGGTCGGCAAGAGCCAGTCCCTGAAGGCGGACGGCCTGGATATCATCTGCCTGTGGCGCGACGCGGCCGGTCTGATCAAGGGCGTTTCCGGTCCGGAGGAGGCCGGGCTCGTGATGGAGGCCCGGAAATACTTCGTGCAGGACGTAAACGGCGGGAAGATCAAGCTGAACACCGCGCCCGGCTTCGACGGGCAGACCGTTACGCTGGAGCTGTCTCAGGACCAGAGCTTTCTGCTGGTGCCTGCCGAGGGCAGCGAGAAGATCAGGACCCGGGCGACCAAGCTGCTGGTGAAGGACCGCATCTCCGTGGTCGCGGAGGAGGGCGGCAAGGTCCTGGCCGTATTCGTGACCGAGCGGGTGAATTCCGAGGCCTACAACCTGGCCAAGGGCTGCAAGGTGACCACCACCTACGAGCCGCTGTATACGGACTCTACCAGGACCAAGCTGACGGCGCCCATCGAGCAGGCGGTGGACGGCAATTTCTCGGCCAGCTACGGCACCTCGGCGCAGTACAAGTGGACGGCGGACGGGAATATCATCTTCGACCTGGGCGCGGTGCATACCCTGACCGGCTACCGGATCTTCAACTACGAATATCCCTATGAGTGGTGCATCAACGAGGCCTGGACGGTCTACGGCTCCGAGGACGGTGAGAACTGGAGCGTGCTGGCGAGGGACGGCGTGGACGTGTCCCCGTTTACCGGACCGGTGCTGTACTACACCAACATCAAGGGCGGCGCTCCCGACGGCAGTGATTTCGACGAGCCGGTACAGGCCCGCTACGTGAAGCTGGTGATCGACAAGATCTTCGTGGGCGCGGGCGCCGCCGCCGGAAGCACTCCGGAGGCCTGCAGCCGGCCCGACGTGAGAATGTACGAGTTCCAGATCCTGGGCAACTGATCCGGGCCGCGGGAAATGCCCTGCACTCCGAAGAACTATCGGAGCGCCGGGCATTTTTATTGACTTTTCGCTGTTTTCGCTTATAATTATACGAATACACCCGCCCGAAAAAAGGCGGAAAACGGATCCGTTTCAGCCGGAAAAAGGGCGGAAAAGGCGAAAAAGAGAAGTAAAAGGAGACCCCGATGATCTTCGGCAAACATATCAACCGCTATTATCTCAAATACGGCGGCTGGCTCATCCTGGGCATACTGACGCTGGCGGTGGTGGACTATCTCCAGCTGGAGATCCCGGCGCTGTACCAGCTGGTCATCAACGGCATCAACGACGGCTGCGTGGTGAAGGACGGCGTCACCGTCAGCTTTGACATGGACTTCCTGTTGGAGGGCATTTGCCTGCCCCTCATCCGGGTCGTGCTGATCATCATGTTCGGGCGCTTCTTCTGGCGCATCTGCTTCTTCGGCAGCGGCATCAAGGTCGAGGCGGACCTCCGCAACGAAATGTTCGGCCACGCCAAGAACCTGTCGCAGCAGTATTATCAGGTCAATAAGGTCGGCGACCTGATGAGCCTGTTCACCAACGACCTGGACACGGTGCAGGACTGCTTCGGCAGCGGCCTGCTGGTCCTGGGCGACGTGATCATGCTGGGAGGCCTTTCCGTCATGAAGATGTTCCGCATGAACGCCGTCATGACCGGCTTTGCCCTGATCCCCATGGCGCTCCTGCTCGCCGCCAGCACCATTATCGGCAAATACATGGGCAAGCTGTGGGATATCCGGCAGGAGGCCTTCTCCAAGCTCTCCGATTTCTCGCAGGAAAGCTTTTCCGGGATCGCCGTGATCAAGGCCTTCGTGAAGGAGGCCAAGGAGCTGATGGCCTTCGGAAAGCTCAATAAGGACAACGAAAAGGCCAACGTGGATTTCACCCGGATCTCGGTGCTGCTGCGGATCATCGTCACGCTGCTGGTGGAGTCCGTCATCTGCGTGGTCCTGGGCTACGGCGGCTATCTGGTGCACGAGGGCGTCTTCAACGCCGGACAGCTGATGGAATTTATCGGCTATTTCACCTCCGTGGTATGGCCCATCATGGCGGTCTCCGAGCTGATCGACATGACCAGCCGGGGCAAGGCCTCCCTGAAGCGCATCAGCGAGCTGCTGGACGCCCCGCAGGACGTGGTGGACCGGGCGGACGTGACGCCCCTGCCGCAGGTCCGGGGCGATATCGAGTTCCGTCACCTGAATTTCCGCTATCCCGACGGCGAATTCGACGTGCTGAGCGACGTTTCCTTCCACATCGCCGCGGGCGAGAACGTGGGCCTGGTGGGCAAGACCGGCTCCGGCAAGACCACGCTGGTGGACCTGATCCTGCGGACCTACAACGTCCCCGACGGCTGCGTCTTCATCGACGGGCGGGACGTCAACAGCGTCCCGATCCGCGACGTCCGGGCCGCGGCGGCCTACGTGCCCCAGGACAATTTCCTTTTCTCCGATACGATCGCCCGCAATATTGCCTTTGCCGTGGATGACCCCAGCCGGGAGCTGGTGGAGGAAGCGGCCCGGCTGGCGGACGTGGACAGCAATATCCGCGAGTTCTCGGAGCAGTACGAGACGGTGCTGGGCGAGCGGGGCGTCACCGTGTCCGGCGGGCAGAAGCAGCGCATCTCCATCGCCCGGGCGCTGATGAAGAACGCGCCGATCCTGATCCTGGACGATTCGGTCTCCGCCGTGGATACCAAGACGGAAAAGGTCATCCTGGACAATCTGAAAAAGACCCGGGAGGGGAAGACCACCATCCTGATCGCCCACCGGATCACCACCATCGAGAAGATGGACAAGATCATTCTGGTGGAGGACGGCCGCATCGCCGCGGTCGGCTCCCACAGCGAGCTGCTGGACAGCTGCCCGGCCTACCGCCACATGGTCGAGCTGCAGAAGCTGGAAGAGGAAGGAGGTGCGGAAAATGCGTGAGTATTTACCGCTTTTGATCGCAGGCGCCATCATCGGCAGCTTCACCGTCATCTTCATCCTCGCCTACGCCCTGATGAAGAACAAGAAGGAAGCCGTCGGCTTTGACCGCAGCATGCCGGACAAGGAGATCGTCCGCCGCCTGGCGGCCTACGCGAAGCCCTACCGGAAGCAGTTTGCTGTGATCTTCCTGATCATGCTTTTCTCCATCGCCTACGATCTGGCCTCCCCCATCCTGGTGGGCAATATCGAGGAAATGATCAAGAGCGATTTTGAGCTGCGGCCGCTGTATATCATGGTGGCCTTTTACGCCGGGCTCCTGCTGGTGTCCGTGGGCAGCACCTATGCCCAGAGCATCCTGCTGCAGCGCACCGGCCAGCGGATCCTGACCAATCTGCGGGAGGACCTGTTCTCCCACATTGAAGGCCTCTCCCACGAGCAGCTGAGCGCGATCCCCGTGGGCAAGCTGGTCACCCGCGAGACCAACGACACGAACGCCATTTCCTTCATGTTCACGAATATCCTGGTGACCATGGCGAAAAATATCCTGGTGGTGCTGGGCGTGCTGGCCGCCATGTTCTGCCTGAACCTCGAGCTGGCGCTGATGGTGCTCTGCTTCGTGCCCTTCCTGGTGCTTTTCACGGTGATCTTCCGCAAATTCTCCCGCCGGGCCTACCGGCGCGTGAAGGACGGCACCACGGATATCAACACCTACCTGTCCGAAAACCTCTCCGGGATGAAGGTCACCCAGATCTACAACCGCGAGGGCCGGAAGATGAAGGAATTCCTCGAAAAGAGCAGCGCCCTGAAGCGGGCCCGGCAAAGCCAGCTGCTCGTCTTCGGCGTGTTCAGACCCACGGTCTACATGCTGCACATCTTCGCCGTGCTGTTCCTGTTCTATCTGGGCGCCCGGGGCACCATCCGTGACACCTCCTTCATGGGGCAGGTGATCACCGGCGGTACCGTGGTCACCTTCTACATGTATATTTCCAAATTCTTCGACCCGATCCAGACGCTGGCGGAGCAGTTCAACATGCTGCAGTCCGGCTTTGCCTCGGCGGAGAAGATCTTCACCATCTTCGACATGCAGCCCAAGGTGGTGGATGAGCCGGACGCCATCGAGCTGGAGCAGCTGCGGGGCGAGATCGAGTTTAAGGACGTCTGGTTCGCCTACGTGCCCGGCGAATGGGTCCTGAAGGGCGTATCCTTCCACGTGGATCCCCGGCAGACCGTCGCGCTGGTGGGCTCCACCGGCTCCGGCAAGAGCACCATACTCAGCCTGATCTGCCGGAATTATGACATCCAGAAGGGCCAGATCCTCATCGACGGCATCGACATCCGCCGCATTAAGATCCAGTCGCTCCGCCGGCACTTCGGCCAGATGCTGCAGGACGTTTTCCTCTTCTCCGGGACCATCCGGAGCAATATCGTTCTCCGGGAGGAGGACTTCACGGACGAAGAGATCAGGGCGGCCTGCCGCTACGTCAACGCCGACAAATTCATCGACCGGCTGGAGGACGGCCTGGACGAGCCGGTCCGGGAGCGGGGCAACAACTTCTCCGCCGGGCAGCGCCAGCTGATCTCCTTTGCCCGCACCATCATCCATAAGCCGGAGGTCATGATCCTGGACGAGGCCACGGCAAATATCGACACGGAGACCGAGCTGCTGATCCAGGATTCGCTGGAAAAGATGAAGAACATCGGGACCATGCTGATCGTAGCGCACCGGCTTTCCACCATCCAGCACGCGGACAATATCATCGTGCTGGGTGGCGGCGAGATCCTGGAGCAGGGCACCCATCAGGAGCTCCTGCACCGGAAGGGCAAATATTATAAGCTGTACATGCTGCAGTATTCCAAGGAGCAGCTGGGGAAGCAGGCGTAAGGCCGCCGCAGGCCCGGCTTGCCGATAGGAGAGGAAAATGTTTGGACCGGTAAAAAAGGATCTGCTGCAGATCACAGAGGTGCATGCGGCGGGGGCGCTCCCGGAATTACTGAAGACCGAGGAGGGCGCCGCCGTAAAAACGCCGGAGGAGTGGGCCGTGCGCCGCGGAGAGCTCATGAAAACGGCGGTGGAATATCAGTTCGGCGCGATCCTGCCGGCGCCGGACCGGGTCAGAGTGGAGCCGCTGAACGGCAGCAGGGCCATAAACCCGGGGAATTTTCGGGTGATCTGCGAAAGGAACGGGAAGACCTTATCGTTCGTGCTGCGGCTGTTCGCGCCGGCGGGAGAAGGGCCCTTCCCGGTCATTGTCGACGGTGACCTGGGCTTTCATTATGCTTACGACACGGACTTTGTCAGGACCGTGCGTGATAACGGCTGCATGCTGGCACTTTTCGACCGTACGGAGCTGGCGGCAGACACGACGGAGGAACGTCCGGGGAAATTCGGCCCTATTTTCGACCTGTTCCCGGAAGAAGACTTCGGTACGATCAGCGCCTGGGCGTGGGGCTATTCCCGCGTCGCGGACGCGCTGGAGCTCCTCAGGGAAAACGGTATGGCGACGGCAGCCGATCTGAACTGGGTGGTATTTTCCGGCCATTCCCGGGGCGGGAAGACGGTGCTGCTTGCCGGGATCTGCGATACCCGCGCGGCGGTCGTCAATCCCAACGAGGCGGGCTGCGGCGGCACGGGCTGTCACCGCGTCAGCTGCCGGGGGATCACGGAGGAGGGCCTGTCCGCCCGCTCCGAAACGCTCTCCGACATTACCCGCCGGTTCCCCGACTGGTTCGGCCGGAAGCTGATCGCGCAAGCGGGAAAAGAAGAGACGCTCCCCTACGACGAGCATTTTTTCAAGGCCATGATCGCGCCCCGCATCCTGCTGATCGGCAGCGCGGCCGGCGATATTTGGGCGAATCCCGTGGGGACTGTCATGACCAACCGGGCGGCGGAGCCGGTATATGCCCTGCTCGGCGCAAGGGAAAAGCTGCTTTGGTATTTCCGCCCCGGAAAGCATGCCCATAAGGAGGAGGACCTGGAGGTGCTGGTCAATGTGATCCGCCATTTCCGGGAGGGCGCCGCCCTGTGGGACGGCTTCGGGCGGCTGCCCTATGAAGAGCCGGAGATGCTTCTCCGATGATCCGCGGCGGGCGGAGCTTCCTGGGGGAAAGCCCTTGCTTTTGGCTGTCCCGTCCGTCGATAACAAAAATAGAGCAGCGGAGGGCCGCCAAGCGGCCCTCCGCTGCTCTTTGCATAACAGGGTCCGGATCCCCCGCCGGAGATCATATCTCGTTCTTGGAAAGCATGAGCTTCCGGTATTTCAGCGGCGATACGCCGCACAGCTCCTTGAACTTATAGGTAAAATAGCTCTGCGAGGAAAAGCCGCAGAGAGCGGAGACCTCGAGCATGCTTTTCTCCGTCGTCAGCAGCAGGGCTTTGGCCCGGTCGATCCGCTGCCCCAGCACGTAGGCCGCCGGGGAAACGCCGTAGAATTCACAGAAGAGCTTCCGGAAATAGACCGGGCTCAGGTTCGCGATGCCGGAAAGCGTATCCAGCTCCAGCTCCTCGTTCAGATGAAGGCGGATGTAGCGCACCACGTTGTTCAGCACCGCGCGGTGCGAAACGGCGGTCCTGGCATTTGCCCCCTCATCTGCGCCGGGGAGCGCCTTCAGCTCAAACAGGATCCGCGATACGAAATACTGCATTTTCAGGCGGTTTTCGACGGAGCCGTCGCTCTTGTCCACTGTGACGAATTCTTCAAAGAGCCTCGTGAACACCGAAATATCCTTGCAGACGGTATAGTCCGGCAGCGCGGCCAGAAAGCGGCAAAGCTCCTCACTGCGGGTCTGAAAATGGATGTAATAGCATTTGAAATGGAGGCGGCTCCTGCGCTTCATGCCGGGTTTGGCGCAGATGACCGTGCCGGGCAGAAGGGGCCTGACGCCTTGATCCAGAAACGTGAGGGCGCTTTTATCGCAGGAGGTCACGAACTCAAGCTCATAATGCTCGACCGTTCTTTCCGGCGAGACCCCGCCCTTCGGCATCACGATACGCGTATCAAAGACCCCGAAGTTCAGCAGGTCGTATTGCGGGCACTGCATGATGCCGTATTCATAATCATTTACCGATATCATCATAATAGATAAAAAATCTAAAAAAGCAGCTAAAAATCCGCAAGAATAAAAACCATGGATAATCTATGATCATTATAGGATAAAAACGGTGTTTCCGCAAGATGAGTACCGCAAAAGCAGTATTCTTTTTCGAAAGGAGTGAGCACATGAGGATCACGGATATAAAAACGTTTAAGGTCGACTGCTTCCGCACGAACTGGGTGTTTGTCAAGGTCTATACCGATGAAGGGATCGACGGTGTCGGCGAAGCCACGCTGGAGTACAAGGAAAAGGCTCTCGAGGGCGCCGTAGAGCACCTGAGGGAGGCCCTCGTCGGTCAGAACCCGCTGAATATCGAAAAGATCAGCCACGATGCCTATCGGGACGCGTACTGGCGCGGCGGCGCGGTCCTGATGAGCGCGCTTTCCGCCGTGGAAATGGCGCTGTGGGACATCCTGGGCAAGACTCTGGGCGTACCGGTCTATCAGCTTCTGGGCGGCAAGGTCAACGACAAGGTGCGGATCTACGTGAACGGTTGGTTCGCCGGCGCCAGGGAGCCCGAGGAATTTGCCGAAAAAGCAAGGCTCGCCGCCGCGCGCGGCGTTACCGCCCTGAAATGGGACCCCTTCGGCAAAGCCTATCTGGAGATCGGCGGCGCCGACCTCGACAAGGCGCTCCGCTGCGTGGCGGCGGTCCGGGAGGCCGTGGGGAACCGGGTCGACCTGCTGATCGAGGGCCACGGACGCTTCAACGTCCCGACCGCCATCAGGATCGCCCGGGAGCTGGAGCAGTTCAAGCCGATGTTCTTCGAGGAGCCGACGCCGCCGGACAATCTTGAGGCGCTGAAGGCTGTCCGCGACAAGTCCCCCGTCGCTGTTTCCGCGGGCGAACGTCTCTACACGCTGAAGGCATATAAGGACCTGTTCGAAATGCGGGCCGCCGACTACATCCAGCCCGACGTCTCCCACGCGGGCGGCATCATGGAGTTAAAGAAGATCGCCGCCGTCAGCGAAGCCTACTACATCCCGTTCGCGCCGCACAATCCGTCCGGCCCCGTGGCAAATGCCGCGACGCTGCAGATCGCGGCCTGCTGCCCGAATTTCTCGATCCTGGAGATCATGTACAGCGACGTGGAGTGGCGGAAGGACGTTTCCGATGAGAAGCTGGAGTACCGGGACGGCTATATCACCATCCCCGACAGGCCGGGGCTCGGCATCGAGATCAACGAGGAGGAATGTCTGAAGCATCCCTATCAGCCGCATACGCTGCGCCACTATACCGGGAAGCTCACGGACATCCGTCCCGCGAAAACGGAGTTTTATTTCTGAGGAGGGAAGCATGAAGCGTGCAGTATTTGTGACCGGCGCGGCAAACGGTACGGGCTTTGCCATCGCCGGCCGGTTCGCGAAGGAGGGCTATGACGTGTACGTCACCTCGAGAAGCGCCGAAAGGGCGCAGGAGGCCGCCGGAAGGCTCGCCGCGGAGTACGGCGTCTTCGCGCAGGGCTTCCGGCTTGACGTCGGAGACGAGCAGCAGGTCAAGGAGGTATTTTCCGCGATCGACCGGGACGGCCGCCTGGCGGAGACCCTCGTCCTGAATGCCGCCGATCTGGGCTTCGGGGCGGATCCCGCGAAGGGCCTGGACTTTTTCGGGCAGTCCGTCGAGGAATTCCGACGCGTATTTGAAACGAATCTGGTGTGGAATTTCATGATCGTCCGGCAGGCGGCGCTGCGCATGAAGCAGAACGGAAAGGGCGCGGTGGTCTTTATCGCCTCGAATACCGCCCATCGGGCGATCCCCAACCGGGCGGCCTACTGCTCCTCAAAGGGCGGCATGATCTCGCTGGCAAAGGCGCTGGCGGTCGATCTGGGGCCCTATGGCATCCGGTCGAACGTGGTGCTGCCCGGGACCATCAAGACCGAACGCTGGCAAAGGATGGGCAGCAGTCAGATCGTGAGCGGCTCGCTCACGCCTATCGGCGACATTTCCGATTATGAAGACATTGCCGAGGCCACGTGGTATCTGGGCTCGGACGCCTCCCGGAACGTAACGGGCGCCGAGCTTACCGTAGACGGCGGCATGAGCTGCCAGCTGTATCCGCAGGAGCTGACCGCGCTGAAGAAGCGGTTTCTTGAACAGCAGCATGATGATATCGGACAAACGAAAGGAGACTGAGCATGATCTTTGACGTTAGAGACTATGGGGCCGTGGGCGACGGCAAGACCTTCGATACGCAGGCGATACAGCGCTGCGTGGACGCCTGCGCGGCCGCCGGAGGCGGCCGGGTGCTGCTGGAAAACGGTGTGTTCCTGACCGGCACGCTCATTCTGAAAAGCTACATCGACTTCCACATTTCCGCGAACGCCACCCTGCTGGGGTCTCCTAACTGTGAGGACTATCCTCCTCTTTTGGGCCTGAAGCATATCGACGCGGAAAAATGCCCCCGCAAAAGAGCCTCCTGCCTGCTCTTTGCCGAGGAGGCGGAGGGGCTGTCCCTCAGCGGTCTGGGGAAGATCGACGGGAACGGGCAGCATTTTGTGAAGCTGCGCACCGACGGCAACAGCTGGAAACGGTATGAGCGCATCAACGCCGAGACCCCGCCGCGGGTGGTCTTCCTGTGCGGCTGCCGTCACTGCCGTCTGGAAAATATTTCCATCGTCAATCAGCCCTCCGGCTGGGCGTACTGGATCCATGACTGCGACGATATCGCCATGAATGCCCTGACGGTCAAGGCCTCTCTGGAATATCCCAACAACGACGGCATCCACATCAACTCCTCCCGGGATATCACTGTCACCAACTGCAATATCACCGCCAGCGATGACGCGCTCATCGTCCGGGCCAACAACGTCACGCTGCCGGAGAACAAGGTCTGCGAGCGTGTCGCCGTTACCAACTGCAATCTGATCTCTCACTGCGGCGGCATCCGCATCGGCTGGATCAATGACGGCACCGTCCGCAACTGTACGTTTTCCGATCTGACCATCACCGATTCCCGCAACGGCGTGCTGATCACGATGCCGTGGCGGGGGCCGGACCGGATCCCCGATGAGGGCCGGGAGGAAAGCGTCATCGAGAATATCACCTTCGATAACCTCGTGATGGACCGCATCCACGACCACCCGGTACGCATCAAGATCGACGACCGGGAGGGCACCCGGGTGCGCTGCAAACGGGTCTCCCGCCTTTTCTTCCGGGGCATCAAATGCCGCGGCCTGCAGTTCCCGAGCCTCGAGGGCAGCCGCCGCTGCAAGCTGGAGGATATCTACTTCAACGACTGCATTTTCGAGAAGGAGGACCGCAGCGCCGAATACGGTGAGCTGGTCTTTGATCCCGCGCAGTCCTTTGCCCAGGAGCTGCATGGGGAATGCTTCACGGCAAAGGTTCGCGACCTGTACCTGGAGAATACCCGCTTCATTGACAGCTCAACAGCAGAATGACCCCGCCGCGGGGAAGTGAAAGGACAAAAAACGGACGCCTCAGCTGCTGAGGCGTCCGTTCTGCATTTGCCGGCTGTGACGGGTCCGGCGGCCGCTCCCCGGAGGGACAGCGGGGCGGGGCTATTTCGTGATCAGCGCGATATTGTGCACCATCACCTTCTGCCCGGGCGCCAGATAGGCGGAGAGGAAGACCTCGCCCCGGTGATCCAGCTGGGACAGGTCGATGGTGGCGTATTGGCGGGCCAGGAGGCCGCCCTCCCGGCCGCTCTTTAAGCCTGCGCTGCCCAGCAGCGCGCTTTCGTCCGCGGGCGCGTCCTTGGTGCCCAGCGGATGGTCCCTGTCGGAGATCAGGCCGAAGAGCGCCCGCTCGTTGCCCTGATAGGTCAGAAAATCCTCCGGGACGGAGTATTCGATGATCATGGAGGTATAGCCGGAAAGGTCCAGCTCACCCAGCGGGAAGACCTCGTTATTTTTGAACTGCAGCACCCGCCAGCTGATCTTGTCGGCCCGCTGCGCCTTGGCGCCGGGGATCGTCTTCAGGTCCAGCAGCGTATAGGCCTTCACGTCCTCGTCCCGCAGCAGGGCGCGCTTGGCAAATTCGCCGCCCTTCGGCTTGGCGCATTCCTCCTCCGGCATCCCCTCATAGAAGGGGATCACGAAGGTGTAGGGCAGCTCCAGCAGCCCGTTTTCCCGGAAGGACTGGTAGGCGGAAACGCCCCGGGAATAGCCGCCGTAGACGCTCTGCATATACTGGCCCCAGAAATTCCGGTGGGAGCGGGGATCGACGTTGAACTTCTGCAGGTAGTAGGTGTTCTGGTAGTCGCCGAGATAGCCGGAGGCCAGGGCGCTGGCGCCGCCGTAAATGGCCTTCCAGCGGGTGTTCCAGGCGCCGCCGGAGCCCCATTCCGCCGCCTTGGCGGCAGTGCCTTTTTTTGCCTCGCTCATGCCGCCCAGATACACGGCAAAGGTGCCGGTGCCGCCGGCGCCGAGATTGAAGTAATTGTACAGCCCGTTATAGGCCTTGAGGCCGCTTTCCGTCCAGCCGGAGGAGGGGGCCAGGATCAGCCGTCCGCCCTCGCTGCCGGTGACGTGCCGGCTGTAATAGGACCATAGCGTGTCGCCGCAGGTTCCCGAGATCAGGGGGCTCGTCCCGGCCACGCCCTGCTCGTTCCGGCAGCAGGTGGCCAGATAGACCGGGCTCAGGCCCAGCTCCCGACCTGTCTTGTAGAAAAACTCCGCATAGGTGGTCCCGCTGTAAATGCCGTCCAGCGGTGCCTCCTCCATGAAGGTGCCCCGCAGGACCGTCTTCACCGCGTCCAGGGTGATGCTGTCGTTCCAGCCCAGCTCCATGAACTGGAAAATCTTATCCTCAGTCAGGAAATTTCGGGTGTCCATCAGATATTCCACGATATAGGGCGAGGCCTTGTACCAGCCCGTATCGTATTGGTTCATGTCCAGAAAATCCCGCTCCGGGATATAGCTGTCCCCGGAGGTCACCAGGCTGCGCCGGGCCTGCGCGTCGGTCTCCTGATAGACCACGTAGTCCCAGGTATATTTGCCGCCGGAGAGGGCGGTGACGTTCAGCGGGAGGAAGGTCCAGTCGGGGTGGACCCGTCCGAGCCGCGCCAGCTTCTCGGCATAGTATTCGGGAAATCCGGCTTCGGCCAGCCGGACGGCGTCAGGATCCTTTTCTTCCTCTTCCCGCGGCGCAGGATCCTTCGGCAGCGTCCGCGCCATGAGCGGCTCGTACGCCTTTGCCGAAAGCTGAGAATATAGCAATGCCGCAGCGCCGAGCAGGGTCAGCAGGAGCAGGGAAAGAACGGTCTTTTTCATGAAGCCTCCGATCAGCACGGATAGAGGGGAGGAGCCGCCGCGCGGATCCCCAAGGTCGCGGGAGGCCGCGACGGGCTGCCTTCAGTATGGGCCCAAAGGAAAGGGCTGTCAAGAAGAAATTTGCCGGGGGAAGGAGTGCGGGCCGGCGGGAACATGGGAGAAAACCGGGCCGCCTGCACGGAAAAGGGCGCAAAAAAAGCCCTGTCCCGAAGGACAGGGCCGAAAGGGGGCCGATTAATAACCAACCTTTTCCCAGCACTCGAAGGGAGCGGCTACTTCTTCGCTGATGTAGACCTGAGTCTTCATGGCCTGCAGCATGGTGGAAGGAACCAGAGGAGTGATAGGACCGTGGGTGACCAGACGGCTGGTCATTCTCTGCCAGGAGGAGAAGGTACCGCAGGTCAGCAGGGCGTGGACCTCGATACGCTCCTTGGCACGCAGCACGTCCAGAGGGCCGATGGTAGCAGCGCGAGGCGGAACGTCGGCGATATAACCGGACTGACCGAAGCAGCCGTGCAGAGAGTTCTGAGCAACGGTCATCGGGTGCAGGGTGACCAGACGGGCGGGCATATGCAGCCATTCATCGATCTCGGCAGCGGTGAAGCTTTCCTTGATCTTTCCGCCGGGCATGAAATCCGGAACGGGGTCAACGAAGGCCATGTGGCCGGTCCATCCGGGAGAGGTGGAAGCGATGTCAGCGCCGCCCTCGGTCTTGTCGTTGATGATCTCGGAGTAGTCGTTGATGTTCTTGGTGGTCGGGAAGATCACGTGATCCATGGGCATGCGCAGCTTGGGATCGATCTGATAGTAGAAGTACTTCAGCAGGCTGTGAACGAAACCGGCCTCGTAGGTCACGGGAGCTACGTTGCCCTGATCATCGGCCCATTCATCCTCGGCGATGAGGTAGACGTTGCGGCAGTCGACCTGGAAGTAGTTGATCAGCTGAGTCAGGGGCAGATAGGTGTCCGGCTCAGGGTTGCCCAGGATCATGGAGAAGGGCTTGCCGGCTTCGCTGGCGGCCTTCAGGCGGGCAAAGAGGGTGGCGATCAGAATCGGATGGGGATTCATGATGACCTTGACGTTGAATTCGGGATGCTGCCAATCTTCGTGCTTTTCCAGACCGGCCTTATCCAGTACGCGGACGCGCTCGCAGATCTCACGATCCTTGAAAGGAACGTAGTCAGCGGGCTTGAACGCAAAGCGAGTGGAGGGATCTACAATAATATCCTTCATTTTCAGTCTCCTTTCGCCTCTTTCGAGGCTTATCGTATGATAAGTTTATCCTATCACAGAATTTTGCCGCTCGATATAGAAAAAATAATCCCACAAGCATTAAATAAAGACTAATTTTCCGAACGCAATCTTTAATTTGTGCTTTTCATTTTTCGGAAAATGCGGTATATTTCAGAGAAAGCGGGGCCTTTCCGCGGAAAACGCGCCCGGCAAATGCTTTAATTTGTGCTTTTAATTCATCTGTTGAAATAAAGGAGAAGTCATGCGGGAGTTTTTGGCCTTTGAGAAGATCGCCTTCGCGCACGTGCTGGATATCCCCGGCTACCGCTACGCCTCGGAAAATGCCGGCTACGGGATCTACGGCGAGGCGCCGGAGCACGGCGGCGTGCTGGAGATCGGCTACGTGCGGACCGGCACGGTGGAGCTGGAGCTGGGAGCGGAGCACTATACCGTGCCGGAGGAGGGGGTCTTCATCCTGCCGCCCAATACGCCCTTCACCGCGGCGGCGCCCAAGGGCAGCCCCTACAGCCACACCAGCGTGGAATTCCTGGTGCGGACCCGTGAGCCGGCGCTGGGCGAGACCCCGCGGATCCCCTTCGATTTCCCGGTGGTGCTGCCGCCCTCTGCCCTGAACCGGGAGATCATTTCCATCATCGACCGGATCGAGAGCGCCAGAGTCGCGGAGCTGAACATGACCTATTTCGAGGAATGCGAGCTGTTCATGCGCCTCCTGCGCCGGATCCGGGAGCGCAGCGAGAGCCTGGCCAGCAAGAACGCCTGCTCGCCGGGCAACCGGCTGATCGCCAAACGGGCCAAGGCCTACATCTCGGCCCACCTGACCCAAACGCCGACGGTGGGCGACATCGCGGACGCCCTGAGCATCTCCAAGAATTACCTGACCAACGTCTTCTCCCGGGCGGAGGGTATGCCCCTCACGGAGTACATGAACCGCCTGCGCATCGCCCACGTGGAGGACCTGATCCGCAAATACCACTACTCCCTTTCCGAGGCGGGCGCCCTGGTGGGCCTGCACGACGCCAACTACCTGTCCCGCCTGTTCAAGCAGTACACCGGAAGGTCGTATTCGGATTTCAGGAGGGAGAGGTGAGGGGAGTATTACTATTGTGGTTGCGGAGGCGGGACTTGGGAACCAATGTAGCATTAAAGCTTTGCGGTACGGTAATCCACCTGCCCCTATGGCGAGCCGCTTTTTTCAGACTGGGCCCCCAGTGCTTTTCCTCCCCCCTCACAAAACCCGGCAGGGCCTCTGCGAGGCCCTGCCGGTCGTATTTTCCATTGCTATTCTTAAATACCCAATACCTCACGCTGTGACGGTCTCCACCCCGGCCTCGCTGCAGCGGCGGACCAGGTCCGCCTCGGCGCCGCTGTCGGTGATCAGCAGATCCACCGCGGAGAAGGGGGCGACGAAGGAAAAGCTTTCCCGGCCCAGCTTTCGGCGGTCGGCCACCACCAGGGTCTTGTCCGAGCGGCTGATCATGGTCTGATTGATCAGGACCTCCTCGCTGTAGTAGCTGGTGATGCCCCGCTCCGGCGAGACGCCGTCCATGGACAGGATGCAGTAGTCCGCCCAGTAGTTTTTGATCTGCTCGTGGGCGCCGCCGCCTCCGGTGAAGCCGTACTGGGAGTTCATTTCGCCGCCCAGCAGGATCACGTGGATGGTCAATGCGCCGCGCAGGGCGCCCGCCACGTCCAGGGAGTTGGTGATGATCCGCAGATTCCGGTGATGACGCAGCGCCTCCGCCACGTAGCAGGTGGTGGAGCCGGAGTTGATCATCAGGGTGGCATTGTTCGGGATCCGGGCGGCCAGAGCGGCGGCGATGCGCCGCTTTTCATCGGCCATTTCCAGAGAACGTCTCCGGAAATCCGCCATGGCGGAGCCGGCATTTTTCACGGCGCCTCCCTTGATCCGCTCCAGGAAGCCTTCCTGCTCCAGAGCCTTGAGATCGTTGCGGACGGTGACCTCCGTGGTGCCCAGCTTTTCCGCCAGCTCTGCGGTCCAGACCTGGCCCTCACTGTTCAGCTCCTGCAGGATGCGGGATCTGCGCCGGTCGATTTTCAGACCTCCCTGCGGCATAGGCTCAGCCTTTCTTGTTCAGTCTTTCGCCCACGGCTCCGCCCGGATGGATCAGCGCGAACTGTTCGTTCCGGTAATCGGTCTCCTCGATCAGAGCGGTCTGCAGCGCGTGGAAGATCACGCAGAGAGAGGTGGTGGAGGTGGTACCCTGGGAGTTGTATTTGTCGGTCTCCTTGTTGACGTACTGCTCCAGCACGATGTCGGCGCCCTGAGCCAGTACGGAGTCCATGTTCTCGGTGACGGTGATGACGGTCACGCCCTTGGCCTTGCAGATGTCCAGAATGGGCAGCAGCTCCTTGGTCTTGCCGCCGCGGGAGGCGAAGAGCATCACGTCACCCTTCTGCAGGTAACCGGTGGCGCCGTGAACGGCCTCGGCGGGGGAAATGAACCGGGCGGGGCGCTCGATGCAGCACATCAGATGGCAGAAATGCTGGCAGGTGATGCCGGAGTGTCCGCAGCCGGAGGCGGCGATGCGGGGTGCTTTGGCAAGCAGTTCCACGGCGCGCAGAAAGGCTTCGGAACCGATGGCGGCTTTGGTGGCGGCAAGAGATTCGGCCTCGATGTCAAAGGCCGCCATGGCATCGGCATAAATGCCGGGCAGAT
>JAZLJI010000008.1:0-17404 GCA_045617825.1 Lachnospiraceae bacterium
GGGGTGGGGGCCTCTTTATAAGAATCCGATCATTGGGGAGTTTGCCATGCTGAAACTGATTCTGTTCGATCTGGACGGGACCCTCTCCGACTCCGGGCCCGGCATCATCCGTTCCGTTCGCTATGCCCTGGACAAATGCGGCATCACCGAGGAACGGGAGGCGGTGCTGCGCAGCTTCGTGGGGCCGCCGCTCCTCAGGGCATTTGCCGAGGTATACGGCTTTACGAAGGAACAGAGCCTGCAGGCCCTGACCTATTACCGGGAGGTCTACTGGACGAGCGGCATCTACGACAACGCGCCCTATCCCGGTGTTGCGGAGGGGCTGAAGGCCCTGAAGGCGAAGGGCTATCTTCTGGCCGTCGCCACCGGCAAGCCCACGCCCATGGCGGAGGAGGTGCTGCGGTATTTCGGCTGGACCGACCTCTTCGATCACGTGTCGGGCGCCAGCCTGGACGAGAGCCGGGTGGAGAAGGAGGAGCTGATCCGGATCGCCATGGAGGCCCTGGGGATCACCGATCCCGCGGAGGCCCTGATGGTCGGGGACCGGGGAAGTGACATCCTGGGCGCGAAGGCGCTGGGCGTTCCCACCGTCGGCGTGCTGTACGGCTACGGGACCCGGGAGGAACTGGAGGCCGCCGGTCCCGACCGCCTCATCGGCAGCTTTGCCGAGCTGCCGGAGCTGCTGTAGAAACGCCTGTCCGGGCCTTGCCGGCCGACAGGACGACTATCGTCACAAAGGAGCTTGCCATGAATATGACCATTACCGCCACCGGCGACGCCATCCTCATGCGGAATTTCGAGGAGGGCGGCTATCCCGGTATGGAGGACGTTGCCCGGGTCATCCGCGAGGGCCAGGCCCGCCTGGGAAATCTGGAGACCACTCTGACCAACTACGATACCTATGCCTCCAGCACCTGCGGCGGCTTCTGGCAGACCACGGAGCCTGAGGTGCTGCAGGAGCTTCCCCGGCTGGGCATCAATATGCTGGGCTTTGCCAATAATCACACCATGGACTACGGTCCCGACGGCTGTCTGGAGACCCTGGCCCACGTGCGCCGGGCCGGAATCCCGGTCTGCGGCGCCGGAAAGGATCTGGGCGAGGCTGCCGCTCCGGCTTATCTGGACTGCGCGGGCGGCCGCATGGCGCTGCTGGCCTGCACGGCATCCTTCTACGAATATGCCCGGGCCGGCTACGGCAATCAGTATTTCAAGGGCCGCCCCGGCCTCAATCCGCTGCGCTACAAGGCGGAATACTACGTGAACGAGGCGCATTTTCAGGCGCTGAAGGAGATCTCGGACGCCACGGCCATCAACGGCCAGCAGGACGCCTCCATCCGCAACGGCTTCGCGCCGAAGCGGCCGGCGGACGTGATGAGCTTTCTGCCGCCCCGGGGCGATACCCCGGTGACTTTCCGGCTCTCCCCCGACGGCAGAGAATACAAGCGGACCTTCTGCCACCCGGACGATCTGGAGCGGATGGTGAAAAGCATCGAGGAGGCCCGGCTGTTCGCGGACTACGTGGCCATCGAGGTGCATACGCACCAGATCAAGGGCTTCGATATGACGGAGCCGGACTATTTCTTCGAGGAATTTGCCCACGCGGCCATCGACGCCGGCGCGGACCTGATCCTCGGCGGCGGCGTGCATCACCTGCGCCCCATCGAGCTGTACAAGGGCAAGCCCATCTTCTATTCCCTGGGCAATTTCATCTTCCAGGTGGACATGGAGGTGCGTCAGCCCTACGAGACCGAGGAGGTCTACGGCAAGGGCGCCCACTTCAGCTGCAGCCTGACGGAGCAGGAATTCAATTACCGCAGCTTCATCCCCCGCGTCGAATTTGAAAACGGCAAATGCACCGATATCCGCCTCACCCCCATCGAGCTGGGCTTTGACGCGCCCCGCTCCCACAAGGGCCTGCCGGTGCTTGCCGGCAAGGCCTCCGCGAAGAAGACCTTCGAGGATCTGGTGCGGGCCTCGGCACCCTACGGCACGAGGCTGTCGCAGGATGAGGACGGGACCATCCGGGTGGAGCTGTCATGAGCCGCGCCCTTTCCCGCAGGCAGGCTGAAGGCGAGGGCTCTGCCGCCGGCGCGTCCTCTCCGAAGGCGGCTGCGGCAGCGGCGCCCCTGATCTTCCGGGGGCTGGTCCTGAGTCTGGCCCTGTCCGCCCTGTCCTTTCTGTTTTTCCGCCATCTGGGCAGCCTGATCGCCTTATTTGAGGGAAAGGGCGGGACCTTCTCGGCCGTCTTCGGCCAGCTGCGGACCGCCCGGATCCTGCCGCCGCTGCTCTCCGGCTGGGCTCTGGCCATGCTGCTGCTTCTGCTGCTGCGCCGCCTGCCCCGCCGCGTCCGCGGCCTCTGCGCCGTTCTCGGCGGCATCCTGCTGTTTCTCCTGATCCTGCTGCTCACCCGGGTGAACGGCATCCTCAGCTTCTCCGTGATCCGGTCGCTGATCGGGAACCTGACTCACGGGCTGCTGGACGTGCTGTGAGGTGCACCGTGAAGAAAGTCCTTATTTTATCCGCCCTGCTCCTTTGCGGCGCGTTGGCCTTATCACTCGTCACGCCGCGCCCGAAGCAGACCGCATTTTCGTCCTCGGGTGACGGCTGGCAGCTGGGCTTTGCCGCCCGGGAGATCCCTCTGCCGGAGGAGCAGCTGTATATCGCCGGCTATCATCAGGGCGTGACGGTCACCGGCGTCCGGGATCTGCCCCGGGCCTCGGCGCTCTGGCTGGATACGGGCGCGGAAGGCGTCCTGCTGATCAGCGTCGACAGCATCGCCCTCTCCTCCGGAACGGCGGACCGCATCCGCAGCGCCCTCTCCGACTTCACGGCGGCCCATCCCGGCACCTCCGTCAACGTCATCTCCACCCACGACCACGAATCCGCGGACACGCTGGGGCTTTGGGGGCCTATGGGGCTGGACGGGAAAAGCGCCGCCTTTATGGACGCCCTGGTCGATGCCGCCGCGCAGGCCGCGGAGGCTGCCTTTGCCGCCCGCACGCCGGGCTCGCTGTATTTCAGCTCAACGGACTGCAGCTACCTGCTGCGGGATTCGCGCATACCGGAAAATTACGATCCGAACCTCTATGCCTTCCGTTTTGAGCCGGCCTCCGGCGCGCCCGGCGTCTATCTGGTGGATCTCGCGGCCCATGCCGAATCCATGCGGGGAGACAATCGGCTGGTCTCCCGGGATTATCCGGGCGTGCTGGCGGACCGGGTGCGGGAGGCAAACGGCTACGAGACCGTCTACGTTCCCGGCGCCATCGGCGGCCTCATCATGACCAGGGAGCTGCCGGTCCCCTTCGACGCGGAGAAGAACGTACGGCAGACCGGCGAGCAGCTGGCCAAGCTCCTGCTGTCGATCCCCCGGGAAAAGGAGCGGGAGCTGGCCCCGGTGCTGCGCTTTGCCACGGCCGATATCACCGTTCCTCTTGACAATACGATCTTTCTGTACTATGCCTTCTTAGGTATCCTGGACAACCGGATCCTGCCCGGGGACGGGGCCACCGGCTACGCGGTGCGTTCCTCCGTGTCCCTGCTGCAGCTGGGCGACGTCGCCCTGGCGCTGGTGCCGGGCGAGCTTTTCCCCGAGCTGGAAAACGGCCGCTTCCTCAAGCCGGAGGACCCGGTCCCGCTGGAAAAGCTGGCGGCGGAGGCCGGATTTGCCGCTATGGTGACCGTCGGACTGGCCAACGACGAGCTGGGCTATATCGTCCCGCCGTCTCAGTTCCTGGTCGATCCCCGGCTGCCCTATCTTACGGAAACGGCAAAGGATGCGCTGGGAGAGACCCATTACGAGGAGACCAACTCCGTCGGCCCCGAAACGGCAAGGTGCATTTCGGAGGGCTTCAGGCAGCTGTTTTCACTGCTGGCGCCTCCGCTCTCCTGAAAATACGAAGGGAAACGCCCTGCCCGAAGGCTTCGGGCGGCGGGACGTTTCCGGAAAGGAAGCTTATGAAACAACTGACTGCTGATATTTGCCGCCTCGTGCGCCGCTGCGGCAGCTTCATCAAGAACGCGGACCGCTCATCCATGGACGTGAGCTCCAAGGAGGGAAAGGGCAATTTCGTCACCAACTATGACAAAAAGGTCCAGGAAATGCTGCGGGAGGGCCTGCTGAAGCTGGTCCCCGATGCCGGCTTCATCGGCGAGGAGGGCGAGCAGGAGCAGTTCTCGGACAAGGGCCGCTTCTTCATCGTCGACCCCATCGACGGAACCACCAATTTCATCCGGGACCGCCGCTGCAGCTGCATTTCCGTGGCGCTGGCGGAGGACGGCGAGATCGTCCTGGGCGTGATCTACGACCCCTATCACCGGGAAATGTTCCGGGCGGAGAAGGGAAAGGGCGCCTATCTGGGCCGCAGGAGGCTGTCCGTCTCGCCGCTGTCCCTGAGGGACGGTCTGGTGCTCTTCGGCAGCACGCCCTATCTGGAGGACCTTTGCCGGGAGACCTTCCGCCTGGCCTATGCCTACACCCGCCGGGCCGGCGACGTCCGCCGCAGCGGCTCCGCAGCCCTGGAGCTCTGCTCGATCGCTTCCGGAAAGGCCGAGCTGTTCTTTGAGCTCAGACTTTCCCCCTGGGACTACGCGGCAGGCAGCCTGATCGTCACTGAGGCAGGCGGCCTCATCTCCGATATCAACGGCGCACCGCTTCGTTTCGACCGCCCCTGCTCCGTGCTGGCCTCCAACCGCGCCGCGGCAAATGAGGCTTTCCCTTTACCGGAGACTGTGCTATAATCGGTATATTCCGGCGGGGAAGCCCGCCGATCAAAGGAGAAGCATCATGTTTGAAGACAGAAAATTAGATCATATCGGGATCCAGTGCACGGACTCCGAGAAAAACGCCGCCTGGTTCATGGAAAAGCTGGGCTTCACCCTGATGGGCAAATTCAAGAGCTCCCACGGTGACTACTTCACCTGGTTCGTCACCAACGGAAACGTGACCTACGAGATCTCTCAGAAAGCCGATCTGGAGCCCTGCAAGCAGGGTCTGGTCAATCACATCGCCCTGACCTCCGAGGATATCGAGGCCGATTACCGCTACTGCGTGGAAAACGGCTACACCATCTGCACCAAGGGCATCGAAGCCATCCCCTCCCGCTGGGAGCACGGCTGCCGCTACTTCAAGGTCGTCACCCCCGGCGGCGAGCAGATCGAGTTTAACCAGAATTTATAACCAGCCGGATGCAAAAGGCGCTGCACCATCCGCGAGCTCGCTCGCAGGATGACGCAGCGCCTTTTGCATTGGCCCAAATATGAGCAAGTAGCCGTTTTTCGCAGAAAAACGAGCGGATTGCGAATATTTGGGCAGGGATTTCGGGAGCGCGAAGCGCGAAGAAATCCCGTGGCTGGTATTTGCCTTTACTGACAGTTCGGGATCTCGGGAGCGCGCAGCGCGAAGAAATCCCTCTGCGTGGCCGGTTACCTTTTTTTCGCCGTCACGCCGTGCTTGATCGGCTTCCACTCCACCTTCGTGACCAGCGCCGTGAGGGAGATCGGAACGTAGGTGAACATGAACAGCGGAAACGTGAACATATACAGCAGCTTCCTGAACGCCCCGGCCTTGATCATCCTCCATTCGCTGAGCGTCGTGACGGCGCCCAGGAACCACAGCAGACTGTAGACGCCCCACAGCAGCTTCCCGAAGGAACCGAGCACAGGAAGGATGCTCTCTCCCCGCGCCGCGAACAGGAGCGCCAGTACCAGATGGCAGATCACCGCCAGCGCCGAAAGGACGAACGCCGGCGTGATGGACATGAGCATATCAAAGCAGGCGAACCGCCCCCGGAATATGCCGCCCGTCAGCTCCCATCCGTATTTGCGGCAGACCTGCAGATAGCCCTTGGACCAGCGCAGGCGCTGCCACCAGGACTGGCGGAAGGTCCGCGGCTGCTCGTCGTACAGGACCGCCTCCCGGCAGAAGGCGACCCTCTCTCCCCCGCAGATCCGGTCCGCGGTAAATTCCACGTCCTCCGTCAGCAGGTGGAAGGGCCAGTTCCCGATGTCCTCTGCCACCTTCCGGCTGAACATGAACCCGGTCCCGCTGATGAAGCAGCTGGTCCCCAGCAGATCGCGGGGATAGTTGAGATACCGGCTTTCCCGCAGATACCACAGGGAATAGCCCGCGCTGATCCAGTTGTCCCCGTAGTTCTTGCTGTTGCGGTAGCCGGTCACGAGCTCATAGCCCTGCGAAAAGCGCCGGTGCATCTGCTCGATATAGTCCTTCTCCAGCAGATTGTCCGCGTCAAAGACGAAATAGCCGTCGAAGCCCGCCGGATAGTCGCTCCGGATCCGGCTGAGCAGCGCCTCCAGGGCGTAGCCCTTCCCCACCTGCTCCTTATTGCGGCGGGTATAGACCACGGCCCCCGCCTCCTCCGCGATCCGGGCCGTCCCGTCCTCGCAGTTATCCGCCATGACGAAGACCTGCAGCTTCTCCTGCGGATAGGTCTGCTGCTTCAGACTCTCGCACAGGTCCCCGATCACCGTCTCCTCATTTCGCGCGCAGATCAGCACCGCGTAGTCCTTCAGGGCCGGAGCCGCCTCCGCCCTCTTCTTTTTCCCCAGCAAAGCCACCGCCAGATATACGAACTGATAGGCATAGCATATCGAAAAGATCACCCCGATCAGATGACCGACTGTCTCCAGGATCTCCATAGAACCTCACTCCTTCTTGGTCGCTTTGTTCAGCATACCGCATTTCCCGATTAAGAAAAAAGCAGCCGACTGATTAAGATTCTATGAAGATGCACCTGCCCGGACGCAAAAAGGACGCGGGAGCGAGGCGCGCCTCTTTCCCACGTCCTTCTGATTCCCTTCCGCCTCAGCCGATCAGCGGAAAGCTCAGCACCGCCTTGAACAGGTCCCCGTCCAGGACGAGCCGCAGGCTCCCGCCCTGCAGCTCCGCCATGCTTTTGGCGATGGAAAGCCCCAGGCCGTTGCCCTCGGTGTGCCGGGAAGCGTCGCCCCGGGTGAAGCGCTCCATCAGCTCCTCCTCACTCATGTCCAGCGGATCCCGGGAGGTGTTTTTGAAGCTGATCACCGCGTTTCCCGCCTGCTCCTCCAGGGACAGGTATACCCGGGTCCCGGGCTGGGCGTATTTGCAGATATTGTTCATCAGGTTATCGAAGATGCGCCACATCCGGCGGCCGTCTGCCATGATCCGCAGCTCCTGCTCCGTCTGCTTGACGATCAGGCTCAGCCCGCTCTCCTTCAGCCGCTCCTCGTATTCTCCGGCCGCCTGACCGAGAAATACCGCCGGATCGCAGGGGACCGGCAGGACCTCCAGATTCCCCGTGGAGGCCTTGGAGGCCTCCACCAGATCCTCGATCAGCCGCTTCAGCTTATCGGACTGGCGGACCAGCACGCCGGCATATTCCGTGATCTTCGGATTTTCGCAGGGCTCCTGACCGATGAGGGTGGCGTAATTGATCACGGAGGTAAGGGGCGTCTTCAGATCGTGGGACACGTTGGTGATCATGGCGGTCTTCATGCGCTCGCTCTTCAGCCGCTCCTCCACGGCGATCGTCAGGCCGCCGGCGATGCTGTTCAGGTTTTCTCCGTGCTGCTTCAGTGCCCGGGGCATCCCCCGGGTCTCCGTCTGATAATTCAGCTGCCCCTGCGCCAGAGCGTCTCCGCCCTTCTGCAGCCTCCGCAGCCCCAGACAGAACCGCAGGAACAGCGGCAGCAGGATCAGCTTCTCCGCGATAAACAGCAGCTGCCAGATGCCGTCTCCGTCATAGGCAAAGATCAGCATCAGCAGATCGAAGGCGATGACGACCAGGGCCAGCAGCAGTGCCTTCCAGATCAGGGGAATGCCCCGGACCAGGGAGCAGACAAAGGCATGGAGCTTCTTCAGCAGGGAAAACAGCCAGCCGACCAGGGTATTCTTCCAAAAGCTGTGCCGCTTGATCCGGCCGGCGGCGCTCATGCTCAGCCCCAGGAAGAGGCAGATGCCCAGCAGCACCAGCTGCGCCAGGAGCAATACGCCGATCAGGATGCTTTCAAAATACGCATCGGCATAGCAGGCCAGCAGATACAGATACCCCAGTCCGACGGCAGCCAGCAGCACGTCAAAGGGAAAGCGGTGCAGCGGCCCCGGATGGAATTCGTCGTCCTCCGGCCTCCTTCCCGCCGCGTACAGCAATGCCGCGTAGCAGAAAACAAACAGGAGCAGCGCCAGGCAGGCGATGGCGTAGACGGCATAGCGCAGGGCATAAGCGGCCCGGAAAATCCCCGTGAGGAAAAGGATCTCCCGGTTCAGCTGACTGTTCTCTTCGAGCTTCATGGAGACCGTCAGGCGCTCATAGCCCTCCGTCAGCCATTCGGCCTCATCCGTCCGATACACCCAAATGCCGCTGCTGTTGGCTTTAACGGCATAGATCGCCGTATAGCAGGGCAGCGCGGCCTCCGCGAAATCCTCCGATTCCGCCACGGTGATGCCTTTTTCATCCACCACCCGATAGCGGATGAAGGAATAGAACCCTTCACGTTCGGCGATGCTGGTGCTCAGGATCGTGGTGGCGTAATTGTTCAGCCAGGCCCTGATCACGTATTCTTCGACAAATTCATCCTCCTCGGTATGATACGCCAGCATGCTGTCCCGGCCGCAGAGCGCGATCGTCCCTATACAGACCGTCAGGATCAGCGCCGACGCCGCCGCCAGGAAGAACAGACAGAGCTTTCCGCCCAGAGTTCTGACAAAGCGCTTCATCGTCTTTTTTCCTCCTCGATCTTATAGCCCTGTCCGAAGATCACCTTGATATACCGGGGCTCCGCCGGATCGATCTCCAGCTTCTCCCGCAGATGCCGGATGTGCACCGCCACCGTATTGTCGGTCCCGAAGGGCTTCTCCCGCCAGACACTGCTGTAAATATCCTTGGGAGAAAAGACCCGGCCGGGGCTGGCCATCAGCAGCTTCAGGATCTCAAATTCCTTCGGAGTCAGCAGGACCGGCTCGCCGTCGAGGCTTACCGCCTTGGTGCGGTCGTTCAGCTCGATCCCGCCGATGCGGTACTGCTCCTCGGTCATCCCTCCGCCGCCCAGCTTCAGATACCGCCTCAGCTGGGAGCGCACCCGGGCCGTGACCTCCAACGGATTAAAGGGCTTGGTGATATAATCGTCCGCCCCCACGTTGAGCCCCAGGATCTTGTCCGCGTCCTCGCTTTTCGCCGTCAGCAGGATGATCGGCACGTTGCTGGTCTCCCGGATCTTCGCCATCGCCGTCATCCCGTCCATGACCGGCATCATGATATCCATAAGGATCAGATGGATCTCGTTGTCCCTCAGCACCTCCAGGGCTTCCTGCCCGTTTCCGGCTTCAAAAAGGGTATAGTCGGGATCCGACAGATAAATTTTCAGCGCGTTGACGATGTCGCGCTCGTCGTCGCAGATCAAAATGTTCGCCATGACAGCATCCTCCTGTATCGGTCCTATTATAAGGCCGGCAGTTTTAAGAAAAAAGCCGGAAAAGGATTAAGATTTGATGAAAGAAGAGCAGGCGGTCGTTCACGGCTGCTCCTGCTCTTCTCCGTTCATATAGGCGTATTCCATGACCCGGCGCATTTTGGCCTCAAACCGCTCCGAGGGCATCAGAACGATCCCGTCCTCGTCACTGAGCACGATGAGGCGGCTGCCCCCGGCCAGCCCGAACTGCTCCCTGGCCCCCTTGGGGATCACGATCTGCCCTCTGTCGTTGGCCGAAACGGAGCCCCAGATGTGCTTTCCCTTCGGCGCCGGGGGAATGATTCCGATGCCCTCGGCGGATTCGGTGCGGATCAGGCTGTCCAGCGTGACGCCGTAAAGCTCCGCCAGCCGGCTGCATTTTTCGATATCCGGAACGGTCGCCCCGCTCTCCCACTTGGCGTAGGCCTGCCGGGAAATGCCGACCTTCTCCGCCAGCGCCTCCTGGGAAAAGCCGTGTATGTTCCGCAGCATGACAAGATTATCCTTCAGCATCGCCCTCTCCTTACAGATCGATCCGCTCGAACCGGCGGCAGGAGATCCCGACCGCCGCCCGGGTCAGCAGGGCAAACAGCAGCGCGCCCGCGCCCAGCAGGCCCAGCTGCGCCGTCAGACGCTCGGTCCCGAAGGCGTTCAGCCATTCCAGCCCCGGGAAATGATGCAGGCATTCTCCGACGCCGATGGTCAGGAAGCAGGCGATGATGTAGCTCACGAAGGGCCCGGCGAAGCGGTAGGCGGTCTTGAAGAAGCCCGCGACGAAGATCAGATTGAACAGTCCGAAGATCAGGAGGGCCAGCCCCAGCGCGAAGCCGTTGGCATTCATCAGCGCGTTGTTCCGGTACACGGCTGCGTCCCGAAGCACCGTCATCCGCAGGGCCACGGCCGCGCCCATCAGCGCCAGCCCCGCCAGCTCGATCATCACCACGAACAGGAATTTGGCCTTCACCACCTCCCGCTTGGCGATGGGCAGCAGCGCCGAAAAGAGGATGTCGTTGGTCTCCCGGGTATTCTGGAAGTTCTGGAAGATTCCCAGCGTCACGAAGAAGGCGCCGCAGAGCACCGGATAGCCCGGCAGGAAAAACATCAGGCCGAAGAGGATGAACAGGTAGGACAGGACCGAAGCGCTCAGCTTCATTTCCTTTCGCAAAAGCTTACGCATGCTGCCGCACCTCCTTCTCCAGCCGCAGGAAGGTAGCCTCCAGATTTTCGCCTTCTAGGGAATATTTACCGACGAAGTCCTCTTTAGGCATCTCCGCGGCGATCTTTCCATGGGAAATATACAGGATGCGGTCGGCGCATTTCTCGATATCCGAAACGATATGGGTGGAGAAAAAGACCGCGACCCCCTCCTGCTTCAGCTGCAGGAAGGTGTCCAGCAGCTCGTCCCGGGAGAAGGGATCCAGCCCGCTGGTGGGCTCGTCCAGCAGCAGGACCCTGGCGCGGTGGGACAGGGCGATCAGCAGATTCACCTTCACCTTCATCCCCTCCGACATTTCCCGGATGCATTTGTCCTCCGACAGGCCGAAAAGCTCTCGGAAGTAGACGTAGGCAGCCTCATCCCAGGTATCGTAGAAGGTCTTCACCACCGCGATCAGCTCCTTCAGCCGCTTGCGGGGGTACCAGCTGACTGAGCCGGTGGAGTAGCCGATGCTGCTCTTGACCTCCGCCTCCTGCTCCGTCAGCAGCCTTCCGCCGATGCGGATGGTGCCGCCGTCCGGGTGGATCAGGTTCAGCATGGCCTTGATGGTGGTGGTCTTCCCGGCGCCGTTTCGCCCGATAAAACCGGTGATCGTTCCCTCCGGGATGTCAAAGGAGACCCGATCCAGCTTGAAGCCGGGATAGGTCTTTTCCAGATTTCTGATTTCTATAAGATTCATCTCGATCTCCTTCCGGGATATCCTGCCTTCAGTATATTCTGTCCGCTTAACGATTCAACCAACAACACTTTACACAATTTGCGAAGCTTTGTCAACTTTGGTTGCGTACCCTACGGTAAGCGGGAGGCTTCTTGCGGACAGCTGCGCGAAAAAAGGAGGACCCCGCAGGATCCTCCCCTCGACGGTCGCCCGTCAGACCGGCTGCCCGCAGGCAGACCGGCTGCTTATCGCTCTTCCAGCTGCCCCGGCAGCTTCAGCTTCTCCTTTGCGGGAAAGCCCGCGTCGTAGGCCTCAAAGGCCTCCGGCTGCTCCCAGCCCGCGAAATACCCCTGCGGCGTGGCGTATTCCCCGCGGATCCCCTGAAGATACCCGGGCTCCAGCTCCTTTAGCAGGAAGAAGGAATCGTCCTGCCCCTCCGGCAGCCCGTGATAGCGGATGCCGAATTTTCGGGCGTAGTCGAAGCCGCTCTTGCCGTAGAACTGAATGTTGCCCTCGAAGCAGAGGGCCTTGCAGCCCTGCTGTTTCGCCTGCTCCAGGGAGTAGTCCAGCAGATATTTGCCGTATCCCTGCCGCTTCAGCTCCGGCGCGACACAGATGGGGCCCATGGTCATGATCGGGATGCTTCTTCCGTCGTCCGCCCTGATCTCGGCCCTCACGAAGACGTTCTGTCCGATGATCCGCCCCTCCTGCTCCATAACGAAGTCCAGCTCGGGGACGAAGGCGGGGTCCTTCCGCAAATGCCGCAGCACGAAGTGCTCCAGGCAGCCGGGACGGTACACGTTCCAGAAGCTTTCCCGCACCAGGTTTTCCACCGCGCGGTGGTCTTCTTCTCTTTCCAAGCGAATGATGATGTTATTTTTATTCATTTCTTTTCCCTCCTGAATATTGTTTTCTTCAATTGGCTCGCGCCGGGAGGTTCGCGATCGCGGGCAGCCTCCCGGCTTACTCCGCAATCTCCGTTTTTCCGTACTTGTTCAAAAAGCACTCTCCTAAAAAAATTATTCCTGCGGTCCGAGGGCCGCAAAGGTTACCGTGATTATAGCAGACCAGCCGGAAAAAGGGAAGCCCCGCAGTGCCCGCGGCCGGATAAATGTGCCCGCTTCCGCAATACGGCCTTCCCTTTTTTCGGAAAATGCGTTATAATCGCATTGACTTGAAAAGGAGAAAAACCATGCTGCTATATATCGTAAGACACGGTGACCCCGATTACAAAACGGATTCCCTGACACCCCTGGGCAGACGGCAGGCTGAGGCTGTCGGCCGCCGGATCATGCGCGCCCGCGTGGACAGAATCTATGCCTCCACCATGGGCCGGGCGCTGGAGACCGCCCGGCCCGCCGCCGAGCTGCTGAAGAAGGAGATCGTTCCCCTGGACTGGGCCCGCGAGATCCGCGGCGACGTGGTGCAGGCGGACGGCAGCAAGATCTCCCTCGCCCTGTACCCGGCCGCCTTCACCCGCAACGCCGCCAATATGAATATCGGCTACGACGATTCCCTGAAGGCAGACGGCTTCAGAGACAGCGGCCTTGAGGAGGGCTATCACAAGGTCATCGACGGGGCCCGCGGCTTCCTGGCGGAATGCGGCTACGTGGAGGAGAACGGCATTTTCCGCGTCGAGCGGCACAATGACGAGCGCGTCGCCCTGTTCTGCCACGGCAACATGGGCCGCACGCTCCTGTCCTATCTGCTGCATATCCCGGTCCATATCATGTGGAGCTCCTTCATGATGTCCCACACCGCGGTCTCCGTCGTGAAATTCGTCGAATACGACAACGGCTATGCCGTGCCCCGCTGCATCCAGTTCGCCGATCTGTCCCATCTGGCGGAGGACGGGCAGACGCTCGCCTACACCTCCATGACAGGGGAGCGGATCTATCTGTAAAGCACTATTCCGGTCAATCACCGTACCGAGGAGGTATCCCATGCACCCCATCACGCTTCGCCTTTCCGCCTTTGCCGACGAGTCCGACAATCGCCTGGAGGGGCAGATCGCCGCACTGCACCGCAATCAGCTTTCTCTTCTGGAGATCCGCAATCTGAACGGCAGGAACGTCACCGACCTGACCGACGCCGAGGTCAGAGACGCCGCCGCGCTGCTGCGGGCGGAAGGGATCCGGGTCTGGTCGATCGGCTCTCCCCTGGGGAAGGTCGACATCGGCGTGGATCCCGCACAGTATCTGGACAAGGTCAGACGGACCTGCGACATCGCCGCCGGCTTCGGCTGTGACAAGATCCGGATGTTCAGCTTTTTCAACGCCTATGACGAGCCGGAGCGGGTCTTTGACTATCTGCGGCAAACGGTGGAGCTGGGCCGTTCCCGCGGCATCCTGATGTGCCACGAGAACGAAAAGAAGATCTACGGCGACGCGCTTTCCCGGAACCTCGAGCTGCTGGACCGGGTGGAGGGCCTGCAATACGTCTACGACCCGGCAAACTTCCTGCAGGTCGGGGAGAAGGCCGAGGACACCCTGAGTGCCCTGCGGGACCGCGCCTGCTACTTCCACATCAAGGACGTCATTTCCGCCACGGAGGAACTGGTCCCCGCCGGCTGCGGCGACGGCCATATCGCGGAGCTGGTCTCCGGGATCCGGGAAGACAAGGTGCTCTCCGTGGAGCCGCATCTGGCCGTTTTCAAGGGCTACGCGGAGATCGACGGCACCGCGCTGAAGAACAAATACCGCTTTGCCTCCAAGGAGGAGGCCTTCGACACCGCCGTCCGGGCGCTGAAGGATATCCTCCGCCGGGCAGGCTATACCGAGCAGGAAGGATCCTTCGTCAAATGAAGCTGGGACTGAATCTGTATTCGCTGCGCAACATGCTCCAAAACAAGGAGGATTTTCTGTGGACCGCCCGGATGCTGAAGGAAAACGGCTACGACTTCCTGCAGTTTTCCGGCTCTCCTCTTTCTCTGGCGGCTGCGCGGGAGGTCTCCGCGCAGAGCGGCATGCCGATCCTCCTCACCCACTCGCCCTATGAGCGGATCGTGAACGATACGGAGGCGCTGATGGAGGAGCACCGGGCGCTGGGCTGCCGCTATATCGGTCTGGGCTCCATGCCGGGCATCGCCAAGGCCTCCGACGAGGAGCTTCTCGCGCTGATCGGGAAGCTGAACGAGGCCGGCCGCCGCATGCAGGAAAAGGGCTTCGTCTTCTGCTATCACAACCACTGGTATGAATTCCGGAAGCTGGCCTCCGGTCAGCCCATCCTGGACTATATGCTCGAGCAGGCCCCCTTCATCCATTTCATCCCGGACACCTACTGGATCCAGTACGGCGGGGCCAGCATCACCGAATATTTCGAGAAGATGAAGGGCCGCATGGAATGCGTCCATCTCAAGGACTACCGGGTCGATCCGGAAAGCCGCCAGCCGGATTTCACCTATCTGGGCAACGGCGCCATCAACCTCCGGTCCGTTATCGATACCGCCGTCAAATGCGGCGCGGAGCATTTCTTCGTCGAGCAGGACTCGGCGGCCCTGCTTCCCGACGGCCTGTATCAGGTGATCAAAAGCGCAAAATATATCAAGGAGAATTTCTAAATGGATAAGGTTCGTTACGGTATCATCGGAGTCGGCAACCAGGGTTCCTATTACGCCTCGCTTTTCGCGGAGGGCAAGATCGCTGACGGCGTTCTGACGGCAGTCTGTGACGTCAACCCGGTCAAGCTGGACAGCGTCAGGGCCAAGCTGCCCGCGGAGGTCACCTATTTCACCGACTATACGCAAATGCTGGACAGCGGCCTGATCGACGCCGTCATGGTCGAGGTGCCCCACTACTTCCACCCCGAAATGGTCATGGCCGCCCTGAGCCGCGGTCTTCACGTGATCAGCGACAAGCCCGCCGGGGTCTATACGAAGCAGGTCCGGGAAATGAATGAATTTGCCGAAAAGCATCACGCCCTGTTCGGGATGATGTTCAACCAGCGCACCAACCACGTTTACCGGAAGATGCGCGAGATCATCGCGGCGGGCGGCATCGGTAAGCTCCAGCGCGTCAATTGGATCATCACCGACTGGTACCGGACGCAGAAATACTACGATTCCGGCTCCTGGCGCGCCACCTGGGCCGGCGAGGGCGGCGGCGTGCTGATCAACCAGTGCCCGCACCAGATCGACCTAGTCTCCTGGGTGGTCGGGGAAATGCCCAAGACCGTCCGCGGCTTCTGCCAGTACGGCAAATGGCACGACATCGAGGTGGAGGACGAGGTGACCGCCTACTTTGAATACGAAAGCGGCGCCACCGGCGTCTTCATCACCACCACCGGAGAGGCGCCCGGCACCAACCGCTTCGAGGTGTCCGGCACCAAGGGCAAGCTGCTGTGCGAAAACAAAAAGCTGCTGTACTTCAAAAACAGCTGTGATTCTCAGGAGAATTCCCGTACCAGCTCCGAGGGCTTCAAGAAGCCTCAGGTGGAGGTCATCGAGCCGGAAACGGACGGGCTGAACCTGCAGCATGCCGGGATCATCAACAACTTCACCGAAGCCATCCTCGGCAAAGAGGAGCTGTTCGTGGCCGGCACGCAGGGCATCAAGGGCGTGGAGCTGATGAATGCCATCGAGCTGTCCGGCTGGCGCGGCGGCGAGGCCGTCACGCTTCCGGTGGATGAAGAGGAATATCTCGCCGAGCTGGACCGGCACGCGGCCGTATCCCGGCTGAAGGAAGGGAACGACAACGAGGTCGCCGGCACTCTGGACTTCGGGACGGGCCTGGGCAATATCAAGAACCCCGGGAAATAACAGGCATTTTTTCTTCTTGCCAAGCCGCGCCGTCTTTGCTATCATGGAACCATCAAAATCAGGAGGTTTCCCGTGAAAAAGCTCTTCTCCTTCTGGACAGGCAGCAGCCTGATCCTGCGTATTGCCTGCGGCATCGTCCTCGGCTGCGTTCTGGCCCTTCTTTGCCCCCAGGCTTCCTTTATCGGCATCTTCGGCGACGTATTCGTCGGCGCCCTCAAGGCGATCGCGCCCGTGCTGGTAGCGATACTGGTCATGAGCGCCCTGGCGAGATCCGGCAAGAGCATCGGCTCTCAGTTCCGGACCGTCATCATCCTGTACATGCTGACGACCTTTACGGCAGCCTTTTTCTCCGTCGTTGCCAGCAAGCTGTTCCCGGTCTCGCTTTCTCTGACGGAGACCGCCGAGCAGGCCGCGCCGGCGACCCTGGCTGAGGTCTTCCGCAAGCTTCTGCTGGGCATGGTCGCCAATCCCATCGAGGCGATTGCGAGCGGCAGCTACATCGGTATCCTCTTCTGGGCCATCGTCATCGGCCTGTGCCTCCGCGGTCACGCGAAGGAAACGACCCTCGATACGCTGTCCGATCTGGCTGACGGGGTGTCCAAGGCCGTGCAGTTCGTGATCCAGTTCGCGCCCTTCGGCATCCTGGGCATCGTCTTCAGCACGGTCTCCTCCAGCGGCCTCGCCATCTTCAAGGATTACGGCAAGCTCCTGCTGGTGCTGGTCGGCACGATGCTGTTCTGCTCCCTGCTGATCAATCCGCTGATCATTTTCCTGCTGCTAAAGAAGAACCCCTATCCGTTGGTCTTCAAATGCCTGAAGGAAAGCGGGATCAACGCCTTCTTTACCCGCAGCTCCGCGGCAAATATCCCGATCAATATGGAGCTTTGCGAAAAGCTCGGTCTGAACCGGGACTTCTACTCCGTTTCTATCCCGCTGGGCTCCACCATCAACATGGACGGTGCCGCCGTTACGATCACCGTGATGACTCTGGCCGCGGCCAATACCGTCGGCCTTCAGGTTCCCTTCGGGACGGCCGTGCTGCTGAGCGTGATCGCTACCCTGGCGGCCTGCGGCGCCTCCGGCGTGGCCGGCGGGTCTCTGCTGCTGATTCCCATGGCCTGCTCCTTCCTCGGGATCAGCGGTGACGTGGCCATGCAGGTCGTTGCCGTCGGCTTCATTATCGGCGTGGTGCAGGACTCCGTGGAAACGGCCCTCAACTCCAGCGGCGACGTGATCTTCACGGCGACTGCCGAGCTCTATGCCCGGAGAAAAAAAGAGAAGGTCTGACAGCCTTCCGAATAAATAATATCTCAGTAAAGGACAAAGGCCCGCT
>JAZLJI010000009.1:0-22333 GCA_045617825.1 Lachnospiraceae bacterium
TTTTCACCTACCGCTTCCTGAAAACCGACCGGATCGGCTTCGTCGGTCCCAACGGCTGCGGCAAGACCACCCTCATGCGGATCCTGGCCGGCGAGCTGGCGCTGACGGAGGGCGAGCTGGTGGTGGGACAGACCATCCGGATCGGCTACTACCGGCAGGAGCTGCTGCGGGAGCATCCCGGGGAGGCCCGGGTCATGGATCCGGAGCAGCTGGTGATCGACTATATCCGGGACGCGGCGGAATACGTGCGCACCGAGGAGGGGCTGGTCTCGGCCTCGGCGATGCTGGAGCGGTTCCTGTTTCCCGGCGAGAAGCAGTATGCCAGACTGGGCAAGCTGTCGGGCGGCGAGCTCAGGCGGCTGAATCTGCTGCGGGTGCTGATGGAGCAGCCGAACGTGCTGATCCTGGACGAGCCCACCAACGACCTGGACATCCGGACGCTGATGATCCTGGAGGATTATCTGGACAGCTTCCCGGGCATCGTGATCACGGTCTCGCACGACCGCTATTTCCTGGACCGGGTGGTGCGGCGCATCTTCGCGTTCGAGGAGGGGCGGCTTTTGCCCTATGAGGGCGGCTATACGGACTACCTGAACAAGCGGCCCGAGCTCCCGAAGGAAGAGGACGGAAGGCCGGAGGCCGCGAAAAAGCCCCAGGAGCCCCGGAACCAGGCAAAGCCCCGGAAGCTGAGATTCAGCTACGCCGAGCAGCGGGAATACGACAGCATCGAGGGCGAGATCGAGGCCCTGGAGGAGGAGCTTTCCCGCGTGGACCGGGAGATCGGTGAAAGCGCCACCGACTACGCGAGGCTCCAGACCCTGATGGCGGACAAGGCGGCGCGGGAGGAGCTTCTGGAGCGGAAAATGGAGCGCTGGATGGAACTGCAGGAGCTGGCGGAGAAAATCGCTAATCAATAAAAATATATCGAAATTCGATAAATAATACTTGACAAACAATAAATATCGGTTTATGCTTCTGTCAGAAACGGAAGGGCGGCGGAGGACCACCGCCCGGACAGGCTCTTATCGTCAGGGAGGATCAAGATGGACTGGCAGAAGAATAAACAGGTACGTTTGTGCCAGAATTTTCTCGGAGTATTTGCCGGATTGCTGGCGGGGCTGGATATCGCCGCCTTCTGGCTTTGCCGTTGGTTCGTGGGGGCGCGCAGCATGCCCGATTACAGCCTCTGGCTGATGCTGGCCACCGTGTATCTGGCCAGCATCCCGGCCTGGTTCTGTCTGGTCAAGCTGGGGCAGCTCCTGCTGAATATCCGCATGGGTGAGGTCTTTGTGGCGGAAAACGTCGGCTTCATCCTGGGGATCAGCCGCTGCTGCGGCTTCGTGGCGCTGATCACGGCACTCAGCGCCTTCTATTACGTTCCCTTCATTTTCGTCGCCGCCGCCGCGCTGTTCCTGTTCCTGTTGGTCCGGATCGTGGCGGAGATCTTCCGGGAAGCCTCCTCCATGAAGGATGAGCTGGACCTGACGGTTTAGGAGGCGCCCATGGAAATTCAGGTAAATCTGGACGTGATGATGGCCAGGCGCCATATCTCCGCCGGTGAGCTGGCGGAGCGCATCGACCTTACCCCGGCCAATCTTTCCATTCTCAAAAACAACAAAGCCAAGGCCATCCGTTTTTCCACGCTGGCGGCCCTTTGCCGGGAGCTGAGCTGTCAGCCCGGCGATATCCTGGAATACGTGGAGGACGATGCCGAAGAGGGACCCGCGGAGGAAGCGCCCCGGGGGACCCGCGAGGCCTGAGGAAACGGAGGGAAACGGCTGTGAGCGAAGAAAATACGCAAATTACGCAGAATACGCAAAACGGACCCTGGCAGAGCACCTACGCGGGCGGAGCGCCTGCCGGAGGCACGCTGCCCGAGCGGGAGGAGATCCCCTTTTCCGTCACCTGGCGGGAGATCGCCGCGGCCCTGCTGATGTTCCCCGCCGCCTGGCTCTACGTCGAGAGCTTCATCATTACGGCGGACAGCTACCGCTTCCTGGCGCTGGGCTTCCTGGCCCTCTTCGTCGGCATCTGCGAGCTGCTGAACCTGAAAAAGGAGAGACCGAAGGAGTCCTGGTTCTGGCTGGTGATGATGCTCGCGGTGTGGACCGGCGTGGTCCTGCGGCGGGAGGCCGTCTGGGACGAGGCCTACGGCTGGCTGTTCCTGCACGGCTTCGGCGTCTGGTACGCCCTTTGCCGCTCCGGCGTGCTGCTGGAGAAGAAGAGCGGGCGGCTGCTGCCGGCGGATCTGATCAACGGCTTTCTGGTCCTGCCCTTTTCCCACTTTTTCCTGAGGCTCCGGACGGTATTTGCCGGGCTGTTCGGCGGGCTTTCGAGAAAGAGCGAGGAGAAGAAGGACCGGAGCGGCCTGATCTGGGGCATCCTGGCGGCGCTGCTGGCTCTGCTCCTGTTCGGTAAGGCCCTGGGACTGCTGGCGGAGTCCAGCGAGCAGTTCGGCAGCTTCACCGAGCGCGTCCGGGAAATGCTGCGGATCGACTGGGATGAGGATACCCTGGCGACCCTCCTCCTGTCGCTTCCCGTGGGAGCCTACCTCTTCGGCCTGCTGGGCGGCGCGCTGCGGCAGAAGGAGAGCGCCCGGGAGGATTCCGTGCGGGGCATCGACCGCTTCCTCCGCGGCATGAAGAAGGTGCCGGATAAGGTCTGGGAGGTGATCCTGATCGCGTTCCTGCTGCTGTACGGCTGCTATTTCGCGGTCGAGGCCGGGTACTACGTTTCCGCGCTGGTCGGAAGGCTGCCGGAGGAATATACCGCCTCCGCCTACGCCCGGGAGGGCTTTTTCGAGCTGTGCCGGGTAATGGCCATCAATTTCCTGCTGTTATGGCTGGCTTCCCGCAGCAGTCAGACCCCGCTGCAGAGCCGCCGCTCCGGTCGGATCCTGGGAACGCTCCTTTTAGCGGAGAGCCTGCTGCTGGCCGTCAGCGCCTTTTCCAAGCTGCTGCTGTACATCGACCGCTTCGGCTTCACGCCGCTGCGTCTGGAGGCGGCCTGGCTCACGGTGCTGCTGTTCGTCGGCTGCATCGCGGCGGCAGTGACCTTCCTCACCGGGAAGAAGACCTTCAGACTGTTCCTGTACTACGGCGCCCTGAGTCTGGCTGCCATGTACCTGTTCTGACCCGCCGCGGAAAGCGCGGGGAAGTCCTGACGTGAAAAGCGCAGGGATACCCCTCCTCGAAAAGCGCAGCGGCGTCCTGCCATGAAAAGCGCAGCGATGCCCCTCCTCGGAAAGCGCAGCGGCGTCCTTCCGCGGAAAATGCGGCGATAAATTGACGAAAGCGGCCCCTTCGGGCCGCTTTTCCGCTTTACAGAAGAAAAGGATATGCTATACTGACAGGGTAGGATGACGACAATGCCCCGATTACCGCAGCAGGCTGCGGAATTGCAGTAGAAATAAGGAGCGGAATATGTCCGAAAGAAAAGAGAAGCGTTTTTGGCCCCTGGTGAAGGAAACCGTCAGGGATTATTTGGCACACCCGAAGAAGCTGATCCCCACAATCGTGCTGGCGGCCGTCTGGATCCTGCTGTCCGTACTGTCCGCGGCAGGCGTCAACGTTCCGTTCAGCCGTTTTCTCTGCGGCCTGACCTATGCCAACGGCGGGATGTTCGGCGGGATCCTCGGCGCGGTCGGAGGACTGCTGGGCAAGGTGGTCTTCGCCGCGGTCGTCAATACCGTGGTGCTGGCCGTCTGCGCGAAAAAGAATCCCTTCAAGGGCCTCAGGGAGGGCCTCGGCGGGATCCTGAAGGGCGGTCTGGAAGCGGTCTTGCCCTTTCTGATCGGCAGCGGCGTGGGGCTGGTGCTCTACTGTCTCTTTAACATTACCTCCAGCCCGGTCAACTGCGCGGTGGCCGTGGCAGCCGCGGCGGGAACGCTGACCGCGGTGGTCAATAAAAACGGGCTGCTGTACGCGGCGGTCTCGTTCCTCATGAAGCAGCTGGGCGGGAAGCAGCTGCCCTCCCGGACGGCAGTGAGCCGGGTGCTGGCGGGATTTTCCGCGGGCTTCGCCGTGGGCCTGCCGCTGACCTTCATGCGTCTGCCCTGGCTCAATCTGACGCTGGGCCTGCTGATGATCCTCGTTCCGATCCTGGTCACGGCCTTCCGGAAGAAAAAGGGCGCCGGCGTACAGGCGGCGATGCTCCTGCTGGCCTTCTCACTGATCGGCGCGGGGGCTTCTCCGGCGCAGGCGGTGCAGTATGACGATTCCTACTGCGAACGGAGCTTCAAGGGGCAGCAGCTGTGGCTGAGCGAGCTGTCTCCCAATAACTTCTACGGACATAAATACGATACGGAAAACGGTATTTACCGCTACGACTGGGTCCATCAGCTTTGGGATAAGGACCATAAGCAGCTTTACCGGCAGGAAAAATACGACATGACCGTCAGCATGAAGCACGTTCTGGTGACGCAGGGCGAGTGGCTGGACAGCGTCACCTACAGCGTATCGGTGGCCGATTATTCCACGGACTATCTGGAGACCCGCTACCGCAGCGTGAAGGACGTCGAAACGCCGGAGGGCTATTCCCGCCGGGAGGTCAAGGTCAGCGGCTACGACGCGGTGTATATCTATTCGGAATCCAGAACGCCGGGGGGCGACGGCGTCATGCCCTATGCCGAGAACAGCGGCACGCTGTACGTGCCGATCGTTGACGCCCCGAACGTTCAGGGCAAGATCAATACCCTGCTGATACGCTGCAGCATCAACGGCTATAATTTCGGGCTGTTCGACAGCATGCTGCCGGACTTCTACGCGCTGATCGACGCGCTGCCCTGCACCATCACGGTGGAGCAGAAGACGGAGGAATTCAAGGCGGCGAAGGACGAGAAAAAGCCGGAAAAGCCGAAAACGCGGGACGATGACGAGGATGAGGACGAGGAAGAGGATGACTCCGACGAGGAGGTCATTCCCTACCGGGGCAGGCTCCGCTACACCAACGGGCGGACGAACAAATACGGCCAGCCCTTCCCGGATCTGATGGACTTCGACGGAGACGGCCGGATCACCTGGCTGGACTCCGATATCCAGAGAGAGCTGTCCCACGATCCCGACTGGCTGGACCGGCCGGTCAGCAAGGGCGTCGGGATCCTGCTGGCGGTCCTGACGGGGCTTCTGGGCGCCGCGGGCGGAGCAGTCGGCGGAGCGCTCGGCGCGGGCCTTGCCGCGGCGGCAGGCACGGCGGCATCGGAGGCGCTCGCCTCGGGCGCGGCCTCGGCAGCCGCTGAAGCGGGCACGGCCTCGGCGGAGGTCATCGCCGCAGCCGCGGAAAATGCCGATATCTTCGCCGGGAACCGGTACGTTTACCGGGACAGCGACGGCGACCTGAACGTGACGGACCCGGCCACCGGAGAAAAACGGCTGTACAAGGCTAACGGAGACGGGACCTATACCAATCCGCTCACCGGAGCGACCTATACCGAAGGCGAGCTGCAGGCCTCCCTGGAGAGCCGGGAGGACAACGCCGCGCTGATCCGCCAGGATGAGGAGACCCGGGCGCAGGCGGTCGCCGAGCAGCGGGATGCCAACGCGGAACAGAGTGAGTTCAGCCGCGAGATAGAGGAAAGGGCCCGGGCCGAACAGGCGGCGCAGGAGGCCGCCGAGAAAAAGCAGGCCTACCTGGAGCAGCTGGAGGACAAATACGATGCCGAAGGCAGCGCGCTCAGGAAAGCCATCATGCAGGAGCAGATCGCTGCCGAGGTAGAGGGCAATCGGCAAATGGCGAACGAGGCCTATCTGGCGGCTGCCCAGAAGACCGCCGAAAGCACCGAGAAGGCGGCGGACGTGGCGATCGACGTGCTGGCGGAGGTCACCGGCGAGGAGGGCAAGCTGGTCAAGGACGCCTACGCCTTCTCCAAGGCGACCCTGGTCAGGGGCTCGGAGGCCTATGCCGAGGGGAAGAGCGTCGCCAAGGGCCTGGTCCACGGCGCCATCGAGGGCAGCGTGAACGTGGCGCAGAACCACGCGGAGGGCGCGACGGGCAAGCTGGCGGCCAATATGAGCGGAGACATGTTCAAGACCGCTCTGGAGGCTACGGCCAAGGGCGAGCAGGTCGATTTCGTCAAGGTGGCGGAATCCGGCGGAATGGCGGCCCTGAATACCGCCGTAGACGTGGGCTTCGATGCGGCAGGCGATCTGGTCAAGGAAGGTGCCGGCCTGGGAGAAAAGGCGGTGACGACGGCGTTCGAGACCGTGATCACCTCCGAGGGCGCCGCGAACGCGGCGAAGGCCGGGCTGAACGATCTGGCCAAGGACGGCGTGGAGTCGCTGTTTAAGACGGAAGAGTCCTGAACCCGGGAAGGCAGCCGAAAAATCAGCGGGAGTATCAGCGGGATTTCCCGGAAAAACTATAAAAAACAGTGGAAATCTCCCGACAGCTGTGCTATACTGCTACAGCATGCCCCGGAATGGGTTGTTTTTGGTGGGCTGCAGCGATTAATATGTGAATGAACCAAGGGTTTCAAGGAGGATTACATGAGCGTTAGCGTTGAGAATCTGGAAAAGAACATGGCAAAGCTGACCATTGAAGTTCCGGCAGAGGAAGTTGCCGCCGCAGAGGAAAAGGCTTATCAGAAGAACCGCAATAAGATCACGGTTCCCGGTTTCCGTAAGGGCAAGGCCCCCAAGAAAATGATCGAGAAGCTGTACGGCGCCGACGTCTTCATGGAGGATGCCGTGAACGAGGTGCTGCCCGACGCTTATGAGAAGGCCTGCGGCGAGTCCGGTCTGACCATTACCTCCCGCCCTGAGCTGAACTACGTTCAGGTAGAGCATGGCAAGAGCCTGATCGTTGAAGCGATCGTGGCCGTCAAGCCCGAGGTGACCCTGGGTGCATACAAGGGCCTTGAGGTCGAGAGCCTGCCGGTAGAGGTGACCGAGGAGGATATCCAGCAGGAGCTGGTCAAGGAGCAGGAGAAGAACGCCGCCGAGAACGACGTGGAGCGCCCTGTGCAGAACGGTGATACCGTTCATCTGAACTATGCCGGTACCGTTGACTGCGTTGCCTTTGAGGGCGGCACCGCGGAGGATCAGACCCTGGTGATCGGTTCCCACAGCTTCATCGAGGGCTTTGAGGAGCAGATGATCGGCATGAACGTCGGCGAAGAGAAGGACCTGAACGTGACCTTCCCCGAGGAATATCACGCCAAGGAGCTGGCCGGCAAGCCCGCCGTGTTCCACGTTAAGGTCAACGCCATCAGCGAGAAGGTCCTGCCTGAGCTGAACGACGAATTTGCCGCCGAGGTCTCCGAATTCGAGACCCTGGACGCCTATAAGGAAAGCATCAAGGCCAAGCTCACCGAGCAGAAGGAAAAGGCCGCCAAGACCGCCAAGGAGAACGCTCTGCTGGCCAAGGCCGTGGAAAATGCCACCATGGAGATCCCCGCTCCCATGATCATGACTCAGGCTGAGGATATGGTCCGTGAGTTCGGTCAGCGTCTGGAAATGCAGGGCATGAAGCTGGAGCAGTATCTGCAGTACACCGGCATGAATATGCCTCAGATGGTAGAGCAGTACAAGGATCAGGCCAAGAGCCGCATCGAGGGCCGTCTGGTCCTGGAAGCCATTGCCGCTGCCGAAAAGCTGGAAGCCACCGAGGAAGAAGTGAATGCCGAGATGGAGAAGATGGCCAAGCAGTATGATATGGATGTTGAGAAGATCAAGGGCTTCTTCGATGAAGAGTCCATGAAGAGCTTCAAGGCCGATCTGGCTACCCAGAAGGCTCTGGACCTCATGGTCGCCGAAGCGAAATAAGCTCTCCAAGCAGCATCCCATATGGTATAGGGCCCGGCCAAAGGCCGGGCCCTGTCTCCTTTAGAGAGAATACAAGGAGGAATCTTATGAGTTTAGTCCCTTATGTAATTGAATCCAACAGCCGCGGCGAGCGTTCCTACGATATTTATTCCCGCCTGCTGAAGGATAGGATCATCTTCCTGGGAGAAGAGGTGAACGAGGTGACGGCCAGTCTGGTGACGGCGCAGCTGCTGTTCCTGGAGTCCGAGGACCCCGGCAAGGACATCAGCCTGTACATCAACAGCCCCGGCGGCTCCGTGACGGCCGGCATGGCGATCTACGACACCATGCAGTTCATCAAATGCGACGTGAGCACCATTTGCCTGGGCATGGCTGCCTCCATGGGCGCCTTCCTGCTGGCAGGCGGTACCAAGGGCAAGCGCTATATTCTGCCCAACGCCAAGGTGATGATCCATCAGCCCTCCGGCGGCGCTCAGGGCCAGGCCACGGACATCCGCATCGTGGCGGAGGAGATCCAGCGCACCAAGGACACCCTGAACCGGATCCTTGCCGAGAATACCGGCAAGCCCCTGGCCACCATCCAGGCGGACACCGAGCGGGATAACTACATGACGGCTCAGGAGGCGGTTGCCTACGGCCTGGTGGACAAGATCATCGAAAAGCGCGCGTAATAGGAGAATTTCATGGCAACGAAGAAAACGGACGGCGGTCAGTTCTGCTCCTTCTGCGGCAGAAGAGCCGATCAGGTAGACAGACTGATCTCCAGCGCCATTTCCCATACCTACATCTGCGACGAATGCGTACAGACCTGCTGGGAGATCCTGGACGAGTCTCTGGAGCAGGAGCCCGCGGCACAGAAGGGCGGCAAGAAGGCCAAGCCTCTGAGCCTGTCCACGCTGAAGCGCCCTGTGGAGATCAAGCAGTTCCTGGATCAGTACGTGATCGGCCAGGAGGCCGCGAAGAAGGTGCTTTCCGTCGCGGTCTACAATCACTACAAGCGCATCCTGGCGCAGGACGGCGACCGCAGCGTGGAGCTGCAGAAGAGCAACGTGCTGATGCTGGGCCCCACAGGCTCCGGCAAGACCTATCTGGCCCAGACCATTGCCCGCTGCCTTGACGTGCCCTTCGCGGTGGCGGATGCCACCACCCTGACTGAGGCCGGCTACGTGGGCGAGGACGTGGAGAACATCCTGCTCAAGCTGATACAGGCGGCGGATTACGACATCGAAAAGGCCGAAAAGGGCATCATATACATCGACGAGATCGATAAGATCACCAAGAAATCGGAGAACGTCTCCATCACAAGAGACGTGTCCGGCGAGGGCGTACAGCAGGGACTGCTGAGGATCCTGGGGGGGACCGAGGCCAAGGTGCCTCCCCAGGGCGCCCGGAAGCACCCCTATCAGGAGACGATCCAGATCAATACCACCAATATCCTCTTCATCTGCGGCGGTGCCTTCGACGGCCTGGACAAGATCATCGAATCCCGCCTGGGCGAGAATATCATGGGCTTCAACGGCTCCGTGGAGCTGAAGAGCGAGAAAAAGCTGGGCGAGCTGTTCTCTCAGGTCCTGCCGAAGGATCTGGTGAAATTCGGTCTGATCCCCGAATTCATCGGCCGCGTGCCGGTGGTGGTCTCCTTAAATGAGCTGAATGAGGACAGCATGCTGCAGATCCTGACGGAGCCGAAGAACGCGCTGGTGAAGCAGTATCAGCGGCTGTTCGAGATCGACGGCGTGAAGCTGGAATTTACCGAGGGAGCCATCCGAGCCATCGCCCGGAAGGCCAACGAACGCAATATCGGCGCCAGAGGCCTGCGGGCCATCATGGAAAATGCCATGATGGACATGATGTTCCGTCTGCCCTCCGACGATCGGGTGGGCAGCTGCCTGATCACGGAAGAGGTGATCAACGGAAACGCCGAGCCGGAGCTGGGCTTCCGCACCGAGGAAGCGGAGGCGGCGCCCGCGCCCGGACGCCGGAAGAAGTCGGGCGTGACCTCGGATACCCTGATGACGGCGCCGGAGCACTGAACCGGAGGCCGGCATGATCATCAAGAGTGTCAACCTGGAGACCGTTTGCGGTGTGACCAGTAAATTCCCGGAGAACGAGGGCCCCGAATTTGCCTTTGCCGGGAAATCCAACGTGGGCAAGAGCTCGCTGATCAACGCCCTCATGAACCGGAAATCCTACGCCAGGACCTCCGGCGAGCCGGGAAAGACCCAGACGGTGAATTTCTACCGGATCAACGAGCAGTTCTATCTGGTGGACCTGCCCGGCTACGGCTACGCCAAGGTCTCGCAGGCAGAGAAGGAACGCTGGGGCAAGATGATCGAGAACTATCTGCACCGGTCCCGGATGCTGAAGGCCGTGTTCCTGCTGGTGGACATCCGGCACGAGCCCGGCGCCAACGACCGGCAGATGTACGAATGGATCCTGGCCCAGGGCTACAGGCCGGTGGTCATCGCGACGAAGCTGGACAAGATCAACCGTTCACAGCGGCAGAAATGCCTTAAGGATATCAGGACCGGTCTGGGAGCAGACCCGGAGACCCTGATCATTCCCTTCTCCTCCGAGACCAAGGAGGGACGGGAGGAAGTCTATCAATTATTGGAGGAAATGCTATGATGAATCTGACTGATCTGCGGGAACTGTTCCGGGAACCGGAAGCTTACGCCGACAAGACCCTCACGGTCTGCGGCTGGACCAGAAACCGCCGAAATTCCAAAACCTTCGGCTTCATCATGCTGAATGACGGTACCGCCTTTGAGTCCGTCCAGGTGGTCTATGAAGCGGATCTGGCAAACTTCGATGAGGTCCAGCACATCAATATCGGTGCGGCGCTGGTGGTAACGGGCAAGGTCGTGGCGACCCCCGGTGCCCAGCAGGCCTTTGAGATCCACGCGGAGAAGATCGAGATCGAGGGCGCTTCGACCCCTGATTTCCCGATCCAGCCCAAGCCGCATACCGTGGAATATCTGCGGACCGTGCCGCATCTGCGCCCCCGGACCAACCTGTTCTCCGCGGTGTTCCGCATCCGTTCTCTGGCTGCCTACGCCATCCATAAGTTCTTCCAGGAGCGGAATTTCGTCTACGTGCATACGCCCCTGATCACCGGCAGCGACTGCGAGGGGGCCGGCGAGATGTTCCGGGTGACGACCCTGGACCCTCAGAACCCTCCGCTCACCCCGGACGGCAAGGTGGATTTCAGCCAGGACTTCTTCAACAAGGAGACCAACCTGACCGTGTCCGGCCAGCTGAACGGCGAGACCTTCGCCATGGCCTTCCGCAACATCTACACCTTCGGACCGACCTTCCGCGCGGAAAATTCCAACACCACCCGTCACGCGGCGGAGTTCTGGATGATCGAGCCGGAGATCGCCTTTGCCGATCTGCAGGATGACATGGCGTTAGCCGAGAGCATGCTGAAGTTCATCATCAACTACGTGCTGGAGCAGGCGCCCGCCGAGATCGAGTTCCTGAACAAGTTCGTGGATAAGGGCCTGAAGGAGCGCCTGACGCACGTGGCCTCCTCCGACTTCGGCCGGATCAGCTACACCGACGCGGTGAAGCTGCTGCAGGAGCACAACAGCGAGTTCGACTATCAGGTATTCTGGGGCTGCGATCTGCAGACCGAGCACGAGCGCTACCTGACCGAGAAGATCTTCAAAAAGCCCGTCTTCGTGACCGACTACCCGAAGGAGATCAAGGCCTTCTACATGAAGCTGAACCCGGACGGCAAGACCGTGGCCGCGGTGGACTGCCTGGTGCCCGGCATCGGCGAGATCATCGGCGGCAGCCAGCGTGAGGACGACTACGACAAGCTGCTGGCCCGCATCGAGGAGAACGGCATGAAGAAGGAGGACTACGACTTCTATCTGGATCTCCGCAAATACGGCTCCGCCCGTCATGCCGGCTTCGGCCTGGGCTTCGAGCGCTGCGTTATGTATCTGACCGGTATCGGGAACATTAGGGATGCGATCCCCTTCCCCAGGACCGTAAACAACTGCCTGCTGTAAGGCATAAACGCACAGCTCCCGCTCTGCGCTCTGCGCAGGCGGGAGCTGTGCGGCTTTTCAGGGCGGAACGCGGCTTTCCGCAAGGAGAGGAGGCTGCGGCCTTGGGGCCGCCCTTGCGGAGGCATTCTCCGTTCGGCTTACCGCACAGAGCGGGAAGCTGCGGCGGGCCCGAAAACAAGAGGACAGAAAAAGGAGAGGACTATGGCATACGATAAACTCACGGATATCCTGCGGGATTCCTCCCATATCGTTTTCTTCGGGGGCGCGGGCGTTTCCACCGCCAGCGGCATCCCGGATTTTCGCAGCGCGGACGGGCTGTGGAATCAGAAATACAAGCGGACCCTGAGCCCGGAGGAAATGGTCTCGGCCAGCTTCTTCCGCCGGGATCCGGAGGACTTTTTCGCCTTTTACAAGGACAAGCTGGTCTATCCGGAGGCGCAGCCCAACGACTGCCACAGGGCTCTGGCGGCTCTGGAGAAGGCGGGAAAGCTGGATGCCGTGGTCACGCAGAACATCGACGGCCTGCACCAGAAGGCCGGCAGCCGGCGGGTCTTCGAGCTCCACGGCTCGGTGCTCAGGAACTACTGCACCCGCTGTCACGCCTTTTACGACGCCGACTACGTGCTGAGCGCGCCCGGCGTGCCCAAATGCGGCAAATGCGGCGCCACGGTAAAGCCGGACGTGGTGCTGTATGAGGAATGCCTGGACGACGAGGTGGTGGAGGGTGCTGCTTCCGCCATCAAAAAGGCCGACTGCCTGATCATTGGCGGCACCTCGCTGGTGGTCTATCCCGCCGCGGGCTTCATCCACTATTTCCGGGGAAAGCACGTGGTCCTGATCAACAAGTCCGAGACCCAGGCGGACGGTATGGCGGAGCTGGTGATCCGGGACGACATCGCCCGGGTGCTGGGAGAGGCCGTAAGACAGCTGGGCCTTGCCGTATAACAGACGGAAAATGAACAGGGGAGCCCGGGCGGATGACCGCCCGGGCTCCCCTGTATTTGCCGGCGAAGACGGAGGCTCCGTCAGTCGATCAGCTCCTCCATTTCATCCAGCAGCTCTCCGAAGAGCGCCAGTGCCTGACCTACCGGCTCCGGCGTGGACATGTCCACGCCTGCCAGCTTCAGCAGGGAGATGGGATCCTGAGAGCAGCCGCCGGACAGGAACTTCTTGTACTGCTCCACGGCAGGCGCGCCCTCGGCCAGGATCTTCTCCGCCAGGGCCACGGCGGCGGAAAAGCCGGTGGCATACTGGAAGACGTAATAATTGTAGAAGAAATGCGGGATGCGGGCCCATTCCAGTGCGATGCCCTCGTCGCTGATCATGTCGGGACCGAAGTACAGCTTGTTGAGGGCCAGATACTTCTCGCAGAGGGCGTCGGCGGTGAGGGGCTCACCGGCCTCTGCCATGCGGCCCATTTCCAGCTCGAATTCCGCGAACATGGTCTGACGGTATACGGTGCCCTTGAAGGAATCCAGGAAGTGGTTGATCAGGTGCGCCCGCTGCTTCCTGTCGGTGGTCTTGGCCAGCAGATGCTTCACCAGCAGGACCTCGTTGCAGGTGGAGGCCACCTCGGCCACGAAGATCACGTAATCCGCGGTGCAGACCGGCTGGTTCTCCATGCTGTAGCAGGTATGCATGCTGTGGCCCAGCTCGTGGGCCAGCGTGAATTCGCTGTCCAGATTGTCCTTGTGGTTCAGCAGCATGTAGGGATGCGGCCAGGCCGTTCCGGAGCTGTATGCGCCGCCGCGTTTGCCCTCGTTCTCGTAGATATCGATCCAGCGCTCGTCGAAGGCCTTGTTCAGCTTGGCCACGTAGTCCTTGCCCATGACGGACAGGGCCTCCAACACGGTCTTTTTCGCCTCCTCATAGGGGATCGTGACGGCCGCGTCCTTGACCATGGGGGTATAGACGTCGGACATATGCAGCTCGGACAGCCCCAGCATCCTCTTGCGCAGGCGCACGTAGCGGTACATCTTGTCCATATTGGCGTGGACAGCCTCGATCAGATTGTGGTAGACCTCCACGGGGACCTCGTGGGAGAAGAGCGCGGCCTCCAGAGTGCTGCCGAAGCGGCGGGCCTCGGCGAAGAACTTCAGCTGCTTGAACTGGCCGTTCAGGGTGGCGGCTACGGTATTCTTGAATTCCCCGAGACGGGTATAGTAGGTGTCAAATACGGTCTTGCGGAAGGCGGGATCCGGACTTTCCAGCAGCGGGACAAAGCTGCCGCCCGTCAGCTGGTGGACGTTGCCCTCGCTGTCCGTGACCTCCGGGAAACGCAGCTCCGCGTCACGGAAGGTAGAGCCGATATTGTCCGGCGCCTCGGCGACCTCCTGCGCGGCGGCCAGAAGCTTCTCGCATTCCGGAGACAGCACGTGGGCCTTTTGTCTCCGGGACAGCTCCAGGCGGCGGGCATAGCCCTTGAGCGCGGGTTCCCTGGTGAAGAGCGCCTGATACTCCTCATCCCCGATGCTCATGATCTCGGGGGTAAAGAAGGACGTGGCTCCGGCAAATCCCACGTACAGGGACGTGGCCTTGCCGTTCATGGCCTGGTAGCGGCTGTCCGCGGTATCCTGATCGTGCTTCATGGACGCGTAGCCCAGCAGCTTGGTCAGCCGGACGGACATTTCGTCCTCCAGGCGGAAATAGGCCAGCAGAGAGGCGGGATCCTTCAGCGTCCCCTCAAAGGCGGCACAGCGGGGAAGGACCTCCTTCAGGGCGGCGAGCTCCTGCTCCCAGGCTTCGTCGCTCGCGAAAATATGGGTCAGGTCCCAGGTGAATTCCTCGGGGACCTCGTTGCGTTTAGGTATGGACATGGCAAACCTCCAAAATAATACTTATTTCAGTATAGCCGAGGGAGGAAGCCTTGTCAAGGCGGCAAAACATCCGTTGCACTTTCCGCGGGAGTGTGCTATAAAAAGAACGGAGCGGAGCAGATGATCGCGGGGGCCTTCGGGCCCACGAGGAAAGTCCGGGCTTCACAGGGCAGGATGCCGGATAACGTCCGGCGGAGGCGACTCCCGGGAAAGCGCCACAGAGAACATACCGCCGGTACGCCGGTAAGGGTGAAAAGGCAGTGTAAGAGACTACCGCCTCTCTGGCAACAGAGAGGGCAGGGCAAGCCCCATTCGAAGCAAGACCAACAGAAGGCATAAGGCGGCCCGTCTGCCTTCGGGTAGGTCGCTGGAGCCCCCCGGCAACGGAGGGCCTAGATAGATGATCATCCACGACAGAACCCGGCTTACAGCTCCACTCCATTTTTTCAAGCAGAGGCAATGATGAGATCCGGCAGCTACCGCAAAGACACAATCGGAAATATGATCTTCATCCTGCTGGCCTTCGGCGCCCTGGTGCTGGGAATCCTTTGTCTGGCCGGAAGGACCTTTGCCTTCGCGCCGTATTTGCTGGGACTGCTGTCTCTGTACTATCTGCTCACTATGATCAGTAGTCTGCTGGCCGGAAAGGGCGGGAAACGCCTGCTGAAGGCCCTGGGACTGCTGGCGCTGGTCCTGTTCTGCGCGGGGCTGGGCCTGCTGGAATACATCCGCCTGGGAGGTCTATGAATCCTGCGTTCCTGCAAGAGAACATCCAAGCTTGGGGAGGGTCGTCGGGCCTTCCTCTTTTCGTGTACGAAGAAGAGTGCCTGTCCACCAATCTGACCGCCCGGCAAATGGGCCTTGCGGGCGCTCCCTCCGGCAGTCTGGCCGCAGCGGAGCGGCAGACGGCGGGAAGAGGCCGCAAGGGGCGGGCCTGGGAATCCCCGGAGGGGGCCAATATCGCCATGAGTCTGGTCATCCGGCCGGAGAGGCCCTTCGGGGACTGGCCGCAGCTGACCCTTCTCGGCGCGCTGGCGGTGGCCCGCTGCCTGAAGGCCCTGGGCGCGGAGCCCGGGATCAAATGGCCCAACGACCTGCAGCTCTCCGGCCGGAAATGCTGCGGGATCCTGACGGAGAGCTTCCCGGGACGGGAGCCCTTTGCCGTGATGGGGATCGGGATCAACGTGAAGCGCGCGGCGAAGACGGCGGAGGTCGCGGCCCTCAGCACCTCACTGGAGGAGGAAGGCCTTGTGACCGAGCGGGAGCCGCTGATCCTGGCGGTCCGCCGGGAAATGGGCCTGCTGCTGGCGCAGTGGGAGCGGGCGGGGAGCCTGGCGCCCTTTAAGGAAGAATACGAGGCCTTCCTGCTGTGGAAGCAGGAGCGGGTGCGGCTCACCGACGCGGCCGGCAGCATCCGGGAGGGGACGCTGGCGGGCATCCGGGAGGACGGATGGCTGCGGCTCCTCAGTCCCTCGGGGGAGGAAGACTGCTTCGGCGGAGAGCTGAGCTTAAGGCAGGCGTAAAGGCAACAAAAGCCGGAAAACGGCACGAAAAAGCCGCGAAATGCTGCGTTTTTTTCGTAAAAAGCCCTTGCATTTCAAGGGAAAAGGTGATAAACTCTTTACCCGTGACATATCACAATCCTTGCTTTCCCCAGTGAGGGAAGGCCAAAAGTCCAAAAGGAGGTAAAGCATGAACACGTACGAATTAGCCGTAGTTCTCAGTGCTGCCATCGATGACGAAGCGAGATTAGCCAACCTCGAAAGAGTGAAGGACTATGTCGTGAAGGCGGGTGGCAACATCACTGGCGTTGACGAATGGGGCAAGAAGAAGCTGGCTTATGACATCCAGAAGATGAGCGAAGCTTACTACTACTTCATTAAGTTCGAGGCCGAGACGGCTGCTCCCGCTGAGATCGAATCCAACGTTCGGTTGATGGAGCAGGTTATCCGCTTCCTGTGCGTAAAGGAAGAAGACTGAGAAAAGAGGAATCAATGAATAAGGTTATTTTGATGGGCCGTCTGACCCGCGATCCGGAAGTCCGCTACTCCAACGGAGACAGCGCCACCGCCATCGCCCGGTTCAGCATCGCCGTAGACCGTCGCTTCAAGAGAAACGGAGAACAGGACGCCGATTTCTTCAACTGCACCGCTTTCGGCAAGCAGGGAGAATTCGTCGAGAAGTACCTGAAGAAGGGCACCAAGGTGCTGCTTTCCGGCAGGATCCAGAACGACAACTACACCAATCGGGACGGCCAGAAGGTTTCCGCAGTACAGATCATCACTGAGGAGATCGAATTTGCCGAGAGCAAGAATGCTCAGAGCGGTCAGCAGAGCTACGGTCAGTCCGGCGCTGCTGAAGGAAGCAGACCCGCTGCCGCCGGAGATGGCTTCATGAACATCCCCGACAGCGTGGACAACGAAGAGCTTCCCTTTAATTTCTAACACAGGAGGGTATTACGATGGCTTTTATCAAGAGTGATAAGGCGGATGCGCCTAGAAAGCACACGGCCATTCGCAGAAAGAAGAAGGTTTGCGCTTTCTGCGGCGTGGAAGGCGAGATCGATTACAAGGACGTAGCACGGCTGAAGAAGTATATCTCCGAGAGAGGTAAGATCCTTCCCCGTCGGGTCATGGGTACCTGCGCTAAGCACCAGAGAACCCTGACCACCGCTGTGAAGCGGGCCCGTCATCTGGCACTGCTTCCCTACTCCGTAGACTAAGGAGCGGGAGATTCCCCCGGAGCAACCCGCTCCGGGGGTTTTCTGTTTGAGGAGATATCCGGAAAGGAGCGTACCGTGACACAGGATGAGCTGTATATGAAAAAGGCCCTGCACCAGGCCCGGCGGGCGGCGCTCCTGGGGGAGATCCCCATCGGCTGCGTGATCGTCAGCGGCGGGAGGATTGTAGCCAGAGGCTTCAATCAGCGGAAGACCCGCAGATCCACTCTGGCCCACGCGGAGATCACCGCCATCGACAGGGCCAGCCGGAAGCTGGGCGACTGGCGTTTGGAGGGCTGTACCATGTACGTGACCCTGGAACCCTGTCAGATGTGCGCCGGAGCGCTGGTCCAGTCCCGGATCGACCGGGTGGTCATCGGGACGATGAATCCCAAGGCCGGCTGCGCGGGATCGATCCTGAACATCCTGCAGATGCCGCAGTTCAACCATCAGGTGGAGATCACCTACGGCGTGCTGCAGGAGGAGTGCAGCCAGGTCCTGCAGGACTTCTTCAAGGATCTGCGGCAGCGGATCAAGCGGGAGAAATGAGCCGGCAGCCGCGCTTCGGACGGGCAGCCGCAGCAGAACAGGGGAGACACTGCCGAAGGAAATTACACTTAACATATATTATATAATGCCATTACAAAATCATTATGGATTTTCCGAAAATAGTGCTTGCATTTTTTCAGATTCGTGGTAGAATGGCTTTCGTTCGGGGCATTAGCGCAGCTGGGAGCGCGCCACACTGGCAGTGTGGAGGCCAGGGGTTCGAGTCCCCTATGCTCCAGCAAGAAAAAAGAGGCCGGAAGGCCTCTTTTTTCTTGCGAAAGGGAGCAAAGGGGACTCGAACCCGAAAGGGCTCGGCCGGGCACGATAAAATTTCGTTTGCCGCTTGACAATCTCGATATTCGAGAATAGAATAAGCTTAGAATCTCGATATTCGAGACAGGAGATGATAGCGTATGCCGAGACTGAAATTTCAAACCTTGACGGAGCAGATGTTTTATATCCTTCTTTGCCTAAATTCTGAGTGCAGCGGTATGGATCTGTTTGACCGCATCGCGGCTATGACGAAGGGGAGAGTGAACGTGGGATCAGGGACCCTGTATAATCTTCTGGAGCAGTTTCTGGAGGCCGGTATGATCCGCGAGGTGAGAACGGAGGGCCGCAAACGCAGCTATTTGCTGACGGAGGCCGGTAAGGCGGAGCTTAAGAAGGAGTATCAGCGGCTTCAGGCGCAGATGAGCGATTATGCGGCGGTGTTCGGGGAGGATTTGCCATGAAGAACGTGAAAAAGAGATGGGAGCTTTTCCCTTTTTATGACCACAGCGGGATGGAAAAGCAGCTGGAAAGGATGGCGGCAAAGGGCTGGCTTTTGGAGAAGCTCACGAACCGGGCCTGGGTATACCGCCGCGCCGAACCCGTAAAGCGGCATTACGCAGTCACCTTTTACCCGAAAGCCTCGGCGTTCGATCCGGAGCCGCAGGAGGGCGAGCTGACCTACCGGGATTACGGGGAACGCGGCGGCTGGCATTTCGTCTGCAGCTCGGCGCAGCTCCAGGTGTTCTGCAGCGAGGCGGAGGATCCGGTCCCCATGGAGACCGACCCGCTGTCAGAACTGCAGGGGATCCGCCGGGTGGCCCGGAAGCTCCTGCCGGTGTATGCGGTCCTGTCGGTTCTGGCCCTTTTGGGTATCGCCTTTTCAGCGGCGGACGCGGTGCGGGATCCTATCGGCTTTCTGGCCAATCCGGTAAAGCAGGCAGCTCTGTTGGGCTGGCTCCTGCTTTTGGCCCTGTGCGCCGTGGAGCTTTGCGGATACTTCTCCTGGCGCCGAAAAGCGCAGCGGGCTGCCGAATGCGGCGCCTTTCCGGAAACGCGGTGCTGTCTGCCTGTCCGCAGGCTGCTCCTGATCGCGGCGGTACTTGCGGCAGTCTTTTGTCTGATCGGGGCGGCATCCTCCGGAAACCGGCGGGTGACGGCGGCTTACGGGCTGGCGGTCTTATTGGCCGTCACGCTGATGACTGCCGTTCGGGCGGTGTCGCTGCTCTTAAAGTCAAAAAAAGCCTCACGGGGGGGTGAATTTTACCGTGACGCTGGCGGCGGATATCCTGCTGACGCTGGCGTTCCTTGCGGGCTGCGCCTGCTGCCTCCGGAAGGCCGGAGACGCCGGACTGTTCGACCCGGAAGCGCGTGAAGAGGAGAGCGGCGAGGCGGCCATCCTGTACCGGAAGGAGCTGCCGCTGTCGGTCCGGGACCTGTCGGAGACGGATAACGGCGGCTTTCGCACGGACCGGCAAAGCAGCGGTTCCCTCTTGTTAGGCCGGCTGGCCGTGCAGCAGCGGCCAGAGGAGGCGCAGACGGACCAGGTACTCATGTATACCCTCACTCTGGTGAAGAGGCCGGGACTGTATGACTTCTGCCGGAACAGCCTTCTGCGTTCCTTTGAAAAGGAGGGCACCGGGCTGCGGGCGGTCGACGCGGCGCCCTGGGGAGCCGAGGAGGCCTATGCAGCAGAGCGGCAGACGGGGGAGCTGCATCGGTATCTGCTCTGCTATGAGGACCGTTTCCTGGTCATCAGCTTCGGCCGGGAGCCGACGGAGGCGCAGAAAACGACGGTCATGCGGAAGCTCGGCGAAATAACGGAAAATTAATCGATAAAAAATAAAAAAATCGCATTTTACTATAGACAATGGCAGCAGATGTAACTATACTACAAGAGCAGTATGAGTTCCGGGATCGGTCTTTTGTGGGTGGCTGCCGTGATATCGTTGACGAATCTGTTTGTTATTTCCTCCATAGAGCTGCATAGCTTCTGCCTTGGCGTATTTATCGTGATGGTCTGTCACGTCGTGAAGAAAAGCTTCCGCGTCATGCGGCCGGTATTCGACCGGCTGCCGGTGGTGTATCTGGGTTACAGTCTGGTCATCCTGATGAATCTCTGTTCCATGCTCATGGAAGCCAAGGGAACGTATTCCGCATCACGCCTTTATCTGGTCAACGAGGTCTATTTCCTGGCGGAATCTCTGGCATCCTTCTATTGGTTCCTGTTCGCGGAACGGCTTAGGGAGGCTAAATGGATACAGAAGGAGGGCCGGCTGGCGGCCAGTGCCGTACCGCTCCTCCTGTACTGGTTCGCCGTGGCCTTAACGCCCACCAAGGGCTGGCTTTTCACCATCAGCGCCAGCCTGAAATATGAGCGGGGCCGCCTGTTCCTGCTCAACGTTTTCGGCAATTACGGTTACATGATCCTGGCCGCCCTGCTGTCCCTGATCGCCGCGAAAAAGGAACAGATCCGCTACAAGAAAAAACGGGAATACATTCTCTTTACCTACGCGTTCATGGTGCTGATGTTCTGCCTGGCCCAGACGCTCACCGGCTACAACCTGATGCCCTTAGGCATCACGGTCGGCCAGCTGACGGTCTTCCTGTACATCGTGATGGGGGATACCCGCCGCAGGGACTCCATCCAGAAAGGACTGGCGGAGGACTTTGACGCGGTATTTGCCGTGGATGCCGACCGGGACCGGGTGCAGACCATCCGGATGGTCGGAAACTTCGACCGCTGGATGAAGCTGCCGGAGGACAGGGACTCCTACAGCACCCGGCTGCGGCTGAACGTTCAGCAGATGGTGGTCCCCGAGGACCGGGAGCTGGTGACGGGCTGCTTCGACAGCAGCTACGTTTGCCGGAGGCTGGAGGAGCAGCGCTCCTTCTCGGTGATGTACCGGGTCAGCGATTCCCATCAGCAGACCTATTACCATCAGGCCCGGTTCATCCGGATCAACGACGAGGACGGCCGACGACAGTTCCTGATGGGGGTGAAAAATGCGGATGCCGTCATGCGGGAGCAGGCGGAGAAGGAGCGCCAGAGCGCGGTGATCGCGGGGCTCAACGCGGATTTCAGCTGTATCCTGTTCGTCGATTATCATGACAATGCCCTGCAGGATATCTGCAGCGTTTACCGGGAACGGGAGCAGCTGCTGCAGAGCATCCCGTACTGGGCCGAGACGAAGCATTTCATGGAACGGCTGAGCCTCATCGAGAAGTATCTGGTCTATGAAGACGACCGGGCGCTGTTCCATCAGAAGACCGATCGGGACTTCGTCATGGAAAAATGCCGTCGGGATCATTCCTTTGCCTTTACCTTCCGGGCCGTACTTGAGGGACGGCTGGAGTATTACCAGCTGAAGTTCGTCCCGGTGAAGAATGAGGACCGGCTGCAGGGCTTCATCGTGGGCCTTCGCAGCGTCGATCAGGAGACGCGGCGGGAGCTGGAATTCCAGAAGCAGCTGGAGAAGACCGTGGAGGAACGGACCGGCGAGCTCAGAGCCAGCAACGAAAGCCTGCTGAAGGTCAACGAGGGCATCATCGAGCTGGTGGGCAACGTCACCGAGGCCCGGGACGAGGAGAGCGGAGCGCACGTGCGGCGGGTGAAGAAGCTGGTGCGCGCCCTGGCCGAGGAATTGCTGCGGCAGGAGCCGGACTGCGGGCTGACCCCGGAGCTGGTGGACAAACTGACGGCGGTCTCCGTGCTGCACGACGTGGGCAAGATCATGATCCCCGACGCGGTGCTGCAGAAGCCGGGCCCGCTGACCGCGGAGGAATTCGAGCTGATGAAGACCCATTGCGAGAAGGGCTGCAGCATCCTGCGGGAAATGCCGGAGGAGTGGGGGCAGGTGTACCTGGAACTCAGCCTGGAGATCTGCCGGTATCATCACGAACGCTACGACGGCAAGGGCTACCCCTGCGGTCTGGCAGGGGAGGAGATCCCCCTTTCGGCGCAGATCGTGGCCATCGCGGACTGCTACGACGCGTTGGTCAGCCCGCGGGTCTATAAGGCGGCTTATACGCCGGAGAAGGCCTGTGAGATGATCCTGAACGGAGAATGCGGCGCCTTCTCGCCCCGGATGCTGAAGGCCTTTGCCGCCTGCTCGGAAAGCTTCAGGCTCCTGATCGCGCCCGAAGCGGCGGATTGAGCCGCGGACTATAGGAACCGCAAGGCCCCGCAGGGCTGCCCGG
>JAZLJI010000010.1:0-6976 GCA_045617825.1 Lachnospiraceae bacterium
CGGCTCTCGATCCGGCACAGGTTCAGCCCGCCCGCCGCGGGGCTGCCGGCGCCGGTGGAAACGAAGCCGCCTCTCAGCGCCGGCCGGGAGGGCGTCATCACGACGGCCCAGGCGGCGGCACCGCTGAAGCTGCATTTCCCGGACGTGAAAACGCTGGCGGACGGGACCCTGGTCGCGGGCTGCTATGAAAACGTCTACCACGTGCCCAGGCGCTCCTCCGACACGAAGGACGCGGACCAGCAGATGAAGGAGGGCGTGGGCCGGCTGGTGTTCTACTGCGGCAGCGCCGACGGGCAGGAGTGGCACTACGACGAGCCGATCCTGGTGGTGGATCAGGATCAGATGGAGGCCTGGGGACTGGTGAAGCTGTCGGACCGGTACGCGCGGCTGAAGCAGGGCGAGCGGAACTGCGTGATCTTCGCGGATCCCCGGGACCCCAACCTGGCCGTGACGTCGGTGGACCTGAACGGCGACGGCGCCCGGGAGGAGGTCCTGCTGGTCACCTTCTGGAACCGGGAATACCGGCAGGACGCCACCAACGCGAACCACTGCTACCTGCTGTGGGGGTACCGTGAGGCCGGCAAATGGATCTGGTCCGCGCCCCAGGAGCTGACCCACAGCGGCAGCCGCGTCGTCAAGCGGGGCGATATCGCGGTATTTGCCGATGAGGAGATCCTGGTGCCCTACTACAGCGCCGCGGGATGTCTCCGGATGAAATGGGATGCCGCCGCCGGCAAATGGCAGCAGCTGAAGGATTCCCTGATCCCGAACCTGGCGTCCTCGGAAAGCAGCACCCTGAACGAGGTGTCGCTGACGGCCCCGGATCCCGCGGGAAATACCGTATACGCCTTCTGCCGGGAGAGCGGCGCCGTGCTGAAGTCCGAGAACCGGGGCGCCAGCTGGACGCTGGTGGGCAACGAGCCCGGCCTGATCCATCAGCCCGGCTTTACGGTGCTGGGGCCGGATCGGGTCTTCGTGACCTGGGCCAGGACCACCGGCCCCCGCTGGGTCTACGGCAAGGTATTTTTCGTGGGTGAGGGCCATGACTGGTCCGACACGGAGACCCGGCTGCTGTATCAGAACAGCAACGACAGCTCCAAGGACATGGCCGACCCCTCCTGCACCGTGCTGGCGGACGGAAGAGTGCTGGTGATCGCCTACGATACCTCGGTGCGTTCCATCGTGGCCGTGATCGCGGACCCGGACGGGGCGGATTTTCAGCCGAAGACTACTCGATGAAAATTGACATATCTGCGGGATTTGCCGGAAAAAGCGCGGGCGCTGACGGCAAATCCCGCTTTTTATCTTGACAAATCCCCCTTTTCTCATATAGTATGACTAATACCAGTAGGCTGCGTTATTCTGGATTTATAATAGAAAAAGAAAGGAAGGAAAACAGATGATTTTTAACAGAAAAAGCATCCTGACCCTGCTTCTGGCGGCGGTGTTGACCCTGAGCCTCGCGGCTTGCGGCGGCAACGGCAACACGACGGCCAGCAGCGAGCAGACGCAGGCCACGGAGGCCACCCAGGGAACGACCCCTGAGGAGACCGAGCCCGCTCCCACCGGCGCCTTTAAGGCCGGCTTCGGCCGTGCCGACATCACGCCTCAGCTGAGCGTCCCCATGGAGGGCTACGGCAACACGGAGGGCAGACTGTCCAACGGCTACCTGGATCCCCTCTACGCGACCTGCATCGCGCTGCAGGATGAGAACGGCGAGACCGCCCTTCTTTACTGCATCGATATGCTGGGCATCAAGCTCACGGAGACCAATTCGATCAGAAATACCGTTTCCGAGGCTCTGGGGATCAAGAAGGAGCTGATCCACATCAACTGCTCCCACTCCCATTCGGCTCCCTGCCTGCTGTCCACCGGTACGAACATGACCACCTATCTGGTCTTCTTCTACGGGCAGATGCTGAAGGCGGCCCAGGACGCCGTGGCGGATCTGAAGGACTGCACCGCCAGCATCAGCAGCGGCGAGGTCTCCGGCCTGAACTTCACCCGTCACGTGAAGCTGAGTGACGGCAGCTATGCCGGCCCCAACTGCGGCGACTTCTCCGCGGGCACCATCGTGGGCTATGAGACCGAAGCGGACCACTCCGCCCGGTTCCTGCGCTTCGAGCGTGAAGGCGCCAAGGACATCCTGCTCTGCAACTTCCAGGTACACGCCACCCGCACCGGCGGCATCAAGCTGCTGGACATCTCCGCGGACGTGCCCGGACAGCTGAGAAACAGCATCGAAGCCGGTGAGGACGTATACTGCGCTTACATGCAGGGCGGCGCCGGCAACATCAACCCCACCAGCTATATCACCAAGGACACCCTGACCGAGGACTACAAGGAATGGGGTGAGCAGTTCTACAAGCAGGTCAAGACCGCTCTGCAGGACAAGACCCCCGTTGAGCTGGGCCCGATCAAGACGACCGGCCTCGTGACCTTCACGGGCAACGTCAACCACACGCAGGACAAGCTGCTCAATGAAGCCATGAAGATCCGGACCGAGTTCTATACCACCGGCGACCGGGGCAAATGCATTCAGATGGGCAAGCCCTTCGGCATCCACAGCTGCTATCACGCCGAGAACATCATCACCAAGGCCGGCCTCGGCCCCACCAGAGACATGGAGATCGCCGCGATGTCCTTCGGTGACGTCGGCGTGTTCATGGCTCCTTACGAAATGTTCGACGGCAACGCCAAATTCGTTCGGGACAACTCCCCCTTCGATCTGACGCTGTGCATGTGCTACTGCAACGACTACCAGTCCTACCTGGCCGCGGATTATTCCTACGATAATACCTGCTACGAAGCGGACCGCTGCTATTGGGAGAAGGGTACCGCCGAGATCCTGGCGCAGAGATTTGCCGACATGCTGACCGAGCTGAAGAACGCTCCCGCGCCCACCGAGAAGGTCGAGCTGGAGGGCAAAGAGGCCGAGAACGTACTGGACGGCCTGACCTGGGACGGCAATCTTTACTACAACTACACCCGCACCTTCTACTCCGGCAAGGAGGTCAAGGACAGACCCCGCAAGGACGGCGTATATACCGTTCCGATGATCGCGGCAAACGGCACGATGACGAGCGTGCAGATCAAGGGCAAGCCCCTGATGGTGCAGGTCGATAAGAACGACGTGGTCTGCCTCTGGAAGGACAAGAACGGCGAGATCAAGGCAGCGACCAGCCCCGAGGAGGCCGGCCTGAACATCGTCCGCAATCAGTACATCGTTTCCATCAAGGATAAGGAAGTGGCCATGAACTCCGCCCACGGCCTGAACGGCGTGGCCTCCACCCTGACGCTGCCGGCTACCGGCTACGCGCTGGCTCTGGTCCCCGAAAATACCGCCACCTCCACGCAGAAGGCCAGCCGCCTGCTGTCGAAGGACTGCCTGACCGTGGTCACGGACAAGACGGGCGCGCTCAAGGCTCTGTTTATCGTGGGCCGCGAAGGCGTTGAGGGCGAGAACCTGGCCAGAAGCGCCAACGTGAGCACGACCTATGACGCGATCAGCAACGCCACCAGCGACAACATCGCGCCTATCGGCCGCATCATCGACGGCGACTCCCGCACCGACTACACCACCAGCTGCCAGTACCGCTGGAACGAGGACGGCTGCATCCTGTTCGACCTCGGCAGCGCCTGCGAGCTGTCTGAATGGCGCATGTACAACTACGAATGGCCTTATCAGTGGTGCATCAACCAGGCCTGGACCTTCTACGGCTCCCTGGACGGCAAGGAATTCACCAAGATCGGCGAAGGCAGCATCGACTGCACGAACTTCACCAGTGAGAGCGTCCAGTATGCCACCAACATCAAGTACGGCGCTCCCGACAAGGGTGAGCTTACCGGCAAATATCGCTACGTGAAGCTGGTCATCGACGAGGTATTTGTCGGCGCCGGCGACAACACCAGAGGCGAGGGTGAAAGCCCGAACGGCGGTCAGAACAAGGACGTCCGGATGTACGAGGTGGAGATCTGGGGCACTCCCGGAGAGAACTCCGCGTACAACCTGGCCACCTCTGCCAAGGTGACCACCAGCTATGATCAGAACGGCACCTATCCGCTGACCAGCCTGACCGACGGCAGGAATGCCTGCGTCGCTGCCGAGCAGTGCCTGCTGAACTGGAAGGCTGACAGCAACGTGACGCTGGACTTCGGCCAGATCTGCGACCTGACCGAATACCGCATCTACAACTATGACTGGCCGATGCAGTACGGCGGCATGAAGGCCTGGAGCGTTTACGTTTCCGAGGACGGCATCAACTTCACGAAGGTCGGCGAGGACCACATGAACGTGGAGAGCCTGCAGGGCGGCGCGGTGGCCTACACCACCGGCGTCCGCAGCGGCAAGCCCGACGGCGGCAAGCTGGAGGGCGTGAAGGCCCGCTACTTCCGTCTTGTCTGTGACGAAGCGATCACCGGCAGCAACAGCAACGTACCGCAGATCCGCATCTACGAGCTGGAGGTCTTCGGCACTCCCGCTGAGGGCGGAAACAGTGATATGATCACGAACATTGCTCCCGACGCCAAGGTGACCTCCACCTACAAGATCATCAAGAGCGACGGCTACTTTGCCTCTCTGATCAACGACGGCAGCGAGGCCAACGGCCTCAACGCCTGCGCCGGATGGAATTTCTCCGAGGGCGGCGAGATCCTGTTCGAGCTGGCTAAGGAAAGCAGCGTTTCCGGCTACAAGCTGGTGAACATGGGCGAGCCCGAGGTCTACGGCGGCGTGAAGGACTGGCAGGTCCTGGTCTCTGCCGATGGCAGCAACTGGACCGAGATCGATAACGGCAAGGGCCTTTCCGCAGGTTCCGCGGAAAAGATGCTGGACACCCCCGTTACCGCCAAGTTCGTCAAGCTGATCGTGCTGGATTCCCACTGCTACACCAATCTGGCGGATACCGTGGCGGACAAGCGCGTGATCCGTATCGCCGAGTTCGAGATCTTCGGCAAATGATCCGAGCATAATGACAGGGCCGGGGGCCTTGCAGGAGCGATCCTGCAAGGCCCCCGGCCCTTTTCCGCCCTTAGGGCGCATTTGCCGGGCCCTCAGGACCTTTTTTCGTGTTCCTTCCTGGCCACTTCGGTTTTGTCCATTGCATTTTGCGCAGGGAGAGCGTATGATAACGGCAGCATGGAGCGGAAAGGGACGAAAGCGCCCGGCACCGCTCGACGTGAGATCAAAAACAGGGGCGTGACCCCGAAAAGGAGGAAAGATGAAGAGAGTATGGACTTTGCTGCTGGCTCTGGCGATGGTGATCAGCCTCTGCGCCTGCGGCGGCAACAACAAGGAAACGGAAGCTCCTACCCAGAAGCAGACGGAAGCGCCTACGGAGAAGCCTACCGAGGCGACTACGCCCGCGGCCACCGAAGCCGAGAGCACGGAGCAGTCCACGGAGGCCCCGACCGAGGCGGGTCCCGCCTGGGACGGCCTGGTGTATTACAACTATTCCCGGTCCCTTTACAGCGGGAAAGAAAGACCCCGGAAGGACGGCGCCTACGAGGTCCTGCTGCTGACCGCCGAGGGCCAGCTGGAGACCTTTACCATCAAGGACAAGGCCCTGTGCGGGAAGATCGACAGCACCGACGTGGTCTGCTTCTGGAAGGACGCGGCCGGTGAGATCACGGACGTCACCGACGCGGAGACGGCCGGCCTGAAGGTGCGGCGGGACGTGTATCTGGCGGCGATGGACAATAAGGACCTGACCCTCAATACGGCGAAGAGCCTGGACGGCGAGTCCTCCAAGCTGAAGCTGCCGGATTTCGGCTACGTTCTGGTATCTGTGCCTGAGCCCTCCGCGACCTTCCTGACGGAGAAGGAGACCAGCCTGTTCCTGAACGATCAGGTGACGGTGGTCGAGGACGCGAACGAGGTCCTGAAGGCATTTTTCGTGGTGGGCCGGGAGATCGCCGGTCTCGCGAACCTGGCGAAGAACGCGGAAGCCACCACGACCTACGCGCCTGTCACCACGGCGGGCGGCGCCGCGCTGGCTCCTCTGTTCAGAGCCTTTGACGGCAATTCCGAGCCCAAATACGACACCAGCTGCCAGTATCGCTGGTCCGAGGACGGCTACATCCTGATCGACCTGGGCAGCGTCTGCGAGCTCAGCGAATGGCGGATGTACAATTACGAATATCCTTACCAGTACTGCATCAACCAGGCCTGGAGCATTTACGGCTCCGTGGACGGCAAGGAATTCACCAAGATCGGCGAAGGCAGCATCGACTGCACCACCTTTACCGAGGCGACCGTGGCCTACGCCACCGGCATCAAGAACGGCGAGCCGGATAAGGGCGCTCTGAGCGGCGCGTACCGCTACGTGAAGCTGGTCGTCGACCAGATCTTCGTAGGCGCGGGCGACAGCAGCATGGAGAAGGATGTGCGGATGTACGAATTCGAGGTCTGGGGCGTTTCCGATGAGAAGCCCGAGGGCCCCGACGCGGACGCGCCGGTAAATCTGGCGCTGAACGCGACCGTGACCAGCACCTACGCCGAGAACGGCACCTATCCGCTGGCCAATCTGACCAACGGCAAGAACAGCTGCACGGCAGCCGATCAGTGCATGCTGACCTGGGCCGAGGACGGCGAGATCCTGCTGGATCTGGGCGCGGTCTATGAGCTCTCCGAGTACAAGATGTACAATTACGACTGGCCCGTCCAGTACGGCGGCCCGAAGGACTGGACCGTGTACGCCTCCGAGGACGGGACCACCTATACCAAGGTCGGCGAGGGCCACGTGGACGTGGATAAGCTGGAGGGCGGCGCGATCGCCTACACCTCCGCCATCCGTGCCGGCGTGCCCGACGGCGGCAAGCTGGAGAACGTGAAGGCCCGGTACTTCCGTCTGGTCGTGGACGAGGCGATCCAGGGCTCCAGCAGCTCCGTTCCGCAGATCCGGATCTACGAGCTGGAGGTCTGGGGCAAGCCCGCGAAGTAAGACGGCGCGCCGCTTATTATCAAAAAGCGGCCGCA
>JAZLJI010000011.1:0-3876 GCA_045617825.1 Lachnospiraceae bacterium
CGCCGCCTGACGCGCCGGGGCCTCCCGGCCCCGGCGCCTGCCCTCCGGCCCGGGGCTCAGTATCCCCAGGCAGCCGAAAGGCTGTAGGTCCTCCTCTCTCCCGCGCCGGTCAGGCGTTTGGTCGTCGGGAAGGGCAAATACAGGTATTCCGCGGTCACCGTCAGGTCAAATGCGGCATATACCATATATTCTCTGCATAAAAACTCGGCGTTCTGCTCCCGCATGCGCAGCTGCAGGACGTCCATCAGCCGGTAGCTGAAGGTCTCTCCTGATTCCAGCCACAGCATCAGCCGCAGATAGTCCTCATAGCTCAGTCCGAGGCGGCTGCCGCCGGTCTCCCCCGCGGCATTTTCCAGAGAAATGACGCTCATCTTCCAGTCTGCCGCTGTCTTGATGACCGGGACCGTGCCGCCCTTCATCAGGCTGCGCAGGTCCGCCACCGCTTCGACTATGGCCCACAGCGCCAGGATCAGCCCGGAGGCCAGGTCCAGCGGTATCGGGAGCTGCAGCGCCGCGCACAGTGCCGCGGCTGCCGCCTGGATCTCCGTCATTTTCTGCTCATCCGCGACCAGGAACAGGACGTTGAAGCAGGTCCTGAGCAGCATGATCCGGCTCGCGGTGTTCTCCAGTGCGTCCTTGTCGGTCCGGCCGCCGCAGAGGATATACTCCAGCTCATACTGCATGCCGCCGCCCTTCCGCTCCGTATAGCAGCCGCAGTTGCTCAGGGCATACTCAGTCAGCAGGAGTTTTTCCCCAAAGGAGTAGTCCGCCTTCGCGAAGCCGCTGCTCCGCCGTTTTTCCTCGCGGCTCAGCTTCGAGGGCAGGTCGGCCTCCTCCCAGCTGCGGGTCGAGATCTCGCTGTCCTGAAGCAGCAGCATGAGGATGCCCTGCTGGTCCAGCTGCTTCAGCTTCTCCAGCAGCTCCTTCAGCGAGTTTCCGAGGCTGAGCGTTTCGGGAGGGACCTCCTCTTCAGCTTCCGTTTCGGCGGCCTCCTCCTGCCCCGCGGCAGCCTCGTCCGCGGCCTCTCCGCTCCCGGTACCGCCGGCCTCCTCCGCTTCCCGGCGCATCTGCTCCAGCAGCTCCTCGGCGGAGCTCTTGAGGTCCTTATAGTTCTTCAGCACCGATTTCAGGCTGAGGTCCTCGGAAAGGATCCCCTCCGTGGTATTTTTCAGGTCCTCGGCGTTCTCGCCCAGAGCGGAAAACCGATCCAGCAGATCCCGGATCAGCGCGCTCATCCCGGCGCTTTTCATATAAGCCAGCACCGCGTCCGCAAATACCTTTCCTTCGTCATCGGTCAGAAAGACCGACCGGGTCTCCGTCAGCTCCACACTGCTCAGCCGGACCCGGTCTCCCTCTCCGCAGCCGCCTCCCGGCTCCAGGTATTTCCGCAGATAGGTCTCCGCCGTTTCGGTCCAGCTGAGGCTGTCTCCCTCTCTGCCCCTCACCGCCAGCAGCCCGCTGAGTTTCATCAGCTCGGTGTCATAGGCCGCGAAGACGGAGCGGATCCCGGAGTCCGCCGCCTGCCTGGTCAGATAGTCCAGGCAGGCCGACCGGGCGCCCTCCAGCGTCACGGCGATCAGGGAAAATATCAGCACCGAGACCAGCAGCAGGAACAGGGTGACCTCTCCCCGGAGCCGCTTCATTGGACTCCGGTCACTTTATTAACACCGGAGGAAATGTTTTTGAAGATATCCGTCACCAGTGTCGTCAGCTCACTCTTGAAGATCACCACCAGGGCGATCAGGACCACCAGGATCAGGATGGTCTCCACCACGCCGATCCCCTTCTGTGAACGCATTTTTCTTTTCAGCTCATTCATCTCTTTCCTCTTTCCGCCCGCTTTCCCGCAGGCATATTTTATTTCCGCCGCGATCGCTCGCGGACCTTTGGCTCCCATCGGCCTACTCAGCCGCGCCGTCACACCGCGGCCTGCATCTGCATGAAGGCCGGCACGATGATCATCATCAGGGTCAGGGCAAACAGCAGCATGATGGGGATCAGGAGCTTGGCCGATACCCCGCTGCTTTTGCCTCTTACCCGCTCCAGCGCCAGCGTCATGGCGCTGTCCGCCGAGGCCTTCAGCACCGTCAGCAGCTCCCGGTTTCCCTGCTGGACGTAGGTCTCCAGCAAGCCGCCCAGCCGGAGATATTCCGGCGTGCCGCAGCGCCTGCCGAAGCTGCCGTAGGCCTGGTCCTCGTACACCCCGCCCAGCATTTCCCGGCGGGTGATCAGCAGCTCCTCCATGGCCTCCCGGCGTTTTCCGCCCTGTCGGCGGGCCTCGGCGTACTCTGTCGTCATGCGTTCCAGGGCGCTGCGCAGCGACAGCCCGGCCGCCATATAGAGGGTGATCCGCTGCACCAGCCCCGGGTATTCCTCCCGCAGGGCGTTCTCCCGCTTCTGGCGGGCCTCCCGCCGCCGCTGTACCGGAAGATACAACAGGGCCCCCGCCGCGGCGGCTCCCAGCAGCAACATCAGCAGGCCCTCCGACCGGCGCTCCTGCAGCCACAGGAGCAGGCACAGCAGGATCCCGGCCGCCGCCGCGGCGGCGGCGCCGGGTCTGCTTCGGACCTCCGGGCTCTTCCCCTCCGCGGCCCCGGCGCTGCGCCGCTCCTCCGGGGCCTTATTCTCCGCTTTATCCTTCATAGGCCTTCTCCAATATCCGCTCTCCCAAAAGGAAAGCCGCCAGATATACGGCCAGCGCCAGGCTCATGAACAGCCTCCCGCCGGGGGTGAACAGCCCCGCTGCCAGCTCCGGCGTGCAAAGCCGCAGATACAGCAGGATCCCGGCAGGCACCAGGCACATGATCCGGTACTCCAGCCGCTGCCCGGCCAGGAGAGTGTCTATCTCCCGGCGGAGCATTTCCCGGCTTTCCATCGCCTCGGCCAGCTCCCGGATGACCTCCAGCTTTCCGCTGCCCTCCCGCTTGGCCACCTCCAGGAGCCTCACCAGCTCCTCGGCCTCCGGCAGACGGCAGCGCCCGGCAAAGCTCCCCAGGACCTGCATCACGGGCTGCCGCAGCTTCAGCTCGGAGCTCATGCATTTGCCCTCCCGGACCATCAGGGCCTCCGCCCTGTACATGGTCTCGCTCTCGCTCACGGCCAGCTGCAGGGCATTTTCCAGCGCATAGCCGCTGCGCATGAGGCCGGACACCGAGAGCAGGTAATCCTTCAGCTGCAGCCGCAGCTCCTGCTGCTTCCGCAGGCTGCCCTTGCGGAGGCCCAGCCGGAGCCCGACGCAGGCCCCCGGCAGCCCCAGCAGCAGGGCCAGCGGATCACTGAAGAACAGCAGGCCCAGCAGCAGGGCACAGGCGGCTCCCAGGGCCTCCGCCCGCAGCCGTTCGGTCCCGGTCAGCCGGTACCCGGGATAAGCATCCCGGGGAAACAGCCGGCCCCGCAGTCTCCCGGCCAGGCGGGTCAGGTCACCCGTCTCCCGCGCCGAGGAAGCGGCCCTGCGCGTCGAACGTCGGCTCGCAGCCGTAGCACTCCCGCCACTTTTCCCGGCGGGTGAGCTCCTTTCCGGTCCAGACCAGGCCCACACCGGCTTCGTATCGATAAATGCTTTCACAGCAGATCTCTCCTTGTTCCATTCCGCAGATCTCGTCGACGGACAGCACTCTCCGGCGTCCGTCCCGGGTCCTGCCCAGATGCACCATCAGCTCCAGCGCCGAGGCGATCTGGCTCCTCACGGCCCGCAGCGGCAGCTCGCCGCCCATCAGCACCATGGTCTCCAGCCGGGCCAGCATGTCCCGGGCGCTGTTGGCGTGGCCCGTGGACAGTGAGCCCCGGTGCCCCGTATTCATCGCCTGCAGCATATCCAGCGCCTCCGCGCCCCGGACCTCCCCCACGATGATGCGGTTCGGCCTCATCCGCAGCGCG
>JAZLJI010000012.1:0-47362 GCA_045617825.1 Lachnospiraceae bacterium
ATATCGATCCTTCCGGCGGCCTGCCGGTTTTCTATCGTCTGCCGATCGGCTTTACTCCAGAGACAGCACCAGCTGCATCAGACTTTCTCTGAGCGCGCTCACGTCGGCTCTGGCGACCAGTACCGTCGCCTCACCGTTCAGGAGAGCCAGGCAGTTGTCCGCATCCACCCGCAGGAGCTTAAGGGTGAAGGTTCTGAATTTGCCGCTGTAGTCCTCGTTCCGGGTGAAGGAGAAGCTCAGTTCCTCCTTGCCGTCCGCAGCCGTATCGCCGGCATAGCCGGTCACGCTCATGGCGGTCAGCTCGGACAGCAGGGTATCCAGATCCACGGCGTTCTCGCTTTCGTCCCACAGCCAGACGGTCTCATAGACCGGCTCGGCCTCGGTTTCTTCCTCCGTGCTCTCCTCTGTGCTTTCGCTTTCCGCCTCGGTGCTTTCTTCCTCTTCTTCCCCGGCGATCACCTCGCGGGTCACGTGCGTGAAGGTATAGCTTTCCTCTTCCAGCGTCAGCGTCACCGCGGACAGCTCCTCGGTGTTCAGAATGACCACGTCATCCGGCAGCAGCTTATCCAGTGAGGTGCTGCTGAGGTTGGTATAGACCGAGGTGGTCATCGTGTAGACCAGCGGAGAATCCGCGATCCGGACATAAGTATCCCCGTCCTCATTCTGACCCATTTCCAGGGCGTAGCTGCCGCTCGCCCCCTCCGCATCCGTATACTCCAGCTCCAGAGCCAGGGCGTCCTCGCCCAGTCCCCAGGCGGAAAGCTCCTCGCTGTCTGCCTGATAGCTCACACAGTCGCCGAAGCTGAACCCGGTGACCTTGCTGATAAGCGCCTCTGCGAGATCGGTATCCAGGGTCGTAAAGCTGCCGAAATCCGCGGCAAACCAGACGTAGCTGTCATCGTAGGCCAGGCTCTCGCCCTCGTGGTTCTCCACCCGCAGGGAGGTCTCCCCCTGCTTCAGGGTAAGTGCCGTGACGCTTTCTGCCGTCGGCAGGATCTCCTTTTCCACCAGATCCAGCAGCTCATAGTTCAAAGCAGCCTTAAGACCGCTGTCCACCAGATAGACCGCGCCGTCCCCGAGGCTGAGGTAAGTCCCGCTGGTAAGCGCGCCGGCTGCCCCGAAGGAAAAGGCCGTCTCCCCCGCCGCGGTGGTCACCCGGATGATACCGGAAGGTTCTTCCAGCCCGTAAACGTCCAGAGCTTCCGGCTTATCAATGGTTTTGGAGGCAGCAACTTCCCGGAAACCCGTCAGGATGTCGGCAATGACCTCCTGATCCAGCGGGAAGCTGTCGTCCTCGCTGTACTGCCATTTGCCGTCCTTCAGGGAAAAGCTCAGGGTCTCCTCGCCTACCGTCCAGGACAGGGCGGTAAAGGCATCCTCTTCGGCGGTAAACAGGGTCTTGCCGGTATCGGCTTCTTCGGTCTCCTCCGGCTCGGCGGTGATCTTCGGAATCACCAGCGCCGCTGCCCCCGCCAGCACCATAACGGCCAGTAAAATCAGTAATTTCTTTCCGCGGCTCATCTTCTCTTCCTCCTGACGAATACAACGATACCCAATGCCAGATAGCCCAGCGGCAGGATAAACAACGCCATACTCTTGATCCTCGTGATATCACTGTTGGTCAGGGTCAGGTACGACGAGCTCATGCTCTTGCTCCGGATAGACAGGCTGCTTTCCTTCTGCTGGACCATCCAGCCCAGAGAGTTCAGGAAGAAGTTCTGGTTGCCGCCGGAAACGGACTGGTTGACCGTATCCTCGGTGATGTTGCCGGAGGATACCCAGACGATGCGGGTATCACCCTTTTCGGCCGCCAGAGCCAGATCAAAAGGACCGGTGATATCGTCCTCCTCCTGAGTATAGGTGCTCAGCTTCCAGCCGGCCACCTTGGAGAAGGCAGAGCTTGAGGTCATCAGCAGCTCAGAGACGGTCACCCCGTCCGGCAGGTCTTCAGCGATCGTAAGACCCTGGCCCAGGGGCAGCAGCACCCGGGAACCGGCATCGGAAAGCGGATCGGTGATATCGTGGACCGCCAGGGAAGGCACCAGATAGTAAGGCGTGCTCCAGGCATAGTAGCTGCGATGCCCCTCAATGACCAGGCCCTCCACGGTCTCCATGCCGTATTCCGCCATCAGCACCTCGATATTGGTCAGACGTCCTTCTTCGGGAAGGGTGGTGGACAGGAACAGCTTACCGCCCTGCTCCAGGTAATCCCGGATCATACCGATCTCTTCCACCGCCAGATCAGCGGTGGGATCCAGCATCACCAGGGCGTCGGCATCGGAGGGGATCACCTCGATGGTCAGCAGATCCAGGTCCTCGGTCTCATAGTTGTCCCGACTGACCGCCGTAGTAAAGCTGTCAGACAGGGTCTTTTCCCCGTGTCCGCTGACGATATACAGCTTCGGGATTTCCTCGTTCAGCACGTAGCTGATGGCCGAGGTGATCTGGCTTTCTCCGTCGAAGTAGACCTCGTAGGTCCCGTCGTAGTAATAGTTGGTCGTATCGTACTGATAGATCTCATCGTAATCCACAAAGCGGTAACGCACCGCCGATTCCACGATCAGGTCATTATCCGAAACCGAGTCGGTATACTGCGTCGCAAAGGTCGGATAGACATCCGGATCCTTCTTCACCAGCTTCACGCCGGAGGACTGGGCGTACAGTTCCAGCAAATGCTGCAGGGTCAGATCCTCGCTGCCGTTTCTGACCACCCAGTAGAGCGTCACGTCCTGATTCAGATTCTTCAGCAGCTTCTCGGACTGATCCGACAGGGTATAAATGCCGGAGGCCGTCAGGTCCTTCTCGGTCAGGCGGGCCGGGAGTCCGGCCACCGCCAGATTGATCATCACGGCGACCCCGATCAGGATCAGGGCAGCCGCCAGGCTGTATCCGCCGGCCTTAAAGCCGCGGCTCTTCAACGAAGCAAAAAAGCTGCCGATCCTGCCTGCAAAGCTCTTGTTCTCCTTCTCCATTACTTCCACCTCCTCTTCTCCATGGACTGTACCGTAAAGAACAGGAACAGACCCACCACGCTGAGGTCAAACACCGGCAGCGACAGACTGAATACCCCATCGATCACGTCATAAAAGCGGTCAAACAGAGACAGCCTGACCATCACGTTGGGGAACAGCCCCTCGAAGGCGGCCGGCTTAAGCAGGTAAAACAGCGTAAGTCCCAGCTCCAGAGCCAGGCCCAGCAGGACAGCGGCCGAGGTACTGCCGCTGAGGATCTTCAGCACCACCGCCAGCACAAGTCCCAGCACGAAGAAAGCCAGGAAGGAAGCAAAGGCCTCCTGAGAGACCAGATCCGCCAGACCGCTCAGGAAATACAGCAGCAGCATAACACAGACGCTCAGGCCTGCTGCCACAGCCTGGTTTTCCACCAGGGAGGACAGGAACATGCCGATGGCCATGAGGGCCGCGCCCAGCAGGAAAAAGGCGATGATCGTGAAATAGCACATATTCATATTGATATCGCCGTATTGGGACAGCACCAGGGGCCAGAGGCAAAGGCTCAGCACCGGTGCGGCCAGGACCGTCAGGAGCGCCAGGTATTTGCCCAGCACCACGTCGGTCATGGACAGGGGCAGCGCGTACAGCAGCTGATCGGTCTTCTGACGTTTTTCTTCCGCCAGGCTGCGCATCGTCAGGATCGGGATGGCCAGAATGAAGACCATGCTCATGCTGCCGACCGCGTATTCGTAATTGACCACCGTACTGGACAGGTTATAGGCCGTCAGGTAGATGCCGTTGAACAGCAGAATGAAGGCACCGAACACATAAGCGGCGATCCCGGTAAAGTAGGAAGCCAGCTCGTGCTTATAAATCGCTTTCATTGTCCTCTTCCTCCTCTTCTGCGTCCTCATCGTCCGCGTCTTCTTCGTCTTTTTCCTCCTCGATCTTCACAGGAGGCTTCCGGAACTTACTTTTCTTTTTCTTCTCAGGCTCGGCAGCCGGCGCATCCGTCTCTGTCAGCTCGATGAAGATATCCTCCAGGCTGGCTCTGGTGGACCCCAGCTCCAGCAGCGGGATCCCCGCTGCGGCAAAGGCCCGGAACAGGCTGGCGCACAGGGCCCGGCCGTCGCCGCTCTTGCTTTCCATCTCGCAGCCGCAGTCGGTTCCGTTTACGGTGAATTTCAGCTTCTGCGCATCGCTGCAGCCGGCGATCACCTGACGCAGCTTTGCCTCCGTGGCCTCCGCCGACAGATGGACAAGGGTCGCCCCGGCGAACAGCTTCTCCAGATTCTCCGGCGTATCCGAAGCTACCAGTTCCCCCTTGTTGATGATCAGAATCTTCTGGCAGACCGCCTGCACCTCCGACAGGATATGGCTGGAAAGGATCACGGTATGGCTTCTTCCCAGTTCCCGGATCAGATCCCGGATCTCGATGATCTGACGGGGATCCAGCCCGACGGTGGGTTCATCCAGAATGATGATGGGCGGATTGCCCAGCAGGGCCTGAGCGATGCCCACTCTCTGCTTATAGCCCTTGGACAGGTTCTTGCAGAGTCGGTCCTTCACGCCCGTGATGTCCGTGACCTGCATCACCCGGTCCAGCTCACTTTTTCTCATATTTGTCGGAATGCCCTTGGCTTCCGCCACGAAGCGCAGATATTCCTCCGGCGTCCTGTCCAGATAAAGCGGAGGAATCTCCGGCAAATACCCGATCTGACGCTTGGCCTTCTCCGGTTCCTCAAAGATCTCCGCACCGCCGATGCGCACGGTTCCGGAGCTGGCCGCCAGACACCCGGTCATCATATTCATGGTGGTGGATTTTCCGGCGCCGTTAGGGCCCAGAAATCCGACAATACCGCCTTCCTCAATGGTAAAGGACAGATCCTTCACCGCCCAGTGAGAGCCGTATTGCTTCGATAAATGCTCTACCTCTATCATGCATACCCCTTCCTGCGGCAAAGCCCCTCTGCCGCCTGCGTTTCTCCTAAAATACTCCCGATCATTGCTGTATATGTGAAAAAAAACTGAGCATTCTGTGAAATCTCCGCGACTTCACAGAATGCTCAGACTTTCTTCACAATTATATCCGGAACCACCTGCCGGTTATTCCGTCATCTTTTTTATTCCGCGTCCGCCATCAGCCAGGCCACCAGCTCGTCCAGGGCCTGCTGCTTCTCCCAGCGCGGAGCCTTTGCCAGCTCCTCCTGCATCGCCGTCTTCAGGAACTGCCGCATCCTGGCTTCGTAGCCGGCACTGACCGCCGGCGTCAGGTAAGCCGTTTCCTGCTGAGACAGCGCCGCTGCCGTGAAGGCATTCTTCGCCAGAGCGGCATCCGCCCGGGCTCCGAGGTCGGTCGGATAGCTTTCAAGTGCCAGGAAGGCCGCCGTCTGGTTTTCCCCGGCGCAAAGCCAGGCCGCCAGCTCGTGGCAGACCAGAGCCTTTTCCGAAAGCATCGCCGTGCTGACGCCCAGCAGGCTGACGGACAGGCCGCCGCAGAAGGGCACGTCCTCGGCCGGCTGCAGGGCCGACAGCGGCAGCAGCTGCAGCTTCTCGCCGAAGCAGTGTGCTGCCTCCTGATAATCCGCCGGGCCGCCGATCAGACCGCCGAGAACTTCCAAGGTGTCCGTCATGAGGAACTGCCCGCTGCTGCGGAAGGCCGAGGAGGAGGTCAGCGTCAGCAGGGCCTCCAGGGCCTTCATGCCGGCCGCCGACTGGTAATCGCAGGCGCCTTCACTCTGACCGGGTGCCGCATAGCGGCAGCCGAAGGAGTGGAACAGCATCTGCGGCAGGAGCCCCTCCTCCGCGGTGAAGGCCAGTATCCTGCCGTTTTGCTCCAGCACGTCCAGGAAATCCGCCAGCAGGAAGCGGACCGGCTTATCCTCGGGCTCCGCCTCCGTGCTTTCCTCGGTCTCCCCGGCGGTCTCGGAGCTGTCCGCGGTCTCGGTGTCGTCCGCCGTCTCGGAGCTGTCCGCGGTCTCGTCCCCGCTCACCGGCTCCGTGCTCTCCTCAGGGGTCTCCGCCGTTTCGCTCTCCTCCGCCTCCGCCTCAGAGGCCTCGGACTCATCCCCGGCGCCTTCGCTTTCACCGCTTTCCGCCTCAGTGCTTTCGTCGCTTTCCTCCGGCGCGGCGCTGCTTTCCTCTTTCTCCGTCTCTGCGAACAGGCTGCCGTCATAATACAGCAGCAGGTCGCCGCCGTTTACCGCCAGCGGATAGGCATACAGCGTGCCCTTATAGTCCACCGCCTCGAGCGCTATCGCCAGAGTATTCTGCTCCGTTTGCCGGTGCATCTCGCCGGACAGGGCGGACAGGTTGCCCCGCTCCACCAGATAGGCCAGCCGCTCGTGGGAAAATTCGAAAATATCCGCGCCGGCCGCGCCGATCTCGTAGGCCGCGGTCTGCTCGCCCTCCCGGGTGCTGATCACCTCGATGGCGTAGGACTCCGCCAGCTCCGGATGCGCCGCCAGATAGGCAGCGCAGCGTTCCCGGATGAAGGCTACCCGGGCCTCATCCACCCGGACCAGGATCCGCTCCTGCTCCGGGGCTTCCGTTTCCGCAGTCGGCGGGACGCTTTCCGCGGAGGAGGCCGCTTCCGTTTCCCGGGAGGCAGCCGTGCTTTCTCGGTTTAACAGCCCGCAGCCCGAAAGGCCCAGCAGCATCGCCATGCTTATCACGAAGGCAAATAATCGTTTCATTTCTGTTCCTCAGTTCTTTTGTTCTGCGGCCGTTCCCAGGGCCCGCTGATAGATCTCAAAACGGTTTTCCGTCACGTCCCGCTTCACCAGGGTGACACCGGGGTACTTGTCTTCAAAATATTCCCGCAGCAGCCCCGCGAAGGCCAGGGACCGGTGCTGGCCGCCGGTGCAGCCCAGGCCCACCACCAGGCGGTTCTTTCCTTCTTTCATATACAGCGGGATCGTATATTCCAGATAGTCCCGGATCTTGGCGTAAAGGGTCCGCCCCTCCTCCGAGGACAGCAGATACTCCCGCACGGCTGCATCGTCTCCGGTCAGGGGCCGCAGCTCCTCCACGTAGAAGGGATTCGGCAGGCAGCGCACGTCGAACACCAGGTCCGCGTCGGCCAGGATCCCGTATTTGAAGCCGAAGGCGACAAATTCCAGGCTCATCATGGCGGTATCGGCGCTGCTGAAGATCCCCCGCAGCTTCTGACGGAACTCCCCGGTCTGCAGATGCGTGGTATCCACCACGATATCCGCCGCCTGCCGGATCGCCGACAGCCGCTCCCGTTCCATCGCCAGCGCGGCGGTCAGGTCCGGCGCCTCGCCCCGCTGGATCAGCGGATGCAGTCTCCGGCTTTCCCGGTAGCGGTGCTGCAGCGTCTCATCGGAAGCATCCAGGAAAAGGATCCTGGTGGAGATCTGCTTCATGTCCAGGCCCCGGATCAGCTTGTCCAGGCCCTGCAGCAGCGCTTCACTGCGGATATCGATGGTCACCGCCGTCTTCTGGCGGTCCTGGTTCTGCTCCAGATCCGTATCCAGCCAGTACAGCAGCAACTGAGGCGGCAGGTTATCCACGCAGTAGTAGCCCATGTCCTCCAGATTCTGCAGCGCCCGGCTCTTTCCGGCACCGCTCATGCCGCTGACGATCAGCAGTTCCATACGTCCTCCTTTTTCTGTCCTGTCACCCTCGTGTCCGTCTCAGTTCGCGATCTGCTGATGCATGCCGGGGCTGGTCAGGTCCAGCGCGCTGAAGGCATAGCCGTTCGCGAAGCCCCATTCGATGATGCTTTCCAGAGCATTTACCGTGTTGGTGTAGTTCTCGTGCATGAGCACCACCAAAGTGCCCTTCTGCTGCGCCGCCTGCGTCACCCGGTCGTAGACCATCTGCGTCGTGGCGCCTCCGCCGGAATCTCCCGCGGAAGCGTTCCAGTCAAAATACTTATAGCCCATGGCCTCGACGGACTTCGTCAGGCGGGTCATCAGACCCTGGCTGTACTGCTTGCTGGATTCATTGGAGCTGCCGCCGGGGAAGCGCAGGATGCGCACCCATTGGCCGCTGTACTGGTGGATCACCTCCCGGATCGAATTGAAGTCCCGGAAGTAAGCCTCGTCACTCGCGTAGATCGCCGCATAATTATGGGTCGCGCAGTGGATCCCCAGCGCATGGCCTTCTTCGGCGATATTCTTGATATAGGCCCGCTGCTTCGTGTTGCAGACAAAGAAGGTGGCCTTGATGTTGTATTTGCGCAGGATGTCCAGAACGCGCAGGGTATTGTCGCCGGGGCCGTCGTCGAAGGTCAGATAAATGGTCTTCTGCGCCGGCCAGACCTCCTTCGGCAAAGTCGTATCGCCCGCGCTGCCGATCACCTCGATGGTGCAGGTGACCTCCGCGGAATTGCCTGCCTCGTCCGTGCAGGAGTAGACCAGCGTCTGCTTGCCGGGCATCAAGGCGGAAAAGCTCCCCTGCACCCGGACCCGGCTTGTCAGATCGCCGTCCTTATTGTCCGTCGCGGTGCAGCCGGGCGGCGTGAAGGACTGGCCCAGATCGATCCGGTAGTAGGCCTGCCCCTGCAGGGTCAGCACCGGCGGCTGATCGTCATAGAAGCTCAGGAGACGCACCGCCTCCGCGGTATTTCCCGCGGCGTCGCTCACCCGGTAAAGGATGCGGTCCGCCTGTTCCTCCCGGACCACCAGGTCCGTGATATCGCCGTCAACGGCATCCTCCGCGGAAAATCCCTCCTCCGTATAGCTACTGCCCCAGGGCAGTCTGATCTCGCTTTCCCCCTTCAGGGTGATCACCGGCGGCTTCGCGTCCTCGCGGTGCAGCCTGCGGGAGGCCGTCGCGGTATTGCCGGCACGGTCCGTGACCGTATAGGTCAGGAGGCCGTTCTTCTCCGTCCGCACCACCTGACCGCTCAGGTCGCCGTCCACCAGATCGAAGGCACGGAAGCCTGCCTCCCGGTAGGTCTCGCCGTCCTTCAGCGTCAGCTCCGGCTCACCCTCCAGCACCAGCTCCGGAGCCGTGGTATCCCGGAAGATCACGCTGCGGGTCCCGCTGGCGTGGAGCTCCTGCCGCAGGCCGGAGAAAAGCCCCCGTTCCCGGGTCTCGGTCTTGGCAACGTAAGTGATGAAATATGTCCCGGGGACCTTCGTGTCCCACTCTCCCGACACCGTTACCGGAAGATCCCAGGTCTGCGTGCCGCCGATCGGTCTTTCCGAGATCAGCTGGGCCTTCGCGCCGGGATCCTCGTAAGCTTCTCCGCATTCCAGCACGATCTCCCGCGGTCCCTGAAGATTCAGGAGGACCTGCCAGGGATTCTGTGCCGCCCGCCGATAGGCCAGCAGAAATACCAGCGCGCCGATAAGCAGACCGAACACCGGAAGCCAGATCAGGAGCGGCGGCCAGGCATTTGTTTTTTTTCGGCTTTGATAACGAGCCATAATACCCCCCATAAAGCAACAGGGCACGGAGAACCCCGGGCCCTGTCAAGCAATTCGATTTAGCTATAGCGCTTTTTTATTTCTTCAGAAAACCGGGAACGTTGATCTCGCGGCGCTGTACGGTGGCTTCCGGCACGTGCGGCTGGCTGCTTCTGACAAAATCGGAAGGAGCGGCGGCGACGGGAGCGGCAGGCTGATCCGCGGAGGTCCGGGCTACCGCGGCACTCCGGGCTGCGGACAGACCGTTGCTCTGGAAGGTCTTGCTCACGTTAGGGGTCAGCGAGCTGTCGGGTTCTTCCAGACCGGTGGCGATCACGGTAATGGTCACCTCATCCTGAATGGTATCGTCGTACATGGCACCGAAGATGATGTTGGCTTCCTCGCCCACCAGCTCGGTGATGTAATTGGCGGCATCGTAGACCTCCATCAGGCCGATATCGCCGGAAACGTTGATGATGACGTGGGAAGCGCCCAGGATGGTGGTCTCCAGCAGAGGGCTGGAGGCAGCCAGCTTGACGGCTTCGATGGCCTTGTCATCGCCCTTGGCGCGGCCGATACCGATATGGGCGATGCCCTTATCCTGCATAACGGTCTGCACGTCGGCAAAGTCCAGGTTGATCAGAGCGGGAACGCTGATCAGATCGGTAATGCCCTGAACGGCCTGCTGCAGCACTTCGTCCGCCCGACGCAGCGCGTCCGGCATGGAGGTGCGGCGATCCACGATCTCCAGCAGCTTATCGTTGGGGATCACGATCAGGGTATCCACGTTTTCCTTCAGGCGCTCGATGCCGTTCAGCGCGTTCTGCATGCGCACACGGCCCTCGAAGCGGAAGGGCTTGGTCACAACGCCGACCGTCAGGATGCCCATGCCCTTGGCAATGCGAGCGATCACGGGAGCCGCGCCGGTACCGGTGCCGCCGCCCATGCCGCAGGTCACGAAGACCATGTCGGCGCCCTGGATGGCATTGGCGATCTCTTCTTCGCTTTCCTCGGCAGCCTTTTCACCGATCTCGGGCTTGGCGCCTGCGCCCAGTCCCTTGGTCAGCTTCTCGCCGATCTGGATCCCGGTAGGCGCCTTGCACATCTGCAGAGCCTGCCGATCCGTATTTACCGCGATAAACTCAACACCGCTGGTGTTGGTGTCGATCATACGGTTCACAGCATTATTACCGGCGCCGCCGACACCGATAACAATGATTTTTGCAGCATTTTCGGATTCATTCACCTTGATCTCTAACAACTTCGTACCTCCCAGATAGTCCCTTTTTATACAAATGGGTAAGACAAGCCCTGCAGCCTGGCCGCAGTGGTCCCTTATACTCAACAGTCCTATTCAGTATATTTGATAGAGCGCATTTTTGCAAGTCCTTCTGCCGAACTTTTTTTAACTTTTTCTCCTGTTTTTTTGTGTTTTTTCATCCCTTTCCGCGGAACAGGCGTCGTAAACGGAAAGCGGCCCGCGGAGCGGCAGCCGGGAGGAAAGCCCTCCGCGAGGGGCCGGGGCAGTCAAAAAAGGAGCAGCCGCGGAGGAGCCGGCTTAGGGGCCGGGGCGGTCAAAAAAGGAGCAGCCGCGGAGGAGCCGGCGAAGGGCCGGGGCGGTCAAAAAAAAAAGCGGCCGCCGGCCGCTTCCGAGGATCATTTGAAAATATAGCTGGGATGGGCCGCGCCCTCCTTGTAGCTGTCCAGATACAGCGTGCCCTTCCGGCCCTCCAGCTGGGACAGCATGTCCGCCATCAGCGCCAGCTTGGTCTCCAGGTAATCCGCCGAGCCCAGCAGCACGGTGATATCGCCCAGGGTCACGGATACGCCGGAGGAGCCGAAAACGATGCCGTCCGCCAGCTCGCTCAGAGGGATCTTCCCCGCGGACCATTCCACGCTCTCCCTGTTCAGGAACTGCGTGATGCTGAGGACCACCGAAAAGCTTCCCTGATCGGACACCGCCAGTTTCTCTCCCAGCACCGCGTGGGTGATGCTCAGTCCCGAGACCCGGTATACCCCGGGCAGCACGTTCCGCGAGCTGTCCACGAGCACACCGTCCCAGTCGAAGTACAGGCAGTAATCCTGAAAGCGGAGATACCCCGCCAAAGTCTTTTCGTAGACCTCCGCGGAGACGTTGCGGAAGCCGTCGAAGCTGACCGTGTATTTTTCCACGAAGGGGATCTCCTTATGCCGCTGCAGCTTCTCCTGCAGGAAGAAGGGCAGCGCCTTCCGGCTCTTTCCGGCGAAAAGGAATTCCTCGATCTGCTCGTCGCTGTAGAAGCTGTTGCCGTTCACGCTCAGGCTTTTCTGAGGCAGCAGGAACAGGACCAGCAGGGCGATCAGGAACAGCGGCAGCAGGATCAGCAGGCTTCTTTTCACGAGGCGGCGCAGCTTGACCTTCATACGCTTCTCTCCTTCTGCTCCGCCGGCGCGGTCTCCTCTTCCCGGGCCACGCTGAGCACGATGCCGATCTCCGCCATGGTGAAGAGGGAGGAGGTCCCGCCGTAGCTGATAAAAGGAAGCGTCACGCCGGTATTGGGGATCACGTTGCAGACCACCGCGATATGCAGCACCACCTGCAGCGCCAGATGCGCCATGACGCCCACCACCAGCATGGCCCCGTACATATCCCTGGTCCGCTGGACGATCATCAGCATCCGGTACAGCAGGAAGACGTACAGGATCACCAGCGCCACCGCGCCGAAGAGGCCCAGCTCCTCGCAGAGGATCGCGAAAATCATGTCGTTGGAGGCCTCGGGCACGAAGCCCAGCTTCTGCGTCGAGCCGCCCAGGCCCTTGCCGAAAACGCCGCCGGAGCCGATGGCGTAGAGGCCCTGCACCACCTGATAGCCGCTGTCCTGGGCATCGTACAGCGGATCGTTCCAGATGTAGATGCGCTTCAGCTGATACTGCTCCAGCAGTCCGGCCTTATTGACCTTTTCTCCCAGAGCCATCAGGGATTCGAGACTCATGAATTTGATGGTCAGGATCCCGGCCAGGCCTATGACGAGCAGAGCCAGGAAAATGATATTGCGCCATTTGCCGCGGCTCACCAGCATCACCATGGCCACGGGGATCGCCAGGATTATGAAGCCTGAGCTCAGATTGTTCTTGATGACCAGTCCGACCAGGGGCAGGCAGAGCGCCGCCAGGATCACAACGGGCTTTGCCGTATCGATCTTACGCAGGTATTTGGCGATCCAGTAGGCCGCCAGCAGGATGATGCTGATCTTCACCAGCTCCGCGGACTGGAAGGAAATGGATTCCGTCACCTTGAACCAGCGTTTCTGACCGTTCACCTCAATGCCCCGGGAGGTGAAGTCCGTGAGGAGCATGATGAGAAAGGATATCCCGTAGGCAGGCCAGGTGAAAATGGCGAAATAGCGGTAAGGGATCAGGGACAGGATCACGGCCCCCGCCAGTCCCGCCAGATAGAACAGCAGCTGGCGCTTCAGATAGTAAGCCCCGTCGCCCTTTTTCAGCGCCGCGGTATAGTAGCTGGAGCTGTAGATCATGATAAGCCCGTACACGCAGAGAAAGGCTACCACAAACAGCAGGCTGTAGTCGTAGCTTTTCCAGTTCAGCTTGTCACGTGATCTGTCCATCATTACTGTCTCACCAAATCCTTAAAATGCCGGCCTCTCACTTCAAAATCCGGATACATGCCCCAGCTGGCGCAGGCCGGAGACAGCAGCACCTTGTCACCGGGCTCCGCCGCCTCCTTGGCGACGGCCACCGCTTCCTCCATATCCTTCACGAAGCGATAGGGAACGGGGCAGACCTTGTCCACGCAGTCCGCGATGTCCCGGGCGGTGGCGCCCATGAGCAGCAGGAGCCTCACTCTGCCCTTGAAGCACTTCACCCAGTCGGTATAATCGGAATGCTTATCGTAGCCGCCGCCCAGCAGCACCGTCGGGCCGGTCATGGCCTCGATGCCCTTGATGGCGGCATCCGGGTTGGTCCCCTTGGAATCGTTGAAATACTCTACCCCGTTCTTGGTGCAGACGTATTCGATGCGGTGCTCCACGGCGGTAAAGGACAGCAGCTGACGGCGGATGATCTCGGTCGGCACGCCCAGGAGGGCGGCGGCCAGCGACGCGGCAGCGGCATTTTCGTAGTTGTGGGTGCCCACGATCCGCAGGGCGGAGGTCTCGCACAGCTCCTCTTCCTTCCCGTTCAGCCGCAGCATCAGCCGGCCGTTTCTCAGGAAGGTCCCCTCCTCCAGCTCCCGGGCGCTGCTGAAATACAGCACCTTCGCCTTGGTCTTTCCGGGCATATCCTGCAGCAGCGGGTCCTCCCGGTTCACCACGCAGAAGCCGGCAGCGGCCTGTCCGGCGGCGATGCTCTTCTTCAGATTGTAGTAATTTTCCACGGTGCCGTGGCGGTCCAGATGATCCGGCGTCAGGTTCGTGATGATCGTGACCTCGGGGGCAAAGCCCTCCTCCAGCGTTTCCAGCTGGAAGCTGGAGATCTCCGCCACCGTCGCGGAGCCCTGATGGGAGCCGGCCACCTCGATGGACCAGGCGTGGCCGATATTGCCGACCACGAAGGTATCCGGGTAGACCGCGGAAAGGATATGGCCCAGCAGAGACGTGGTGGTGGTCTTGCCGTTGGTTCCGGTCACCGCCGCCAGCTTGCCCTGATGGAAGCGCCAGGCCAGAGAGATCTCACTGATGATCGGGACCCCCGCCTGCTTCAGCGCGGCGGCAAAGGGGGCGGTCAGCGGAATGCCGGGGCTGATCACGCAGCACTGATAGCGTTCCTTCAGGCCCTCCTCCGGCAGCTCGCCCAGCAGGATGGGGCAGTCGCCCTGAAGCTTTTCCTTCAGCTGTTCCCGGTCCAGTCCCGCGTTGCCGTCATACAGCACGGGGCGGTATCCCTTTGCCAGCAGCAGCCGCACGGCGTTGATCCCGCTGCGTCCGGCGCCGGCCACTAAGATTTCCTGTTCCTTCTTCCATTCCTTCATGCTCTCACACTCCTAATAAGGCTATTCCGCAGCACAGCACGGTCACCGCGGTGAATACGATCACAATACGGGCCTCCGACCAGCCGTCCTTCTCGAAGCTGTGATGGATGGGGGTCATTTTGAAGATCCGTTTGCCGTGAGTTATCTTGAAATACGTCCGCTGGATCATCACCGACAGGGTCTCGCAGAGGTAAATGAAGCCCACTAACAGGATGATCAGCGGCTGCCGCAGCAGCACCGCCGCCGAGGCCACGAAGCCGCCCAGCGCCAGAGAACCGGTGTCGCCCATGAAGACCTTGGCCGGGTTGGTATTGAACAGCAGGAAGCCCAGGAGCGCCCCGGCCGCCGCCGCGCAGACCGGCTCCAGACCGGCCTCCAGCGTCCGGGACATCAGCAGGAAGCAGACCGCGACCACCGCGGTCACACTGCTGCAGAGGCCGTCCACGCCGTCGGTCAGGTTCACGCCGTTATCGGTGCCCAGCACCACCAGGATCACGAAGGGCACGTAGAGCCAGCCCATGTCCCAGGTCCTGTCGCTGAAGGGCAGGCGGATCACGGTGGCCTCCGCGTATTTGCTCATGAAAAGCCAGACGAAAACGCCGGTGATGATCAGCTGTCCCAGCAGCTTCTGCCAGGCGGTCAGGCCCTCGTTCTTTCCCCGCTTCAGCTTCATCATGTCGTCGGTGAAGCCCACCAGGCCGAAGCCCACGCTCATCAGCAGCACGAAGCCGCAGTCGGGATATTCCTTCACGAAGGGAAGGGTCGAAAGCAGCATGGCCGGCACGAAGGCCAGCCCGCCCATGGTCGGGGTCCCGGCCTTCTTCTGATGGGCCGGCACGTCCTTGCAGATGGACTGGCCCACGTGATTCTTTTTCAGCAGCGGGATCAGGGCGGCCGTAAAGGCGGTGCCCAGGATCAGGGCCAGAAGCCCGGCAAATATCTCTGTCTTCATCATCATCTTCTCTCTTTCTTTACCGGGCCTTTTTCACGCCCAGATAGGACACGATCTCCTGCATGATATCCCGTTCCAGCTCGATGGCGCCGTGGTTGGATACCTCGCTGCCCTCGTGCTCCGGCTCGTTGATGACCGCGTAGACCAGGAGCTCCGGGCTCTCGACGGGCGTGAAGCCCATAAAGGAAATGACGTACTGCTGGCTCTCCAGCGGGTATTTCTGCGCGGTACCGGTCTTGCCGCCCACGGTATAGCCCTCCACCTTCGCCAAAGAGGCCGAGCCGTTTTCCACCGTTTCGTAGGCCGCGTAGCGCAGAAATTCGCAGGTGGCCGGCGTCACGGTGTTCCGCACCAGGACCGGATCCATCGTCCGGGTGATTCCGCCGTTCTCGTCCAGCAGCTGCCGCACCATCCGGGGCTGGTAGTAATAGCCGCCGTTGATCATGGAGCAGTAGGCCGCCGCCATCTGGACCATCGTGGTGGAATAGCCCTGGCCGAAGGAGCAGGTGGCGATATCCACCGCCGTCATTTTGTTTTCATCGAACAGGATGCCCGCGGCCTCGCCGGGAAGGTCGATCCCGGTCTGCCGGCCCAGGCCGAAGGTCCTCTGCCAGCGCAGCATCGTTGCCACGTTCAGCCTGCTGGCGATGTTCATCATAGCATCATTGCAGGAGAACATCAATGCCCCCGCCAGATCCTTGACGCCGTGGACCCAGTTGCAGCCGATGAAGGTGCCCTGGACCGTTTCGCCGCCGTCGCATTCAAATACGGTGGCGGGCGTCACCACGTTTTCCTCCAGCGCCATGGCCACCGTCAGCTCCTTGGACACGGAGCCGGGGGTATAGGCATCGCTCACCGTGAAATTCCGCCAGGCCGTATTCTGTCCGGCGGCCTTCGTCTCGTCGTCCATGGTCTCCCAGACCCCTTCCGGGAAGCTGGCGGAGTAGTCCGTGGGATCGTTGCAGTTGAAGCTCTTGTCCGTCGCCATGCCCAGGATCTCTCCGTTCCGGGGATCCATCACCACGACGCCCACGTCCGTGTACACGTTCGTCTCGCAGAATTCCCGGACCTTCCGTTCCACCGTCTGCTGCACGCTGAAGTCCAGCGTGGTCACCAGCGTGCTGCCGCCCACGGAGGGCTTGGTCTGGGTCTCGTAATCGCCGTCGGTGTTCATGAAGCTGTAGCGTTTGCCGTTCACGCCCACCAGCGCGCTGTTGTAGTATTCCTCCAGGCCCCAGTGTCCCTCGCCGCTCTCCGCTCCGGAAAAGCCCAGCACGGTGCAGGCCAGGTTGTCATAGGGGTAGGTCCTTTTGTATTCCGTTTCGAACCAGACGCCGGTGACCTTATCGGAATGAAGCTTCTTGCCCAGCAGGTCCTTGGCGTTGTTGTATTCGCTCTGATAGCTCAGGAAGCGGTTCATCTCCTCCGCGCTCAGCTGTCTGGCATAGCGGACGTAGTAGCTGTCCTTTTTCGCGTCCAGGGTCTTCTCCAGATCGTCCCGGGAGAAGCCGAAGATCTCCGTCAGGGCATTTACTGTGGCGGCCCGGTTGGGCTCGGGGTTGCTGGCCTTCAGCGTATACAGGATCACCGAAGGGTCCAGGATCAGGTTATACACCTCCTCGCTGTAGGCCAGCACCGTGCCGTTCCGGTCCGTGATGCTGCCCCGTCTGTAGGGCAGGTTGGTGGTGGAATAGCCCTGCTGGCTCAGGATCGTCCGCTGATAGTCCTCGCCCCGGTCCTTCATGATCACCAGCAAATACACCATAAGCGCAAACAAAACTGCCGCCACCCCGAGGAAGGTAAACGTCAGTTTTTTGTGCATGCTCTTGGTTAATTTTTCTCTGTCACTCCGTCGGGATGTTATCATGCTGCCTTACCATCTCCCTTATCTGTTCCTGGTAGACCAGGCGTTCGTTGTCCAGCGGATATACCATGCCGAGCTTCTCGGTGGCCACCTGATAGACCTCGTCCAGGTCCATCTGAGCGTCCAGCCGGTTCTCCAGCACCAGATTGTCCTGCCGCAGCTCCGCCAGCTGATCCTCCAGCTTATTGATACGGTTCATGGAATTGTTGATGGAGGCGTGCAGCTGAAGGTAGGAAAAGCAAAGCCAGCCGAACAGCAGGGTCACTGCCGTCAGGGTCAGCATATAGGCAAAATTGCGGTTCCTCCGCCGCTGCTTCGGCAGCAGCCGGGGGCGCAGCTCCTCACCGGGCTGTCCCTCAGGCACGCTTTCGTTCAGCCGCCTGACGGTATTGCCCTCCACCGCGTACTCTATCCTCAATAATTCTTCTTCGGAATAATTCTTCATGTTGCTCCTTTATTTCAGCAGCGCTCGAAGACTCTCAGCTTCGCGCTGGCGGTCCTGCTGTTGGCGGCCAGCTCCTCTTCGGTGGGCAGGATCGGCTTCCGGCTGATCACGCTGCCCAGGCTTTTCTTTCCGCAGACGCAGACCGGGAATTCCTTGGGACAGGTGCAGGGATTTTCCGCCAGCCGCATCGCGTTCTTCACGATACGGTCCTCCAGGGAATGAAAGCTGATCACGCAGAGCCTTCCTCCCGGAGCCAGGCAGTCGATCATGTCTGCCAGGCAGTCCGTCAGCACCGTGAGCTCGTGGTTCAGCTCGATCCGGATCGCCTGGAAGCTGCGCTTGGCGGGATGCCCGCCCATTTTCTGATATTTCACGGGGATGCTGTGCTCGATGATGCGGACCAGCTCTCCGGTGGTGGTCAGTGGCTTGACCTCTCTCTCCCGCACGATCCTTCTGGCGATCAGGGAGGCGAAGCGTTCCTCGCCGTAGTCCCGGAGGATCCGGGTCAGCTCCTGCTCGCTGTAGGTATTCACCAGATCCGCGGCGGTGAAGCTTTCCTCGGCGTCCATGCGCATGTCCAGCGGCGCGTCCTTCATGTAGGAGAAGCCTCTTTCGGGATTGTCCAGCTGGTAGCTGGAAACGCCCAGGTCCAGCAGGATGCCCTGCACGGCGGTGACGTTCAGGTCCCTGAGAACAGCTTTGATGTCGCCGTAATTGCTCTTCACCGTCCGGAAGCGGGGCTTGTCCTCTTCCGCGCCCGGTAGAGCCTCCCGCACGGCCTGCAGCCTCTTTCCGGCGGCTGCCAGGGCTTCGTTATCCCGGTCAATGCCGATCAGCAGACCGTTTCCGGAAAGCCGCTTCAGGATCTCCGAGGAATGACCGGCGCCGCCCAGGGTGCCGTCCATGTAGATGCCGTCCGGCCGGATGTTCAGATTCTCCAGGCATTCCTCCAGGAGAACCGGAATATGACTGAATTCCATGACCGCCTCCCGTCAGATCCCCAGCTCCGCCATATGGGCGGCCAGCTCGTCCAGGTCGTCGTAGTTCAGGGATTCCTCCCAGCGGTCCTTGTCCCAGATCTCCACCCGGTTGCCCACGCCGCAGAGCACCACGTCCCGGGTCAGGGAAGCAGCCTCTCTCAGGCTTTGCGGGATCAGGGCCCGGCCCTGCTTGTCCAGCTCCACCTCCGTGGCGCCTGCCAGGAAATACCGGCTGAACTTACGGGCCTCCTTGTCCGTCAGGGGAAGGGTCTGCAGCTTCTGCTCAAAGCGCTGCCATTCTCTGGGAGGGAAGGCAAACAGGCAGCCGTCCAGGCCCTTGCTGAGGACAAAAAGCTCGCCCAGCTGTTCTCTCAGCTTGGCGGGAACGATCAGTCTTCCCTTAGGGTCCAGAGAATGATTGTATTCGCCCATCAACATGGTCCGCTGCCTCCTTCCTCAAGTTCGGGAACGGGGCTGAAAAATGGCACTTTGTACCACTTGCCCCCACTTTTCTCCCCTTTTCCCATATAATACCCGACCGACGCTGAAATTGCAAGGGCTTTTTCGAAAAAAAACGCCGTTTTTCCCGGGAATTTGCGCAAAAAAAGAAGACCCGCTGAGCGAGTCTTCTCAGGCACGGAAGGCCGCGCGGGGCTTCCGTTATCAGCCGTTTTTCTTCTCTGTTTTTTCGGGCTCCAGGCCCACCGCCTGCTTGGCCAGGATGTCCGCCAGGTCATTGTAGTGATCGTGGGAATGGCCCTTCACCTTTTTGAAGCGGAGGATCAGTCTGCCCTCCAGGCTCCGGCAGTAGTCTCTGTAGGCCTGCGTTCCGGGCTGCTTCGCCTGCCAGGTGCCGGTGGCCCAATGGGCGATGCCGGCGTAGTCATGGTAAATGATGATGCCGGGGAGCTGCCGCTCCAGAGCCCATTCCATGGCCAGCTCAGCCGCCCGGATCTCTCCCGCCACGTTGCGCATGGCGGCCAGGCTCTGGTCCTCGGGCTTCTCCGAAAGGCAGATCTCTTCGCCCTCCCAGAGCAGCACGGCGCCGCAGCCGAAGCTGCCGTCGGCCAGGTTGTAGCTGCCGTCCACGTACGCCTCCGGGAAGGCCTCCTCCGGCTCCTCCGCCGGTGCCGGGGACTGCGATTCCTCCTGACGCAGGAAGGCTTCCGCCTCCGTCAGACTGGAAAAGCCCTTGAAGCAGGCGTTGGGAAAGCCCGTCACCTGGCCCCGGCAGGCATCCCAGTCCGTATAGATCCCCGGGACCCGTCCGCAGCGGACGGCGTAGTATTTACCGCTCATAGCGCGTCACCGGCATTCTCAGAGGTTTCGTTTTCTTCTGCGTTTTCTTCTTCATAGCGGATCGTATCCTCTGACTTCGCTTCCGTCTCCGGCCGCATTTCCTGCTCATCGGAATACTGCACGCCGGTGCTGTTCAGAGGCTCCTCCGCCGGTGCCGCCGCTTCCTCCGCCATGGTCAGCGTCTCGGACAGCCCGGGCTCCGTAACGGCTCTCCGGTACAGACTGCGGTCCTTCAGCACCAGGAAGGCGTCCTCCTCTTCGGGAGACAGCTGTTCCTTTTCCTTCAGCTCATCCGCCAGTCTGCTGCGGGAGGCGGCCAGGGCCGCGATCAGGATCAGATCGATCAGCAGCAGGCCCAGAACGGCCACCACGATCCAGCCGGAGAATTTCAGGTCGTCCATGAAGGCAAAGAAGCCCTTCTCCTCGGTGGAGCCCTGTGTCTCGGGCTCCGTCTCGGTGGGAGGCACCGTGCTTTCCTCGGTGCTGACGGCGGTGCTTTCCTCCGTGCTCGCCTCGGTGCTTTCCTCCGTGCTTTCTTCGGTGCTTTCCTCCGTGCTTGCCTCGGTGCTTTCTTCGGTGCTCGCCTCGGTGCTTTCCTCCGTGGGCAGCACGGCAAAGCCGTATCGCTGCAGACTGCCGTCCGCCGGATCATACAGATAGAGACCGGGCTCTCCCTCCTCCATCTGACCGTACAGCAGATAATGGTTGTAATCCTCCGCGCCCAGCGGCGTCAGGATCTCGTAGGGCTCTCCCTTATCCGTCTTCTGTTCGTTGATACCGTAGCCCTTCGGCGCGGTAAAGCCCTCCGGGAAGGGCAGCAGGCTGAGGACCTTCTCCGGGGAAATAAAGCGCACGCCGCTTTCCTCGGTGCTTTCCTCGGTGCTCTCCTCCGTCGGCGGCTCGGTCTCCGGCGGTTCAGTTTCCGTAGGTTCGGTCTCCGGGGGGCCGGGCCGATAGATCACCACGTCGTAATCCTTCACGGTCTTGCCGTCCTGGGCCGTGACCCGCACGGTAAAGGTCGTATTTCCGTAGGGAAGCTCGTTCACGTAGGGCCAGTAGAAGGCCGTGGCATTGCCGTCCATGGTCTTGTAGTACGGTGTCAGCGAGGAGGTGCTTTCCGACACCGTCATCCGGTACTGATACACCTCCGGATCGAACGCGGGGCTGAGGTTCCCGGGCTTCAGACTGAGGGAGGACAATCTGGCTTCATGAGAGACTTCGGGCCTGGCCGTGATCTTGACCTGTGAGGTACCGGAGTGCTCTACCGTCAGTGCCTCGCCCATATCATCAATGATCTCCGCCTCAGAGATTTTTATGACGCAGGTCCCGATTTTTTTAGCTCTGAAAACGAAAGAATAATTAAAGCTGGCTGTTCCCCGCGATGCATTATCCACGATACGCATAGCGGTTTGATAGTCATCAATATAGCAGTTGTCCGTTCCTCCGCTGCAGCTCACGTATTCCAGGAGGTCTCCGTCGTACGTCAGGCGGATGATAATGCCGGCGACCTGCGGCGTGATCTTCATAGTAACGGTCACAGTATCGCCCACAAAGCAGTTCGGATCATTAAAGATGATCTTGATATCCTCTGCCCGTGCCGGTCTTCCGAAAACAAGCAGCGAGCATACCATCACCAGCAGGAACGCCGTGATACTTTTTTTCATACGTCCGATTCCTCGCATTGCCCATCCTCCTTACTGACTGATACTCTGCGTGTCCAGGATCTGATTGCGGATCCGGATCAGGTCGGCCATGCTGACCTTCCCGTCCCGATTCACGTCTGCGGCTGTCCCGAACTGTCCTTCCAGAGAGGCCGTTTCAAGGATCTGATTGCGGACCTTGATCAGATCCGCCATGCTGATCTTCCCGTCTCCGTTCACGTCGCCGTAGATCAGGGCCCGTCCTTCAAAGAAGACCTGTTCCTCCTGATCCAGCACCGTCACCGTATCGCCGGTGGCGATCAGGGCGCCCTCGCCCTTTTCACTGCCGTCTGCAGCGAAAAGCTTCAGGACCGCCTTCTCCGACAGGCCCAGGCCCGCAGCAAATTCCGCGTAGTCCGTGCCCAGCCGGATGCCGCTGATCACGTTATCCTCCGACAGCGGATAGACGCACTCCATGAGCGGCTTTTCCGCCTCGGCATATTCAAAGTAAATACTGAGCTCGTAGGTCAGCACGTCACCGTTTTCCGCGGTAACGGTCAGGGTCACCAGATTGGTGCCCTCCTGCAGGGTAAGCTCGCCGGCGCCCTCGATCAGCGCCGTGCCGTCATAGGCCTCCGCCTCCAGCAGGACCTGGGCGGATTCCGCCTCCACGATCACGCTGTACGCGTAGACGTCGTAGCTGAAGGCCGGCACCAGCTCGTATTCGCCCAGGGTCACCGAGGCCAGACGGTTGTTCGGGGAGCCGTCTCCGGTGGGACAGGGGCAGGGCTCCTCCGGCAGACCGACGTAGATGGGGATATCGAAGCGCAGCGCCTGCTGCCGCTCCTCCGCGCCGTAGCCGTTGGCCAGAGAAACGCCCTCGGACCAGGCGCCCTTGGTATTGGTCATGAACTGATGCCGATACAGGCTGGAGGCTCCGGTCTTGACGTTGAAACGCTTGTAGTAAAGGGTATTCTGCCCCTTGAGGATATAGTTTTCGGCCAGATACATGGCGCCGCCCCACAGGCCCTTGATCCGGGTATCCCAGGGTCGGTTGTAGCTGGTGGCCCCCACGCCCGCGCCGGAAGCGAACCACAGACCGTGGTCATTGGCATCCTCCGTCGCCGTGGTGGCCGCGTAAACGTTGAAGTAGTTATAATAGCCGGGGTATTTCTCACTCAGGCCGCTGATGCTCTTGGAGGTCCCGGCAACGCCGATCTCCTGCCGCACGCAGCTGGCCAGGAAATACGGGCTGACGCCCAGCGTCCTTCCGATCTCGCAGAAGACCTCGGCGTAATTGAACTCCGTGCCGTCCACGTCCGTGGCGGTCTCCGCGTCCATGAAGGTCCCCCGCAGGATCGTCTTCACGCCGTCCAGGACCTGCGCCTCGTCGTAGCGCTGATCCAGCATGGTGAAGATCGCGGTCTCGTCCAGATAGGTCCGGGGGTCCAGATAATAGGCCACCAGCTCATCGGAGGCCGCGTTCCAGCTGCCGTCGAAATTGGCAAAGCGGGAGGTGGTCCAGTCGTAGTATTTGCCGCGGGTCAGCTTCCAGGAGGAAATGCTGTAGGGGTGGATCAGACTGATGCCGGGATAGCTGTCGGGATTGGCCTCCTCATACAGGACCGTGTCCCAGTCTCCGGCGTCGGAGGGCGTGAAGACCCACTGGGGATATTGCTCATGCAGCGCCAGCAGATACGGCAGATAGGCATCCGGGAAGCCGATGTAACTCAGATAGGTCTCGTAGGCCAGTCCGGGCTCCAGCACCAGCGTGCGGGTCACGTTGGAGGACACGTAGCCGATGACCTCCTCGCCCAGGACCTCGTAATAGGTCCGGACCTTATACCACAGCACCTGCTGAGAGGAGGTCGCTTCGCCGATGATTTCCAGCATGACGTCCGCGTTCATGATGCCCAGCACCTCGTATTCGGTGCCGGGGCCCTCCCGCAGATTGACGGCGGTGGCATTGTGCACCACGGCCAGTCTCACCGTTTCGGTGATATCGTCATAGGAAAAGCTGCGGTAGGGGATGATGTAGGGCTTCTGCGGGATGGGTTCCGTTTCCGGCTCGGTCTCCGTTTCGGTCTCCGTGCTCTCCTCCTCGGAGGAGCTCTCCTCCGATCCGCCGGAGGGCTCGGTGCTTTCTCCCGAGGGCTCGCTCTCCGCGGGACTTTCCTCCTCCGCGGCGCTGCCCTCCGTGCTTTCCTCCCCGGACTCCGGCTCCTCAACCGCGGAGGCTTCCGTCACCGCCTCGGAGCTGCTTTCTCCGGGAAGGCCGGTAGCCAGGGCTCTTCCCCCTAAAAAAGCGCACAGCATCAGCAGAAGGAACAAAAGGCATTCCTTCTGCCATCCGCCGGTCTTCTGCTGTCCCTTTCTCTGCTTCAAAGCTTCTCCCGTCTTTACATAGCACAAACAAAGGTCCCGAGGGGCCTTTATCTGCGCAGCGTTATCTGATTATCATGGTTTATTCGGGTTTCTCGACCTGAACGATAGCCTGCTTCTGCATGGGGATGCGGCAGTTCTTGTTGCTGCCGAATTCGACGATGACCGTATCCTCGGTCATGTCGATGATCACCCCGTAAAAGCCGGCCGTGGTCAGCACGCTGTCACCGATAGCCATGCTGGCCATCAGCTCCTGCTGCTGCTTCTTCTGCTTCTTCTGGGGTCTGAACACCAGAAAATACATCATGGCGGCAAGGACCACCAGATAACCGATCAGCAGTCCGCCGCCGCCCTGGGGCGCTTCCGCGGCTTCAGCCATCAAAAAGAAATTGTACATGGGACGATTCCTCCTTCAGGGTCCGGGACCTCCCGGGCCTTATTCTTCGCCTTCAGCCATCCGGCGCAGCTTCTCCCGCTTGTAGGCGGCAAACTCGCCCCGATCCAGACTGTCACGAATCTCGCTCATCATTGTATTATAAAAGTACAAATTATGCAAGACGCAAAATCTGAGGCCCAGCATTTCCCCGGCCTTTAACAGGTGGCGGATATAGGCTCTGCTGTATCTTCGGCAGACGGGACAGCCGCAGCCCTCCTCGATGGGCCGCTCGTCCCGCTCGTATTTCGCGTTCAGCAGATTCATCTTGCCGTGATTGGTATACACGTGCCCGTGGCGGCCGTTGCGGCTGGGATAGACGCAGTCGAAGAAGTCGATGCCCCGCTCCACGCCCTCCAGGATATTGGCCGGCGTGCCGACCCCCATCAGGTAGGTGGGCTTGTTCTGCGGCAGATGCGGCACCACCTGATCCAGGATATCGTACATCACCTCGGTGGGCTCTCCCACCGCCAGGCCGCCCACCGCGTAGCCGGGCAGATCCAGCTCCGCGATCTCCTGCGCGTGGCGGATGCGGACGTCCGCGTAGGTCCCGCCCTGGTTGATGCCGAACAGCAGCTGCTCCTTATTGATCGTGGTCGGCAGCTCCCGCAGTCTCGCCTGCTCCGCCATGCAGCGCTTCAGCCATCTGGTGGTGCGGTCCGCGCTCTGCTCCACGTAGTCCCGGGGAGAGGGATTTTCCACGCATTCGTCAAAGGCCATGGCGATGGTGGAGCCCAGATTGGACTGGATCTGCATACTCTCCTCCGGCCCCATGAAGATCAGCCGGCCGTCCACGTGGGAATGGAACTTCACGCCCTCCTCCCGGATTTTCCTCAGACCCGCCAATGAAAATACCTGGAAGCCGCCGGAGTCCGTCAGGATCGGCCGGTCCCAGACCATGAATTTGTGCAGGCCGCCCAGGTCGTGGATCAGCTGATCCCCGGGACGCACGTGCAGATGGTAGGTGTTGGACAGCTCCACCTGGCAGCCGATGGTCTTCAGGTCCTCGGTGGAAAGGGCGCCCTTGATGGCGGCCACGGTACCCACGTTCATGAACACCGGGGTCTCGATGGTCCCGTGTACCGTCTCGAAGCGGCCCCGCTTGGCCCGTCCTTCGGTCTTCAGCAATGTATACTTAGCCATGCTCTTCCTCTTCTCGCGGCAGCTCCACCCAGGTGGGCTCGTGGCCGCAGGCATATACGTAATCCATAAGATCCTTCCAGGCCAGCTTCACCGTGGAGGTGGCAAAGCCCGGATGTCCGCAGAAGCAGGCGGAGCCCTGCAGCTCCCGGTCCAGGATGAAGCGGACGCGCCGCTCCCTGTCGTAGATCAGCTCCAGCGGGGAGACCGAGCCCTGCACGGTCCTCAGCAGGGCGGACAGCTGCTCCGGCCCGCCGAAGGACAGCCGCGTGCAGCCCAGCTGCGCGGAAAGATATTTCGTCTTGAAGGGCTTGTCCCCGGGCATCAGCAGCAGGTAGAATTCGGTCTGCTGACGGTTGGTCAGGAACAGGTTCTTGGGGATCGGGCCGTCCAGCACCTTCTCGATATCCAGACAGTCCTCCATCGTGTGGGCATATTCGTGATCCACCCGGGTATACGCGATCCCCAGCCGGTCCAGCGCGTCGTATATGCCGGTCTCCTCCGGCTTTCTCCCGTCAGCCGGCCGGCCTGTCTCCGGGCTCTGACTGATCTGCATAGGCCTTCCTCCTTTGCCGCCGCATTTTCCGCGGTCCGGCGCCGCTTCGGGGCGCGCCCTTTTGCGGCAAATGCTATTATACCCGAAAACGGAGCCGCTTTCAAGTAGGACAAGGGAGAAGGTCAGCCCGCCGCGCGGAGCCCCGAGGCCGCGGTCTTCCGGAAGCCCGCAGGCAGAAAAAAGGCTTCTCCGCAGAGAAGCCTCGGTCCGTTCACGATATTCACTTCTTTTCCTCGGGGAAAGCCACGCCGTAGCGGGCACCCAGCGCCCTCAGCTCCTCCACCAGCGAATCCGCCAGGGTGATGCCCTCCGCCCGGTGCTTCAGCGTGTTGCGGAACTCGGGCTCGCCGGGGATCAGGACCTCCCCCACGCCGGGAGCGGTAGGGGTCTTCTTCATGTCCTCCAGCACCTCGTCCACCTTGCTCAGGAATAACTCCGGCGGCAGGAAGGCGGATACGTCGATCAGGCACATGAAGTAGCCCACGTTCTGGGGCTGCTCAAAATCGTACCAGAAGGAATGGCAGGTCCGGGAATTCAGCGAGCCGCCCAGGCAGCTGCAGAGGATATCGATGATCAGGCCGATCCCGTAGCCCTTATAGCCGCCGAAGGGCAGCATATACCCCTCCAGGGCCTTCGCGGGGTCCGTGGTGGGATTGCCGTCCTTATCCACGCTCCAGTCCGCCGGGATGCTGCGGCCCTCCTTCATGGCCTGGACCACCTTGCCCCGGGCCGCCACGCTGGTCGCCATGTCCAGCATCAGCGGCTCATGGGTCCCGGCAGGGATGGCCACGCAGAGGGGGTTCGTCCCCAGCATGGGCCGGGCGCCGCCGGCAGGCACCACCGCCGCGTCCGCGTTGCAGGACACAAGCGCGATCAGGTTCTCCCTTGCCGCCAGCCTCGCGTAAAAGGAGGCCACGCCCCAGTGGGTGCCGTTCATGGCCGTGGCCGTGCAGCAGCCCATTTTCTTGACCTTGGCGATGCACAGCTCCATCATCCGGGTCCCCATCACGCTGCCCGGGCCGTTGCCCGCGTCGAAGGCATAGGTCGCGGGGCCCTCCTTCAGGGTCTTCAGCTCGGCGCCGGAAACGATCAGTCCGGCCTCCACCCTTTTGGCATAAACCCCCAGCCGGGTGATCCCGTGGGAATTTACCCCTCTCAGATTGGCCTCGATCAGGTTCTCGGCAAAGGTCGCCGCCTCCTGCTCCGAGAGTCCCGCCCGGTTCAGGACCCGGGCCGTAAAGCCTTGCAGTGCTTCCGCATCAAATTTCATCTGTCTCTCCTTTCCGGCCGGGCGCCTTAGCGGTACTCCGCCCCGATCTCCTCCAGCTTCCGATCCACCCAGGGGCGTTCGTAGGAATGCTCCTCCCGCATTTTCCGCAGGATCTCCGTTTCCTTCTCCAGCACGGCCCGGGCCTTTTCCGCCAGCTCCGGCGCGTCCTCGGGAGCGATCACCACGATACCGTCCGCGTCGCCCGCCAGGATATCTCCCGGGCGGACCACCTTCCCGCCGAAGGCGATCTCCGTATTGATCTCGCCGGGGCCGTTTTTATAGGGGCCGTTGGGCGTGATCGCTCTGGCATATACCGGAAAATCGATCTCGGAGAGCTCCTTCGCGTCGCGGACCGCTCCGTCCACGACAACGCCGGCCAGTCCCCGCAGCTTGCAGTAGTTGATCATCAGCGCGCCGAAGATCGCGCGTTTGGTGTCCCCGCCGGCATCGATCACCACCACGTCCCCGGGCTTTGCCATATCCATGGCCTTATGGAACATCAGATTATCTCCCTCCGCGACCTTCACCGTGAAGGCGGTCCCCAGCAGCGGGGTCCCGTTCAGGGGCCGGATGGCCGGATCCACCGCTCCGGTGCGGTTCATGCAGTCGTCGATATTGGCCACCGGCAGATCCCGGAAGCGCTCGACCATCTCCCGGTCGGGGCGGACGAAGTCCCTGACGATGACGCAGCCTGTATTACTCATGGCAGAATCTCCTTTTTCTTTTGGCCGGGAAGGCAGCCCCTCCCGTCTGTCTCACTATAAAATGCGGTTGAAATTCTGTCAATTTCATTTTATAGTGGAACTATCATTCACTTTTTGGAATAGTGAGGGCATATCATGCTGAGAAGGATCGACAGTTATTTCATGACCGTAGTCAAGACCGGCAGTCTCAGCCGGGCCGCCGAGCTGCTGTATACCACGCAGCCCTCCGTGACCAAGGCCGTTCACCGGCTGGAGGAGGAGCTGGGCTGCGCGCTGTTCTCCCGCAGCAGCAAGCCCATGCAGCTGAACGAGGCCGGCCGCCTGTATTACGACTATCTCTGCGGACAGATCGCCGGTGAGCAGCAGCTAAGGGACCGGCTGGCGGAGCTGAACCTGAACGAAAGCGGGACGCTGCGGGTGGGCATTCCTCCCTACTGCCTCCAGTGCTTCTTTCCGATGGTGCTGAAGCAGTTCATTCAGCGCTATCCCCGGGTCAGGCTGGAGCTCACGGAGACCACCGGCGATCATATCGAGGAAGCCCTGCTCAGCCGGGAGATCGACCTGGGTATCATGCATCCCGTCGTCCGGAAGCCCCGCCTCGCCTACGAGGAGCTGTTCGGCGAACGGATCCTGCTGGCCGTGCCCCGCCGGGATCTGCCGCGGACGGAGGATGCGCCCCTGGAGCTCAGGCAGGCGTCTCTTAAGGACTTCTTTCAGGAGCCCTTCATGCTGCCCACCGTCGACCAGAAGCTCGGCCAGGTGGTCCGGGAGCTTTTTGCCGGCGCCGGCTTCACGCCGAACATCCTGTTCCGGTCTCCCAACGCCACCCTGCTGCTCTATCTGGCGGCCAACGGCGTAGGCTCCTGCTTCATCCCGGAGAGCGGCCTGTCGCTGCAGTCGGACCGGGTGCTGGAGCACATCATCTTCTATCATCTGGACGAGCTGGCCGGCCATGACTGGCGTCTGGCCGCCGTCAGACGCCGGGATTACGAATATCCCGCCTATACGGCCTATTTTCTCACGCTGCTGGGCAAATACAAGCCGCTGACCCCTGCGCCTGCCCGCAGCTGGGCGGCCATCGCGGAGGAGCCTGAGCGGTAGGGCTCTGCCGGACCGTCCACCGTTATTTTACCAGCTCCGTTTCATAGACGGTCTGCAGCGGGACCTCTCCGCCGACCGTAAGCACCGGCCCGCAGCGGGTCGTCAGGGTATAATGATAGCTGCCCGCGGGAGCCGTCTGCAGCCATTTTGCCACGTCCGTATCCACCACCGGCGTCACAAAGCTGGTCTTCTGATCGATCCGCCCCTCATATACCGTCTTCCCCTGCGCGTCCGTCACCCGGACGTCCAGGTAAGGGATGGCGTAGTTGGAGCCGATGAGCAGTCTTACCCCCTCCGTCTGTGCCTCCCCGCTGCCGGCTCTCACCTGGAACCAGGGCAGCTCCACCTTCCCGGTCTCATAGACCTTAAGGCTCATGGGAACGTAAGAGCTTTTCATGAGATCCGAGAAGCTGTACGGCTCCTCGGTCCGGACAGAGCCGGAATAAAGGTAGGTATAACGGCTGTCATTCTGATAGGCCGAGCGGCTTCTCTGACGCACGATGCTGCCGTCGGCCCCGTCCCGGAAGTAGTGGTATACCGCGCCTCCGGCTTCGGTGCAGGACACATAGCTTTTATCGGGATCGATCCTGCCGTCGGCGTTCCGGACTACCGTGGGCTCCGCAACGACCAGACGCACATGCGTGGAGACCGCGTTGTTGTATTTGGCGGCATTTCCCGCGAAGGATATCACCAGATCTCCCTTCTTTAACAGCGCCAGGGCCTCGCACCGGTCTTCCCGGCTGAAGGGCGCCAGGATCTCGGGCGCGTTCAGCGACTGTCCGTCGTTATTCAGCCTGCCCAGAAAAACGAATCCCGGATCGACGTAGGCGGCGGTGCTGGCACTCTGGACCGTGGAGACGGTGTGGATCGCGTCATGGACGATCCTTTCGCAGTCCATGCCGGCAACGGTCTTGTCCGTCGTGCCGGCCCGATAGGTGCCGTCCCGGATCGCCTCGAACCATTCCGCCGCGGAGGTCTTGCTCTCCCGGGAATAGATCGGCCCCCGCAGCGTGATCCCGGCAGGATAGACGATGCTCATGGCCTTCCCGACATTGGAATCGCCGGAGTAATTGGTCGTTTTGATCTCCTCCGGCAAATAGCAGGTCGCCCGGGCGACCTGATGGATATGGTCCACCACGATGTCCCGCAGGGTCTCTTCCTCCAGCTGAACGGTCTCCGCTGCCGGCGCGTCGTCGCCGATGAGCGCGGGCATTTCCCCGCTGTAGGCGGTCAGCTCCACCTCCGCCAGACGCATCCCGCCGAAGTGCTGGGCATAGTCCCCGAAGGGCCTCACCCGCAGATCGGTAACGGTGACGTCCCGTGGCAGCAGCTGCAGCAGATCCTCCGTCCACAGGATATAGGCGGCCGCCATCCGCCCGTCGGACAGCAGGACGGCCTCGTCCAGGCGGTAATGGGTCTTCACCGGGATCGGCTCGCTGAAGCTTGCCCCGTTGTCGGTGGAGTACAGGAGCTGCAGCCGGTCCAGCGTATTCATGTTGATATCGGAATCCCGCCGCACGAACAGGTTCTTGACGGTCAGGCGCAGCGCGGCGGCATCCGCCGTACGGAAGGGCGTCATATGGTCCAGAGAAAACCAGATCCGTTCCTCGCCGGGCAGACCGCCCTCGCCTTTGTCGTAATTATTGTAAAAGCTCAGCACCGTATAGGAGGGTTTGGTGTCCGTCGTTACGGTCCAGACCTGGGTGGAGTTGGAGCTCACGGTCTGCTCCGCGTCTGCCCCCGCCTTAAAGGAAAAAAGGCTGACCGCGGAGGGCTCCTGCGGGGCCACAGTCTCTGACGTCTCGGTCAAGCCGCTCTCCTCTGCGGAGGCGGGCGGAGCCGCCGTGCTGAGGGCGGGCGTATCCTCCGTGCTCTCCTTTTCCGCTTTGCCGCAGCCGCAAAGGCTGACGATGAGCAGCAGCAGGAGTCCCATTGCCGCCGCCCCTTTCCGATTTTTCATGGAAGATCCCTCCTCAAAAGCAAAAAACGCGTGATTTCTGTGACGCTGGCTGTCCAAAAGCCAGAATAACTGCGGAATGCGCCCTCCGCACCGATCCGATCAAATGATACACCGCATTATACCACAACGGCCGGACTTTTCCAAGAAAAGTCCGGCCGTTCGCGGTATTTATCGTTTTGGGAAGCGGGCCGCGGGCCGTCGTGCATACGGCAGCGGCCGCCGGGATCACTGAAGCAGCAGCAGGCTGAACACCAGGGTGAACAGAGCCACGGTCTCGATGATACCGATCACGATGAAGTAGTTGGCGGTACCCTTGCCGGTCTCGCCCAGCGCATCCGCCGCAGCCGCGGCGACCTTGCCCTGGAAGAAGGCGGAAGCGCCGATGACCAGGCCGCCGCAGATACCCACGAACATGGCCAGCGTCGCGGCAGCACCGTTTTCCACGGCGCTGCGGATGAAGTTCATCAGCAGGAAGCCGTAAATGGTCTGGGTCAGAGGCGCGCCGGAGAAGGCGACCATGATGAAGGAGGCGGGCTTGCCGGCGCAGTAGCATTTCTTCCAGGCGCCCACGGAGGACATGGCGGCAAAGCCGGCGCCGAAGGCGGAGCCGAGAGCGGAAAGGCCGAGAGCAAAAGCCATACCGATAAACTCAATCTGTAATTTTTCCATGATTATCATCTCCTGTTATAATTATTGTTTGGACTTGTTTTGTTTACGGAAGGGATCGTAGGCAGTACCGGACCACTCCATGCCCAGCTGCCCGGAAAATTCCAGCAGATTCAGCCGGACGCCGTGTACCACCACGGACAGCGCGCCCATGACGATGTTCAGCACGTGGCCGATCAGCATGATCAGCGCGCCGATCACCACCAGCGGCCCGTCGAAATTTGCCGCCATGTCGTTGAAGCTCTGCGCGATGGCCAGGGAGGCCATGCCCACGGCGAAAAGGCGGATGTAGCTCATCACGTTGCCGAAGGCGGAAATGGTGTTCAGGAAGACGGTAAAGGCATCTCCCACACCGGCCTTCAGGCCCTGACCGAAGCTCTTATCGGGGCTCATGCCGCCGAAAAGCACCACCAGCAGGAAGCCGGCTGCCACAAAGACGGCCACCAGTCCCACGTTGACCTCCTGCCCGATGACCAGGAACAGCACCATGAAATACAGGGCGCAGATGGAGGACAGCCAGCCCAGATCGGCCAGCAGGCTCAGGTCCCTCGTGCCGAGCTTCCGCTTGACGTTCATGACGCAGGCCAGGGCCAGCTGAGTCACGCCGATGCTGAAGCAGAACTTCATCACGTTGTTCTGGGCTCTGGTGGTCTCCACGCCGAAGTACTCCGGGTAGTTGGCGAAGCCGGGAATGACCAGGCTCTTCAGGAAGGGGACCTTCATGGCGCCCTCCAGCCCGAACCAGGTGCCGGTCAGTGCGCCCCAGACGATGGTGGCGGCGGACAGCACGTACAGCAGCAGGTTGACGCTGCTGAGCTTTTTGTTCTTCAGATGCAGGACCACCGCGGCGATCAGGAAGATCACGCCGTAGCCGGCATCGCCGATGATCATGGCGAAGAACAGGGTGAAGAAGCACAGGAACCAGAAGGAAATATCGTATTCCCGGTAACCGGGCACGGTCCCCAGGATATCGAAGACCGGAGCTATTAGCGCCGTCACCTTGTTGTAGCGCACCTTGGTGGGCACCTTCTCGTCGTCCGCCTCCACGTCATCCAGCGCGTAGGCCCATTGCCGTTCCTTTGCCGCAGCGAGGAAGCGTTCCTCCTCCGACGCGGGGATATAGCCGGTCAGCCACAGCAGGCCCTCTTCCTCTCCCGCCGTCCGGCTGACAGAAGAATAATTCATCCGGTCCTGCAGCTCCAGGATGGCGGCGTCGTAGTCCTTCAGATGGACGGCGGCCTCCGTGAGCCTCAGCCTTGCGGCAGCGATCTCCGCCTCTGCGGCCTCCGCTTCCCGCTCCAGCTGAGACAGGCTCTTCTCCGGCAGCTGGAATTCCACGGCACCGCAGCCGGGCTCCAGCCTGCCCAGGACCGCCACGGTCTCCAGCTTTTCCACGGGAGCCAGGCGGATGAAGCGCAGGTTTTCGTCCTGCCGCAGCGTCTCCAGCTCCTTCCTGCCCATGCGGTAGACCGTAAACTCCAGGCCCTCAGCGGCCAGGGCCTTCAGGTCCTCGGGATCGAAATCGCCCCAGGCCCTCAGCTTTTCCGCTTCCAGCCGGGCGGCGCTCCGCGCCGCCTCCTGCCGGGAGACCGTGAGCATGCCCTCCTGCACGGTCCGGTCCAGCTGCGCGAAGGCTTCCTCGCTCAGGGCCTCCCCGGCAGGCTCCGCCGTTCCGGCATAGTTCTTTAGCTCCTGCTGTCTCCGGCAAAGGCCGGTGAATCGCTCCGACAGCTCGGGAGCGGGCGGATTTTTCTCCGCCAGATGCAGGATTCCCAGATCCCGCAGCGCGTTCAGCAGGATCTCCCGGTGAGCGGCGGAGGCGACGACGGAGACCTGTTTCATTTTCTCGATCATAGCTCTTCCTCCTGGCACTTGCTCTTGGCGATCTTGCCCCGCACCACCGCGCTGGTCTGCTGGTCACCCAGATAGATTCCGATGACGCGGATGTTTTCCTTCGCCTCCGGGATCTTTACCTTTTCAAACAGATTTACCCGCTGGGAGGTGGAGCGCAGCTCCTTTCCCAGCATCTCCGCCCGGATCCTCAGGGTCTTCACCAGAGCGTCCAGCCGGGCGATCTCCTTGAGACGCACCAGCGCGGTATCCACCCACAGGGGATAATCCGCCACGTCGTAGGGGATGTCCTTAAAGCTCAGTTCCCGGAAGACCGGGACCGTGACGCCGGCGATATTTTCCTCGCCGCAGACCACGGTATCGGGCTGCACCAGATGCTCCAGGCGCAGCGTCTCCGGGAACAGCCCGTTCTCCGAAAATACCGCCACCCAGTCGTCCAGATCGCCGATCATTTTCTCCCGCTCGATCTCCTTCTCCTCCAGCTCCTTCGTGACCCCCATGATCACCGATTGGAGCTGCTGCTTCTTCAGCTGCAGGGTGGGAAGATAGCGGGAAAACTGCTTCAGCTGATCCTTCTGGTGCTTCAGTTCGTTTTTCGTCAGCTTGACAGCACCCATACTCTGCCTCGCTTAGTCCAGAGGCCGGGGCCAGTGCTCTTTGAGCAGGCTGGTCTTCAGACCGGTCTCGTTCGGCTCAAAGCATTCCGCCAGGATCTCCCAGCCCAGGTCCAGGGCCTCCTCCAGCGGGATATTGACCGAAAGATCCATGATCCTGGTCTCGAAGAGCTCGCCGTATTTCAGGAGCTTTTCGTCCCATTCACTCATCAGGAAGCCCATGGATTTTTTCTCCTGGCTCTCCTTGAAGGCACTGTACAGCTTGATCATGCCGTCCATCAGGGCGCGGTGATCGCTGCGGGTCCTGCCGTTGACGTTCTGCTTCAGACGGGACAGGGAGCCGAAGGGCTCGATGTGGCCGTTCTTCAGATAATACTGGCCCTCGGTGATGTAGCCGGTGTTGTCGGGCACGGGGTGGGTCACGTCGTCGCCGGGCATGGTCGTCACGCCCAGGATGGTCACGGAGCCAGCGCCCTCAAAGTCCACGGCCTTCTCATACCGGGCTGCCAGAGAGCTGTACAGATCGCCGGGGTACCCGCGGTTGGCCGGCACCTGTTCCATGGTGATGGCGATCTCCTTCTGGGCATCGGCAAAGTTGGTCATATCCGTCAGCAGCACCAGGACCTTCTTGCCGTCCAGAGCGAAGCGCTCCGCCACGGCCAGAGCCATGTCCGGTACCAGGTTGCATTCCACGATGGGGTCGGAGGCGGTATGGACGAACATCACCGTATGGCCCATGGCGCCGCCCTTTTCCAGGGTATCCCGGAAGAACAGATAGTCGTCGTATTTGAGGCCCATGCCGCCCAGGACGATCACGTCCACCTCGGCCTGCATGGCGATCCTGGCCAGCAGCTCGTTATAGGGCTCGCCGGACACGGAGAAGATCGGCAGCTTCTGGCTCTCCACCAGGGTATTGAACACGTCGATCATGGGGATGCCGGTGCGGATCATCTGCCGGGGCACGATACGCCGGGCGGGATTGACGGAGGGACCGCCGATGGGGATCATGTTCTCCGTCAGAGCGGGGCCCTTGTCGCGGGGCACGCCGGCGCCGTTGAACACCCGGCCTAACAAATGGTCGGAATAGGACACCATCATGGGCTTGCCCAGGAAACGCACGGGGTCCGTGGTGGATACGCCCTGCGCTCCGGCAAATACCTGCATGGAGACCCGGTCGCCGTCCAGCTTGATCACGTTGGCGTAGGAATTGCCCACCAGAGCCAGGTCGCCGTTGCGCACGCCCTCGGCCCGCACCGTGACCACGTTGCCGATGATCGATTCGATTTTCGTATAGACTTTCTTCATCCTGCTCCTCCTTAGCCCTGCGTCTTGGCCGTATAGAAGGCCCTGATCTGCTCTTCTCTGGTCCGGTACTCCGGAGTATCGAAGATATCTCCGTGCCAGTCCAGCATCTGCTGACGCAGCTCGTTGAAGAAGGAACGGATCTCCCGCTTGTCGTCCAGCCGGAAGTCGGCCGTCAGGATGTCGTACATGAACCGGAATTCATGCTGCTGTCTGGCCGGCTCGCAGGCCATGTCCACGGGATCGAAGGAGTTCTGCTGCAGATACACCGCATCCAGCAGCTCGCCCTTCTGGTAGGTGATATAGTCCTCGGAGGTGGTTCCCTCTTCGCCGACCACCTTCATCATCTGATTGATCTCCTGAGAGCGGATCAGGATGCTTCTGGCTTCCTCCACCTTCCGCATATCCGCCACGCCCTGATACTTGGACCAGGATTCCAGCGGATGGATGGAGGGGTATTTGCGGGCGTCGGAGCGCTCCCGGGACAGCCCGTGGAAGGCGCCCACCACCTTCAGGGTGGCCTGGGTCACCGGCTCCTCGAAGTTGCCGCCGGCGGGAGAAACGGTGCCGCCCACCGTTACGGAGGCGACGGAGCCGTCCCGCAGCCGGACCTTGCCGGCCCGCTCGTAGAAGGAGGCGATCAGGGATTCCAGATAGGCGGGGAAGGCCTCCTCGCCGGGGATCTCCTCCAGACGGCCGCTCATCTCACGCATGGCCTGAGCCCAGCGGGAGGTGGAATCGGCCAGCATCAGCACGGACAGGCCCATCTGCCGGTAATACTCCGCCATGGTCATGGCGGTATATACGGAGGCCTCACGGGCCGCCACCGGCATGGAGGAGGTGTTGCAGATGATGATGGTCCGCTCCATCAGGCTCCTGCCGGTACGGGGGTCGGTCAGCTCGGGGAATTCCTTCAGGATCTCCCCGACCTCACCGGCACGCTCGCCGCAGGCCGCCACGATCACGATGTCCACGTCCGCGTTCTTCGCTTCCATGTGCTGCAGCACCGTCTTGCCGGCGCCGAAGGGACCGGGCACGCAGAAGGTGCCGCCCTTGGCCACGGGCAGGAAGGTATCGATGCAGCGGATCTTGGTGATCAAGGTCTCGTCGGGACGCAGCCGCTCCTCATAGCAGGTGATGGCTTTCTTCACCGGCCAGGAGAAGACCATGGTCAGCTCCTTCTCCTCGCCCTCGGCATTTTCCACCGCGGCGATCACGGAGCGCACGTTGTATACGCCCTTCCCGTTGATGCGCTTCACGGTCCATGCCTCGTTCGTAAAGCCGAAGGGCAGCATGATCCGGTGGGTGAACAGGCCCTCCGGAACGGTGCCCAGCGTATCGCCGGGATACAGCTCGTCGCCCACCTTGGCCACGGGAGTGAATTCCCAGTCCTTATCGGGGATGGGGTCCAGATAGACGCCCCGCTCCAGGAAGAAGCCGCAGCGGTCCGCCAGCTGAGGCAGCGGGTTCTGCAGGCCGTCGAATACCTGGGTCAGCAGGCCGGGGCCCAGCTCCACGCTCATCAGCTCGCCGGTAAATACCACCTCGTCGCCGACCTTGATGCCGTTGGTCATTTCGTAGACCTGGATGCTGACGACGCCCTTCCGGACCCGGATGACCTCGCCCTTCAGCTGCTTGCCCTCCACCAGGATATAACCAACCTCGTTTTTGCGGACGGAGCCCTCCACCGATGCGGCGACCAGGTTTCCGTTCACGCCTGTTACATGTCCTAATACATTGTCCATTGTCTGCACCTATCCGATACTTGTGATCTTCTGCCGGGTCAGCTCCAGCAGACGTCTGAATTCCGCTTTTCCCTTGTTTCCGTCAAATGCGGTCAGCCGCTCCATCAGCTTCAGCTTCAGGGCATAGCCGAACAGCACGTGATCGTCAAAATAATGCATGCTCACCAGCCCGTCCAGCCGGTCGAACTCCAGTGCCAGCAGCTGCCGCTCTCCCTCCAGAGGGTTCACGGCGGACAGGGCCGCAGCCACCGTTTTCGTCATCACGGCATCCCGGACGGCCGGAAGCCTCGCGGGACGTCCCAGGCGTTCGTTCCGCTGGTAGGCCAGCTCCTCCGCCAGTACGCCGTAGAATTCGCCCCATTCCCTGAGCAGAGGACCTTCCCGGGAGGAAAGACTCAGCTCCTCCAGCAGTCTGAAGGTCTTCTCGCTCACGGTCCCCCGGCACTGCGCCAGAAAATCCGCGTAGGAGAAGGGCATCTCCCCGTCCGCCCGTAGGCTCGGCAGACTGGAGATCAGATAATAGTAGGAAGCCACCGTCAGCCTCCTTAGATCTGCAGGCCCGCGAAGAAGGGCTCCAGCATCCGGGCCAGCTCTTCGGCGCTGCAGTCAAAAAAGCCGGAGCCGTCCTTGGCCGCCAGCCGGAAGCCTGCCTTCACGCCGGGAACGGCTTTGATCTCCAGACCGTCCCGGACCTTCTGCGCCAGCTCACCCTTCAGGCCCTCGGTGACCTCCGCCACCTCGGCGGTATAGGCCGCAGGATCCTCGTCTCCCAAGGCAGCGGCGATCAGCTTCGCCAGGGTCTCGCCCTTCACGGTCTTCGCCACGTCGGCTGCCAGAATTTTCTTGAATTCGCCCTGTACGGAGGCTTCAAAGGAAAGCAGCGCGTCCCGCTTTGCCTGCTCCACGGCGACCTGAGCGCCCTGTCTGCGGGTCTCGATGTCCGCCTCTGCCGCGGCACCGGTCCTCGCCGCCTCGGCCTTGGCCTGGGCGATCAGCTTATCGGCCTCTGCTCTGGCCTGGGCAAGGATCTGCCCGGCCTCCTCCTGAGCCTTCTCGATGCCTTCTTTTCTGATGGAGGATACCAGATCCTGAATTTGCAGTTCCATAGTGCACCATCCTGTATTTGACTAAGGTCCGCGGAAGCCCGCGATCCTTGACTGTAGTATTCTACGGGAAAAAAGGCAAAAATGCAAGGCCTGCCGCAGAAAAATACCGCCGTTCCAATCAATATATGCCGCAAAATGGCGGGCGGTATCCCCGCCGGTACGGCGGAATACGCCCGCGGGCGCCGGGAGCGGCGGAGCACCGCGTTCCCGACGGTCCGGGAGGCAACATACGCCTGCGCGCGGCCGGGAGCTGGTGCATCCGTTTTCTGAAGAGCATAAGCTGGTGTCATACGCCTGCGCGCGGCCGGGAGCCGGTCCCGGCGGAGGGCGAAGGATCTTCGCCTTCCGTCTTGAGCTTTGGCCGCGGATTTGCTATGATGAGAAAAACGGAAAGGGGACGCGCCGCCGCGCAGGGCTTTGCGGCTGCTTCGGCGGCGGCAGGCTCCCCGGGCTTATCCCCAAGACCGCGGGGCAGGGAAGGAGGTCCGTCATGGCCGTCATCGGCAGACATATCGAGATATACGGCATCGTGCAGGGCGTGGGCTTCCGTCCCTTCATCCACCTGCAGACCGAGGCGCTGGGCCTTAGGGGCTGGATCCGCAACACCACCCGGGGCGCCGAGCTGGAGGTCGAGGGGGAGGAGGAGGCGCTTTCGGCCTTCCTGACCGCACTGCGCCGCGAGGCCCCGCCCCTGGCACTGATCGAAGCCGTCGAGGCGCGCCCCTACGCGCCGCTCAGGGGCTACAGGGACTTTGCCATCCGGGAGAGCGGCCGCGTTTCCCGGAAGCGGACCCTGGTCGCGCCGGACGCGGCGGTCTGCGAAGACTGCCTGCGGGAGCTCAGGGATCCTAAGGACCGGCGCTTCCGCTATCCCTTCATCAACTGCACCCACTGCGGGCCCAGGTTCACCATCATCCGGGACCTGCCCTACGACCGGCCCTTCACCTCCATGGCCGGCTTTTCCCTCTGCCCGGACTGCGAAAGGGAATACCGGGACATCCGCGACCGGCGCTACCATGCCCAGCCGGTCTGCTGCGGCAAATGCGGCCCCCGTCTGAGCTTTTATGAGGGAGACCTCCCCGCCGCGGAGTCTGAAACGGCTTCGGCTATGGACCGGGTGCCCGCCGCGGAGGGCGAGGAGGCCCTGATCCGGAGCGTCCGCCTGCTGAGGGCCGGCGGCATCCTGGCGGTCAAGGGCCTGGGCGGCATCCATCTGGCCTGCCTGCCCGAAGAGAAAACGGTGCGCGCCCTGCGTCTCCGCAAGCAGCGGGAGGCGAAGCCCTTCGCCCTGATGATGCGGGATACGGAGACCGTCCGCAGATACTGCCTGCTGAGCCCGGAGGAGGAACAGGTCCTTTCCGGCCGTCAGAAGCCCATCGTGCTGCTGAAAAAACGGCCCGACTGCCCGTTTTCCTTTGTCAGCGACAACCGGTACGTGGGGGTCATGCTGCCCTATACGCCGCTGCACGTGCTGCTGACGGAGGAGCTGCCGGTGCTGATCATGACCAGCGCCAATCTGTCGGACAAGCCCATTCTGAAGGATAATGAGGCGGCGCTCACGGAGCTTTCGGGTATCGCGGACGGCTTCCTGCTGCACGACCGGGAGATCGTGACCCGCTGTGACGATTCCCTGCTCTTCCTCCTGCGCGGGCAGGAGTATTTCCTTCGCCGGAGCCGCGGCTACGTGCCCTATCCTCTGATCCTGGACGAAGCCTTCCCGCAAATGCTGGCGCTGGGCGCGGAGCAGAAAGCCTCCTTCGCCCTCTCCGCGGAGCAGCACGCCTTCCTCTCCGCCCATATCGGGGACTTAAAGAACGCCGAGACCCTCTTCCATTACGAGCAGCAGATCGGCCATTTCGAGCGGCTCTTCGATATCAGGCCGGAGGCGCTCCTCTGCGACCTGCACCCGGACTATCTCTCCTCCTGCTATGGGGAGGAACGGGCGGCGCGGGAGCATTTGCCGCTGTACCGGATCCAGCACCACCACGCCCACCTGGCCTCCTGCATGACGGACAACCGCCTGCGCGGCGAGGTCATCGGCCTCATCTGGGACGGCACCGGCCTGGGCACCGACGGCAGCGTCTGGGGCGGCGAGGTCCTGACCGGCGGCTATGAGGGCTTTGCCCGCGCCTCCTCCCTCTATCCCTTCCTGCTGCCCGGCGGCGACAAATGCACCCGCGAGCTTTTCCGGGTGGCGGAGGCCTTGCTTTGGGAGGCCTACCCGGAGGGCGAAGCGGCAAGGCCTGCGGGAAAGGACGGCCGCCCGCTGTTCCCGGAGCAGCCTGCGCTCCGCTTCCTGAAGGAGCAGAGGCTGAACACCCCGGTCTGCAGCAGCATGGGCCGCCTCTTCGACGGCGTCTGCGCGCTGCTGGGCATCACGGAGCAGGCCGCCTACGAGGGCCAGGGCGCCGTGCTGCTGGAGGCGGCCGCGGCGGAGGGCATTTCCCGCTGTCTGCCCTTCGCGCTGAGCCCCTATGAGGGCCGCACGGTCATGGACTGGCGGCCTATGCTCCGCCGTCTCTGCGAAGAGCGCAGCGCAGGCGTCTCCCCGGAGGAGGCCGCCGCCGTCTTCATGAACACCCTCTGCGCCATGGCGGTCTCTCTCTGCGAAAGGCTCCGGGAGGAAACGGGGCTGGATCGGGTCGTCCTCTCCGGCGGCTGCTTCCAGAACCGCTATCTGCTGGAAAGACTGCCGGAGCAGCTTGAAACGGCGGGCTTTTCGGTGTATACTCACCATAGGGTCTCTTGCAACGACGAAGGGATCTGTCTGGGGCAGCTGGCCGTCGGCCGCGCCCTGCTGCGGAAAGAGCAGCCCTGAACCGTCGGGTCCTGCCTCCGCCGCCCATCCGCTGCGCCCTGCCGCGCCCGGAAAAGGAGCCTCCATGTGTCTTGCCATACCGCTTAAAATCATAGAGATCAACGGTCTCGACGCCGTGGGCGAACGGGACGGCATCCGCCGCGCCCTGCGCCTGGATTTTATCAAAGAACCGAAGCTGGGGGATTACGTGATCTGCCACGCCGGCTTTGCCATCGAGCGCCTAAGGCCTCAGGAGGCCGAGGCGGATATCGCCGCCGCCCGGGAGGTAGAGGCAGCCCTGGCGGAGACGGAGCGCCGATAGTACGCAGATCAAAATAAAGACAGGCCGGTAAATGCCGCGGCATTTACCGGCCTGGCTTATATTTTCGCGTTCCCTCTTATTTCAGCGGACCGGCCTCGTCGATGGCCTTCTGAATGGCCTTCCAGCCGGCCTCGGTGGGCTCCAGGGTCGGCAGGTACGGCAGTCCCATATCCCGGCCGATGACCTTGTTCATGGCCTTGGCCGCCACCGGGAAGGTGGATTTGTCCATGGAAAGGCGGATGGGGTTCATCACGTACTGGGCCTCTCTCGCGCCCTCCCAGTCGCCGGCCATGAACTTGTTGTAGATGGAGCAGACCAGCTCGGGGTAGACGTTGGCCATGGTGCAGACGCCGCCGACGCCGCCCAGCATCAGCGTCACGAACAGCAGGGTGTCCTTGCCGCCCATGACCTTGAAGCCCAGGTGACGGGTGCGGCGGATGATCTCCTCCATCAGGGAGGCGTCACCGCTGGTGTCCTTGATGCCGACGATGTTCTCGCAGGTCTCCGCCAGCTCCACGATCAGGTCGCAGGTCAGGCCGTAGCCGGCGCGGCCGGGGTTGTTGTAGACCAGCATGGGCTTCGGAGCGATCGCCTCGGCCACCGTCTTGTAATGCAGGAACAGCTCGCGGCTGTCGGGCTTGATGTACATGGGCTGCAGCAGCGATACGGCCGCGGCGCCGCCCTCAAAGGCCATCTTCGCCAGCTTGACGCACTTTTTGGTGCTGATGGCGCCGATACCGAAGAATACCGGGACCCGGCCCGCCGCCTGATCCACCGCGATCCTGAGGCCGCGCTGCATCTCGTCCTCCTCGATCACGTAGAATTCGCCGTTGGAGCCGAACAGCAGGATGCCGTGGCAGCCGCCCTTGATCAGGTATTCCACCTGCTCCCGCAGCTTCGCCTCGTCGATGCGCTCGTCCTCGTCAATGGGGGTGATAATGGGGGGAATAATGCCCCGGATGAATGAAGTATCCATGTGTTTCTCCTCCTGGATTTACTGCAGTTCGATGCGGGGAAGGCCCCATTTTTCGTTGTAGGCGTTCATTTCCTTCAGTCTGGGCAGGGTGATCGGGATGCCCTCCGCCTCACGCTGCTTCATGACGCTGTGCTCCAGCTCGCCGGGCAGCAGCAGGGTCGCGCCCTCTCTGGCGGGGATCGCGTAGAAGCGCTCCTTGTAGGCCGCGAGGTTCTTCGCGCACTCCTCGGCGTCCATATAGAACTTGGGATTGATGGCCATGATCAGCTGGGAAATATGCTGCGGCTTGCTCTGATCCACGTTGGGGCAGATGTCCACGCCGAATTTGCCGCCGGACATCAGGCCCAGGATCACGTCGATCATCAGGGCGATGCCGGTGCCCTTGTGGCCGCCGATGGCCAGCAGCGTGCCCTCCAGCGCCGCGGTGGCGTCGGTGGTGGGCTTGCCCTCCTTATCCACGGCCCAGCCCTCGGGGATGGGCTTGCCCTCCCGCTGATAGTTGTAGATCTTCTGTCTCGCGACCACGGAGCAGGCCACGTCCAGCACCAGCGGCATCTCCTCGTCCGGCAGCGCCACGGCGAAGGGGTTGTTGCCCAGCAGAGGCTTGGTGCCGCCCCAGGGAGCGATCAGGGACATGACCGTGGTGGTGGCCAGACCGATGTAGCCGCGCTTCGCCAGCAGATAGCCGTAGCAGCCCATGGCGCCGCTGTGACCGATCTCGGACACCTCGGCAAAGCCGATGCCGTATTTGTCGGCGCGGGCGCAGGCCTCGTCAATGGCCTTCATGGTCACGTACTGGCCGGTGTGGTTGCCGCCGTCGATCAGCACGCCGGCGCCGTATTCCTTCACGGTGGTCACCGGGCGATGCTCGATATTTCTGAAGCGCTCCATATAGGAGGGCAGCATGGTGATGCCGTGGGTATCGATGCCTCTCAGGTTCGTCAGCAGCAGCACGTCCAGCAGCGGACCGATCTCCGCCTCCTCCACGCCGGCGCCCCGGCAAACAGCTTCGCCCCAGGCTCTCAGCTCTTCCTGACTGAAAATAGCCTGTCCGTCTTTCAAAAATGCCATATTTCATCCGTCCTTTCCGGCAGGATAGGTCTTGCCGTTTTCGTACTCTTATGGTAGCATAAGGCCGTCAGTAATTCAATTTCGTTATGCTAAGCCTGTATTAAGTTTTTCTTAATGTGCCGGCAAATGCCCGGCCTTCAAGGAGTGCCCATGGACTTTACGCTTCTGGAATATCTCACGGTCCTGGCCCGGGAAGGGAGCCTGTCCCGCGCCGCCGCCTGCTTCTTCATTTCCCCCTCCGCCCTGAGCCAGCAGCTCTCCCGTCTGGAGAAGCAGCTGGGGCTGACGCTCTTCATCCGCGGCAGACGGGGCCTGACCCCCACGCCCGCCGGCGAGCTGCTGCTGGACTACGCCGGAAGGATGCTGCAGCTGCGGGACGAGGCGCTGGAATCCCTGAAGCCTCTGGCGGAGCAGGAAAAGAACACCCTCACGGTGGCGGCGGCCCCCGGCCGGTCGCCGAGGCTCTTCGCCCGGGTCTACGGCGAATTCGCCCGACTGCGGCCGGAATGCTCCCTCACCCTGGCGGAGCTGCCCAGCAGCGAGGCGGAGCGCCAGCTGCTGCAGGGGCAGGTGAAGCTCTGCTTTTCCCTGCTGACCCCGGCCGAGGAGGCCGAGGCCCCCTTTTCCTACGCGGTGCTGGCCCGGGAACCGCTGGTGCTCATGTGCGCCGGCAGCCACCCGCTGTTAGACAGGGCCAAAGAGCTGCAGCGCTCGGGAAATGCCTCCGCCGGGGCCCTGCTTTCGCTTTTCCGGGACGAGCCCTTCATCCTTCCGGCCCGGAGCACGAAGCTGCGGCGCTACATCGACGGCATCTGCCAGGAGCGGGGACTGGCCCTAAGCCAGGCCTTCCAGGTCACCAGCAGCGCGGACATCGGGCTGTCCTTAGGGGAAGGGCGGCTCTGCGGTCTGGCCTCCAGGGGCTTCCTGCCGGAGGACCGGCAGCAGCTGGCCGTGCTGGAGCTGGGCCCGGAATACTGTCTGGATTACGTGCTCCTCTGGAAAAAAGACCGGCGCCTTTCGGCGCCGGAGCAGGATTTTATCCGTTTGTGTAAGGCCAAGGCCTGAGCCTCCGTCACGGAGCTGGGCGGTCTCCGGGTCCCTCAGACCGGGATCCTGACGCTTTCCGCCATGCCGCCTTCTCCGACTGCCAGCTTCTGCACGAAGTCGAAGCGGCCGGTCTCCACCGAGAGCCAGAAATCCTCCTCGGGAAATACCTCCTGCCGGGCGGGATCGAAGAATTTCGCTCCGCTGGTGGCCTGAAGCTGCGGGATCTGCGCCGCCACGTCCAGGGGCTTCCCCTCTAACAGGCTCCTGATATATTCCGCGCAGAGGGTATCCTCCTCGATGGGGCGCCTGGCGCCCAGGCCCATGCAGACCAGCGACACCACCTCGGGCTGCTGCCTGCGGATATAGCGGGCCACAGCGTCCGCGTTCGCCAGGCAGCCGGTCAGGATCTCGTCGGCGCCGGAGGCATTGGCCAGGCCCTGGGTACCGGCAGAGGTGGTGTGGATCACGGTGCGGCCCTTAAGCTCGCCCCGTTTGATCTGGGAGGGCGAGTTGCCGAAATCGAAGCCGGGCAGCATCACGCCGCCCCGCTCTCCCACCAGCACGGCCTCGGGATGGGCCCTCTTATAGGCGTAGGCGATTTCCTGGTCGCCCACGGGGTAGATATGCGCCGCGCCCATTTCCGCAAGATAGGCCTCCACGGTCATCGCCCGGAACACGTCGATGATCACGGTCAGCCCCCGGGCCGCCCTGGCCCCCTCCACCAGCTGAAGGATCCTGATCTCCATTTGTACCTCCTCAAGCGCCCTGCGGCGCGATCGTTTCCCGTTCGAGAGCTCAGACAGGCCCGAGGGCCCTCCGCCGGGAGCTCCTCCGGCCGGCCGGAAGGCCCGGCCGCGCCCCCGCTCTTCCGCGCTTTGGAGTATAGCGCAAAATCCGGGGGCTGTCAAAACGGATTTTCCGTGCTATACTGGACCCGGCTTCGCGCTGCCGGAGCCGTTCTGACCGATCACCTGGAGAAATGCTATGCGGACTGCTTCCGTTCTTGAAAAATTGCGGGCCATGGGCCCCTTTGACGTGAATATCATGGAGGTGTGCGGCACCCATACCATGGCCATCGCCCGGTCCGGGCTCCGGCAGATGCTCCCTCCGGGGATCCGCCTGCTGTCCGGGCCCGGCTGTCCGGTGTGCGTGACGCCGCCGGAGGCCATCGACGCCTTTCTGGAGCTCACCGCCGATCCCCGGATCCTTCTGGCGACCTACGGGGACATGATCCGGGTCCCGGGCTCGGCGCGGGGGGATTCCCTGAGACGCCGCATGGCCCTGGGCGCCAAAGCGGCGGTGGTCTTCTCCCCGATGGATGCCCTGAGCCTCGCCCGGGAAAATCCCGATAAGGAGGTGGTCTTTCTGGGGGTGGGCTTCGAGACCACCGCGCCCGGGACCGCGGCGGCGATCAAGCTGGCCGCGGAGCAGCAGCTGCGCAATTTCAGCGTATTTCCCCTGCTGCGGCGAGTGGAGCCGGCGCTGCGGGCGCTGGTCCGGGATCCGGATTTCGCGGTGCAGGGCTTCCTCTGCCCCGGCCACGTGGCGGTGATCCTGGGCGAGGAGGGCTTCCGCTTCCTGCCGGAGGAGCTGGGCCTGCCCGGCGTCATCGCCGGCTTCACGCCGGAAAATATCCTGGAGAGCATCCTCCTGCTGTGCCGGCAGCTCCGCGAGGGGCAGCCCCGGCTGGAAAATCATTATCCGGAGGCGGTGTCTCCGGAGGGCAATCCCCTGGCCCGGGCCATGATGGAGGAGGTATTTGCCCCCTCTGAGGAGCTGTGGCGGGGACTGGGCCGGATCCCGGACAGCGGCTTCCGGCTGCGGGAGCGCTATCGGGACTACGACGCCCTCTCCCGCTTCGGGATCAGCCTGCCCCGGGAAAGCCGGCCAACGGCCTGCCGCTGCGGCGAGGTGATCTCCGGCAGACTTTCCCCCGCGGACTGTCCGCTTTTCGGAAGGGCCTGCACCCCCGAGGATCCGCTGGGGCCCTGCATGGTCTCTTCCGAGGGCGCCTGCGCCGCCGCTTATCGCTATCAGACCCTGTGACGCCGCCCCCGCGGCATTTCCCCCGATCCCCCGGAGCGCCCGGCGCGGATCGGAACGCAAAGGATAACGACCATGGACGACATGATCACATTGGATTACGGCAGCGGCGGCCGGAAGACCTCCGCGCTGATCGAGGAGCTGATCCTTCCCGCCTTCGGCAGCAAGCCCCTGGCGGAGCTGGGCGACGGAGCGGTGCTGCCGGGCGGAGAAGCCCTGACCTTTTCCACCGACAGCTTCGTCATCAAGCCCCTCTTTTTCCCCGGCGGCGACATCGGCAAGCTTTCCGTCTGCGGCACGGTCAACGACCTGGCCATGGCGGGGGGCATCCCCCGCTACCTGTCCTTCAGCCTGGTGATCGAGGAGGGCTTTCCCACGGCAGATCTGCGTAGGATCCTAGCCTCCGCCGCGGCCTGCGCGGAGGCGGCAGACGTCAGCATCGTGACCGGCGACACCAAGGTGGTGGAAAAGGGCTGCTGTGACGGGCTGTATATCAATACCGCCGGCATCGGGCTGCTGGCCCGGCCGGGGCTGTCCCCCCGCGCCATCCGTCCCGGCGACAAGGTCCTGCTCTCCGGCACCGCCGGCGATCACGGCGCGGCGGTGATGCTGGCCCGGAACCCCTATCTGGTTCAGGGAGAGCTGCGCTCCGACTGCGCCCCGCTGCAGGACATGGTCCGCCGTTCCCCGTCGGCGTTTACCATCACGATCGCGGCGGAAGTAGCCGTATCAAAACGTACCGTCAGTCCCGAAGGATCCACCGAACGCGCCAGCAGCTGCGTGCGCAGAATATCCCCCA
>JAZLJI010000013.1:0-11126 GCA_045617825.1 Lachnospiraceae bacterium
GGGGGGCCGCGCGGGAGAGGGTGCGCCGGGGCCGCCCCCCTTCGCGTAAGCGGCGGCCCGCCGCGCTGCTGCCATGATCCGCGCTGACCCGCGGCGGCCCGCCGTGCTGCGCCGTCATCTGCCTCGGCCCTCGCGGAATAAATTCTAAAATCTTTCTTGACATATTTTTAACAGAGTGTTAAGATGAACAGCGTATTCAATATCCCTTGGAGGCTTTCGGGATCGTCAGAAACCGGAAGCGGAGGGGACTCTGGAGAATCCCGCATGCGGGTGCCGAAGGTGCAATGGGCAGTGCCCAGAATCTCTCAGGCAAAAGGACAGAGACGCGCAGGTGTATCGCGCGGTGTTCTTTTTCTCGGGAGTTGCCGTAAGGCAGCTCTTTTCATTTTTGTCAAAAAAGGAGAAAAGACATGCAAGAAAAGCTACTCGAAATCGCCAGTAACGTCAACAGCTACCTCAGCAATTACATTTTGCTGTTCCTGCTGATCGGTGTAGGCCTCTGGTACAGCATTAAGACCCGCTTCGTGCAGGTCCGCTGCTTCGGCGAAGGCGTCCGCCGCTTCTTCGGCAGCGTGAAGCTGAAGGGCAATAAGGAGGCCTCCGGTATGAGCTCCTTCCAGGCTCTGGCCACGGCCGTAGCCGCGCAGGTCGGTACCGGCAACATCGTCGGCGCCTCCGGCGCTATCCTGACCGGCGGACCCGGCGCCATTTTCTGGATGTGGATCATCGCCTTCCTGGGCATGGCTACCATTTACGCCGAGGCGACGCTGGCCCTGAAGACCAGGATCGTGGAGAAGGACGGCACCGTCAAGGGCGGCCCCGTGTACTACATCACCACGGCCTTTAAGGGCGGCTTCGGCAAATTCCTGGCCGGTTTCTTCGCCATCGCCATCATCCTGGCTCTGGGCTTCATGGGCTGCATGGTCCAGTCCAACTCCATCGGCTCCACCATGAAGAACGCCTTCGGCGTTCCTTCCTGGGTCATGGGTCTGATCCTGGTCGCCATCTGCGCTGTGATCTTCCTGGGCAACGTCCAGCGCCTGGCCTCCGTGACGGAGAAGATCGTTCCCGTGATGGCTGTGCTGTTCCTGGGCGGCGGTCTGCTGGTGCTGGGTGCCCGGATCAAGTACATCCCCGCTACCTTCGGCATGATCTTCAAGTATGCGTTCCAGCCTCAGGCTATCCTGGGCGGTGCCTTCGGTGCGGCCCTGAAGACGGCTCTTTCTCAGGGCGCCAAGCGCGGCCTGTTCTCCAATGAAGCCGGTATGGGCTCCACGCCCCACGCTCACGCACAGGCTAACGTCAAGGATCCTCACGAGCAGGGCGTTATGGCCATGATCGGCGTATTTATCGATACCTTCGTCGTGCTGACCCTGAACGCTCTGGTCATCATCTCCACCCTGTACACCGAGGACGGCATCCTGGCGAACGGTTATCTCGGCTCCGTGACCGAGACCATCGGCAAGGCCAACCTGGCGCAGGAGGCCTTCGGCAAGGGCTTCGGCATCCTCTTCGGAGAGGCCTTCGGCGCGAAATTCGGCGCCATGTTCGTGGCTGTCTGCCTGTTCTTCTTTGCCTTCTCCACCGTGCTGAGCTGGAACCTCTTCGGTAAGATCAACGCGGTCTACATGTTCGGCAGGAAGAATAAGAAGACCTGCATCTGGATCTATTCCCTGATCGCCATGGTCTTCATCTTCGTGGGCACCCTGACCCAGAACGACCTGGTGTGGGAGCTGCAGGATATGCTGAACAACCTGATGGTCCTGCCTAACGCCATCGCCCTCTTTGCCCTTACCGGTATGGTCGTGGCAAGTGTGAAGCAGAAGAGATCGTGAGCCTTCGGGAGAAAGGATAGCTTATGAAAACCGCAGAAGAACTCAAAGCCTTAAAAGAAGAGCTGGACAGTCTGAAGAAAAAGCTGTCGGAGCTGACGACCGAGGAATACAATCAGGTCACGGCCGGAGTGGATTTTAACGGATCTATTTTCACCTATACCGTAGCGGAACGTGATTCCCTGGGCCAGATCGCGCAGAAATTTCACGTCGGCGTGCAGGAGATCTGCCTGCTGAACGCGATAGCCAATCCGGACACGCTGAAGGTCGGTCAGCTGCTGATGATCCCCTACAGACGGTAAAGCTCGGGGAGCGCAGTCCCGACGAAGGACCGTTTACGCCCTTTGCGCTGTCGCGGGATGCACGAAATCTTCGGAAAAGGGATTGCAATTTCAAGGTTTTACAGTAGAATAGTTGAGGGTCGGACCGCTGTCCGGCCCTCATTTTCACTTTGAAGGAAGACGGTCTATGAAGGCAAAAACGAAAGGCATCCTGGAGATGCTGCTGTGCGCGATGCTGTGGAGCATTGCCGGTCTGTTTTTCAAATGGATCCCCTGGAATTCCTTTGTGATCGCCGGCTGGCGGAGCCTGATCGCGGCGGCCGTGATCTTTCTGTATCTGAAGCTCAGCGGCGGGCGCTTCCGGATCAATAAGAAGATCCTGCTGGGCGGTCTGTTCAACGGCGTCCTGTACCTGTGCTTCAGCCTTTCCAATAAGCTGACGACGGCGGCCAATGCCATCGTGCTGCAGTTTACCGCGCCGATCTTTCTCATGATCTTTTCGACCCTGCTCCTCCGGGAGCATTTTAAGCTGCGGGACGTGCTGGCGGCGCTGGGGACCCTCTTCGGCATCGCGCTGTGCTTCCTGGACGAAATGGAGGGCGGACACCTCTGGGGCAATCTGGTGGCGATCCTGGCCGGGGCGATGATGGCGGGCATGTACCTGGTGGTGGGGCATCTGGAGCCCGAGGACAGGCTCAGCGCGATCATCGTGGGCGACCTTGTCGCCGTGGCGGCGGGCCTGCCCTTCATGGCCTTTACCGAGGTGCCCGTGGACAGCGCCGCCGTGCTGAGCATCCTGGCGCTGGGTATTTTCCAGCTGGGTATTTCTTATATCCTTTACGCGAAATCCACCGAGACCTGCCCGCCGCTGGCCTGCAGCCTGCTGGGGGCTCTGGAGCCGCTGCTGAACCCGGTCTGGGTCGCCCTGTTCTACGGTGAGGTGCCGGGGCTGCTGGCCCTGGCAGGCGGCCTGATCGTGATCCTTTCCGTGACGGTCTGGTGTATCGTGGACGGGAAGAAGGAAGCCGCTGAGGCGGAGTGAGGAGAGAGCGCATGGCAAGAACACTGATCCTGAGCGCGCCCGCGGACGTGGAGCTCACCCTGTTTCAGGGAAAAACGGAGCTTCCTCCCGCAAATGCGGCGCCCTGCGGCGGTCTGATCCGCCGGAGCTACCTGCTGCCCGAGGAGAACGAGACCCCCTTCTGGGTCAGAGCCGAGGGAGAGGGCCGGTATAAGCTGGAGAAAAATCTGAATATTTGCCGGGACGGTCTGGTGATCGATATCGATCCCGGAAAGCGGAAGGGCGCGGGCTATGAAGCGAAGGGCGCGGAGTGCATTTCCGACGAGGCGGCAGCAAGGCTGCTGACGGCAAAGCCGGACTGGCGGGAGCGTTTTCCGGAGGCCTACGAGACGCCGACGCTGGCCGCGGGAGAGGCAAAGGCCGCCCATGAGTTCACGAGCCATGAGGAAATGCTGCGCTTTCTCGAGGGGCTGCGGGGCCGCTGTGCCCGATACTCCCTGGAGACCTCGCCGGTCTATGGTCTGGAAATGTCGCTGCTGATCTTCAGCCGCGACGAGCTGTCTGAGGCCCGGAGATGGGAGGAGGCCGTGGATATCCTGAAGGAGGACGGCCGGCTGAACCTGCTCTATATGGCCCAGATCCACGGCTCGGAGCCCGCGGGGGTCGATGCGGCGCTGGCGGTAGCCGAGGGCCTTGCCCGGGGCGGCTTCGGGCCCCTGGCGGATCGGATCAACCTGGTGATCATCCCCCGGGTCAATCCGGACGGCGCCCGGGATTTCACCCGGGACAACGCCGCCGATCATTTCGACATGAACCGGGACCATATCAAGGTCCGCTCCGCCGAGGTGGCCGCGGTGCACCGGGTGTTCAACCGCCTGCTGCCGGAGGTGCTGATCGACGGTCATGAATACTACAAGCGGATGCACGTGCAGAAGCTGACCGAATACAAGGACGTGCTGCTGGGCGTGGGCGGCGGCGTGAACACCGGCCTTCCCCTGCGGCAGGTCAGCACGGGTGTCACGAACGCGGTCATCGCGGCCCTGAACCGGGAGGGGCTTAGGGTCAGCTATTATCCGGTGCCCGACGACAAGGGCGCGGTCAAGAGCGGCATCATGGTGAATACCTGCAATTTCTCCTCAGGCCGCGGCTATTTCAGCCTGCTGGGCAGTGTGTCGCTGTTAGTGGAAAGTCTGGGCCTGGGCTTCGGCAAACAGGGCTATGAGCGCCGTGTGCTGTCGCAGGTGCTGACGGTCCGCACGCTGCTGGAGGAGATATCCGCCCGCAGCGAGGAGATCAGGGCGGCCGTCCGGGCCGAGCGGGACAGCTTCATCCGGGAGGGCGGCAAATTCTCCCCGGACAAGCGCTTCTGCCTCTATTCCGGCAGCAGCTTCTCGGATCACGAGGAGGTGTGGAATCCGCTCTACGATCTGACCACCGGGGAGTCCCCGGACCCGGAGCGCAGGACGTCCTGCTATTATTACGACAAGGCGGAGCGGGAGAGGGCGCGGGCGACGGCCTACGTGATCGCCCGGGATCTGCCGCATATCGATGAGCAGCTGACCATCATCCAGCGCCACGACCTCCGCTTCGAGACCCTTCCGGAGGGCGCGAGCCTGCCGCTTCGGCAATACGGCGGGACCCCGATCCGGGACGAAAAGACCGGCTATTTCCGCCTTCCCGAGGCGGAGCTTTCCGCGGAAAGGGAGACGGTCTTCCCCGCCGGGGCTTATCTGTTCCCCTGCGCTCAGCAGGGCGGACTGCTGCTTATGTACCTCTTCGAGCCGGACGTGACGGATACGGACCGCTTCGGCAGCAGCTTCTGCCAGAGCGGCCTGCTGAAGCCGGAGGATATTTTCCGGCTGGAGCGGGACTATCTGCCGTCCTGCGGGAGGGAGCTGGAATAAAGTCCCGAAAAACCGCTGAAAAATCTGCATTTTCCGAGAAAAGCCCTTGACAAATGCAGGAAAAAACAGTACTATAACGAGGATTGCGGGTTTCCGCATACCGCACGGTGTGGCCCAAAGTGCCGTAAGGCCGCCGAAGCCGGCGAGATTAGATTCAAGGAGGTACTCTGATGTACGCAATTATTGCTAATGGTGGCAAGCAGTACAAGGTGGAGGAAGGTCAGACCGTCCGCGTTGAGAAGATCAACGTAGAGGAAGGCGCTTCCTACGTGTTCGAGAACGTTCTGGTTCTTGGCGGTGATGAACTGGTGGTGGGTGCTCCCACGGTCGCCGGTGCTTCCGTTAAGGCTACCTGCGTTGCTCAGGGCAAGGGCAAGAAAGTCATCGTGTACAAGTACAAGAGAAAGACCGGCTATCACAAGAAGCAGGGTCACCGTCAGCTGTTCACCGAGTTCAAGATCGACGAGATCGTGAAGTAATCATCAACTGGAGTACAAGGAGGTAATATCATGGCTCATAAAAAAGGCGTAGGCTCAACTAAAAACGGTAGAGACTCAGAAGCGAAGCGCTTAGGCGCAAAGCGTGCTGACGGCCAGTTCGTTCTGGCAGGCAACATCCTTTACAGACAGCGCGGTACCAAGATTCACCCCGGTGAAAACGTGGGACGCGGCGGCGATGACACCTTATTTGCTCTGGTAGACGGCGTAGTTCGTTTCGAGAGACTCGGCCGCGACAAGAAGCAGGTTTCCGTATATCCGAAGGCTGCTGAGGAAGTCACTGCTGATTAAGAGTGTACCGCTTGGGCCGGCGCTGACAGCGCCGGCCTTTCTGTATTCTGCCGAAAAGAGGAAGCAGGATACCGCCTGACCGGCCGGACGCCGGCGCGGCGGACCCGGCCTCCGAAGGGCAAAACGGAAAGAGAGAAAATGACTATGTTTGCGGATTACGCGAAGATTTTTATTAAATCCGGCAAGGGCGGCGACGGCCACGTGAGCTTCCGCCGGGAGAAATTTGTCCCCGCCGGCGGTCCCGACGGAGGGAACGGCGGCAAGGGCGGCGACATCATCCTGGAGGTGGATAAGGGCCTCAACACCCTGTCCGACTTCCGGAACGTGCACCGCTTCGTCGCCAAGGACGGCGAGGAGGGCAGCCACAAGCGGCGCTCCGGCAGCGACGGCGCGGATCTGGTGATCAAGGTCCCCGAGGGCACCGTGGTGAAGGATTTCGAGACCGGAAAGGTCATCACCGATATGTCCGGCGACAACCTGCGCGAGGTGCTCCTGAAGGGCGGCCGCGGCGGCGCCGGCAATATGAATTTCGCCACCCCCACCATGCAGGCGCCCCTGTATGCCAAGCCCGGCGGAAGCGGGCAGGAGCGCTGGGTCACTCTGGAGCTGAAGTGCATTGCGGACGTGGGCCTTCTGGGCTATCCCTCCGTCGGCAAATCCACCTTCCTGGCAGCGGTGACCAACGCCCGCCCGAAGATCGCGGACTATCACTTCACCACGCTGACCCCCAACCTGGGCGTGGTGGATATGCCCGGCGGAAACGGCTTCGTGCTGGCGGATATCCCGGGCCTGATCGAGGGCGCCGCGGAGGGCGTCGGCCTGGGCCATGATTTCCTGAAGCACATCGAGCGGACCCGTCTGCTGATCCATCTGGTGGACGCGGCGGGGCTGGAGGGCCGCGATCCGGTGGAGGATATCGAGACCATCAACCGGGAGCTGGAGAAATACGACAAGGCACTCACCGAGCTGCCTCAGATCATCGCGGCCAATAAGACCGACGTGCTGGAGGAGGGCTCCGACAATCTGGACCGGATCCGGGCCTGGGGCGCCGCACATAACGTGGAGGTATTTCCCATTTCGGCGGCCACCCACGAGGGCGTGCGGGAGCTGCTGAACCGGACCTACGAGCTGCTGCAGAAGATCGGCAGGAAGCCGGTGATCTTCGAGAAAGAATTCGACTGGCTGGATACCGTGGCGGAGGATCTGCCCTACACGGTGGCCTATGACGAGAAAAAGAAGGAATATACGGTGGAGGGCCCGCTCATCGAAAAGATGCTGGGCTATACCAATCTGGAGTCCGAGAAGGGCTTCCTGTATTTCCAGCATTTCCTGAAGGGCCGCGGTGTGCTGGACGAGCTGAAGGCCAAGGGAATGAAGGAGGGCGACACGGTAAGGCTCTACGGCCACGTGTTCGAATTCTACGAGGATTGACCGCTCCCCGCGGAAGCGGCGCTTTTGCTCTTGCATTTTCAGGCGGGATAAAGTAAAATATATCCCATCCTTTTTCTGATAAGGAGATCAAATTATGACTACGATCCGTACCCGTTATGCCCCCAGTCCCACAGGCCGTATGCACGTGGGCAACCTGCGTACCGCGCTGTACGCCTATCTGATCGCCAAGCATGAGGGCGGTCAGTTCCTGCTCCGTATCGAGGATACCGACCAGGGCAGACTGGTGGAAGGGGCTGTCGATATCATTTACCGCACGCTGGAGAAGACCGGTCTGGTGCACGATGAGGGCCCGGACAAGGACGGCGGCGTAGGTCCCTACGTCCAGAGCGAGCGGGTGTCCGAGGGCCTTTACATGAAGTACGCCAAGGAATTGGTGGAAAAGGGCGAGGCCTATTACTGCTTCTGCGATAAGGAGCGGTTGGAATCCCTGAAGCAGATCGTGGACGGCAAGGAGATCTCCGTCTACGATAAGCATTGCCTGCACCTGTCCAAGGAAGAGGTGGAGGCCAATCTGAAGGCGGGCAAGCCCTTCGTGATTCGTCAGAATACCCCCAACGAAGGCACCACCACCTTTACCGACGTGCTCTACGGCGATATCACGGTGAACAATTCCCAGCTGGGCGACATGATCCTGATCAAGTCCGACGGCTTCCCCACCTACAATTTCGCCAACGTGGTGGACGACCATCTGATGGGCATCACCCACGTGGTACGCGGCAACGAGTATCTTTCTTCCGCTCCCAAGTACACCAGACTGTACCAGGCCTTTGGCTGGAAGGAGCCGGAGTACGTGCATTGCCCCCTGATCACGGATGAGGAGCACAAGAAGCTCAGCAAACGCAGCGGTCATTCTTCCTATGAGGACCTGATCGAGCAGGGCTTTGTGGATGAGGCCGTGGTGAATTACGTGGCGCTTCTGGGCTGGAGCCCCGAGGACAACCAGGAGAAATTCACCCTGGAGGAGCTGATCGAGCGCTTTGACTACCGGAAGATCAACAAATCTCCGGCAGTGTTCGACATGGGTAAGCTTCGTTGGCTGAACAGCGAGTATATCAAGCAGATGGATCCCGAGAGCTATTATCTGCGGGCCATCCCGGAGGTCCGGAAGGCGGTGACCAAGGATCTGGATCTGAAGAAGATCGCGGATCTGATGCAGTCCCGCATCGAGGTATTTCCCGATATCACCGAGCCGATCCGCTTCTTTGAGGAGCTGCCGGATTACGATATCGCGCTGTACACCCACAAGAAGATGAAGACCGACAGCGCCATCTCCCTGGAGGTGCTGGAGAAGCTGCTGCCGCTGCTGGAGGCCCAGGAGGACTGGAGCCTGGAGGGCTTAAAGGCGGCGCTCACGGCCTTTATCGAGGATAGCGGCGAGAAGACCGGTAAGATCCTCTGGCCCCTGCGTATCGCCGTCAGCGGCCTGGCCATGACCCCCGGCGGAGCCTACGAGATCATGGAGATCTTAGGCAAAGAGGAGTCTCTTGCCCGCATCCGGACGGGAATCGAAAAACTGAAAGCGTAATTTATGCATTTTAATGCGGAGCAGAAGCAAGCGATTCTGCACAAGGACGGACCGGCCATGGTATTGGCCGGTCCCGGTTCCGGAAAGACCGCGGTCATTATTCATCGAATTCAGAGTCTGATCCATATCCATCAAATCCCCCCTGAACAAATTTTAGTGATCACCTATACTCGGGCAGCTGCCGACGGGATGAAGAAACGTTATCTCGCCCTGGAAAACGACAGCTCGCCGGAGGTCTCTTTCGGTACCTTTCATTCGATCTTTTACAAAATTCTCCGCGTCAGCGGCGGTCTGGGCCTGAAGGGTGTGGTCAGTCCGGCGGAGCGGCTGGAGTGGCTGAGAAGCTTCCTGCAGGCGCTGCCGGAGGCACCGCCCAACGCCGGGGACAGCGATTTTCTGGAGGAGCTGGCAGCGGAGCTCACGCGCTGCAAGGCGGAGGAAAAAAGGCCTCAGGAATACCGCTCCCGGATGCTGGAGCCGCCGGCCTTCGCCCGGATCTTCGCGGCCTATGCGGAGCAGCTGCGGGCCTCCGGCAAAATGGACTTCGAGGACATGCTGCTGCTGACCCGGGACCTGCTGTCTACAAGGCCGGCGCTGCTGGAGCAGTGGCGGGAGCGGTTCCGCTACATTCTGGTGGATGAGTTCCAGGACATCAACGGCCTGCAGTACGAGATCCTGAGGCTGCTGGCGGAGCCGGAGAGGAACCTCTTCATCGTAGGAGACGACGATCAGTCGATCTACCGCTTTCGGGGCGCCAAGCCGGAGATCATGCTGCGTTTTCCGGCGGACTACCCTGACTGCCGGACCATCTGCCTCAGGGCCTGCTACCGCTGCAGCCCGGAGATCCTGCAGGCAGCCCTCCGTCTGGTGGGCAGCAACAGCTCCCGCTATCAGAAGGTCCTCCGCAGCGAGCAGAAAAAGGGGCCCGCGCCCCGGCTTGCGTGCTTTGCGGACCCGGGGCGGGAGCGGAGAGCGCTGCTTTCCGCCATCCGGGAGGAAGCGGCCAGGGGAACGCCGCTGGGGCGCATGGCCGTCCTGTACCGGACCAATTATTCGACGGCGCCGCTCATCAGCCTGCTGCAGCGGGAGGGGATCCCGGTAAGCTGCGGCGAACGGCCCGTCAGCCTCTACCGCCAGCCCGTGGCGCGGGATATCTTCGCCTATCTGGAGCTGGCAAACGGCAGCCGGGAGCGCAGCCTGTTCCTGCGGGTCATCAACAAGCCCCTGCGCTATCTGTCCCGGGACGCCTTCCGGGACGGTGCCGTGAGCCGGACCGCGCTGCTGGAGTATTACGCGGACAAGCCCTATATGCAGGAGCGGGTCCTGCAGTTTTTCCGGGATCTGGAGCGGCTGAGCAGGCTGAAGCCCTTTGCCGCGGTGGAATATATCCATCGGGAAATGGGCTACGAGGCCTGGCTTCGGGAAAGCGTAAGACACGGCGGGCGGGACGCTTCTCAGGAGCTGGAGCAGCTGGAGGCGCTGGAGGAGGACGCGGAGGCCTTTCCGGACTACGGCGCCTGGAGGGCATTTGCCCGGGAGGCTGCGGAACAGCCGCCGGAGGCCCCTTCTCCGGAAAGCCCGGAGGACGCGCTGGTGATCGGCACGATGCACGGCGCCAAGGGCCTGGAGTACGACGCGGTCTTCCTGCCGGAGCTGAATGCCGGCACGGTGCCGCACCGGCTGGCGAAGGGACCGGAAGCGCTGGAGGAGGAGCGGCGGATCCTCTACGTGGCGATGACCCGCGCCCGGTACCGGCTGTGGATGAGCTTCGTCCGCAGCAGCAGGGCCGGCAAGGCGGAGCCCAGCCCCTTCCTGAAGGAGCTCTTTTCACTGTAGCGGGCGCGGCGGCGGGAGAGGACTCCGGCCGCAAAAAGCGCGCAGCAAAAAAGCCGCGGAGCGACGTCCTTCCGGACCGCTCCGCGGATTTCTGCAGATGCTTCTATGCGGTTTTACTTCTCTTCGGGGACCAGCTCGTCGAAGTCCTCTTCGGAGCCAAACAGGGAATCGATCCGCCGATAGTCGCTGATGTCGTAGCCGTTGTCGAACTGCGGCGACTGGTGCACCGGCGAAAGCCAGATCACGTCTACGCCCAGTTCGGCGATGTAGTCCAGCTTTGCCGTGATACCGGCCAAGTCACGGGTGCCGGTGCCGGTGCTGTCAGCGAAGCTCCGCGGATAAACCTGATAGACAACGGCATTGGTCCACCACGCCGGGCGGTCAGGATCGCTCATCTTGGCGCCTTTCACTCAGGCCGTGGGAGACCGGCCGCGGGCGGGCCCGCCGCCTTCCGGACAGGGGAATGATCCAGACACGGGAATGGGTG
>JAZLJI010000014.1:0-14436 GCA_045617825.1 Lachnospiraceae bacterium
GGGCGGCACGGCAGTTTTTGAATTTTCAAAAGCAAAAGGACCGAAGGACTCAGTCGGCAAAGGCAGCCGCTGCGGCGGCCTTTGCGGCGGCAAGCTCCTCCGCGGTCACCGGGTGATCCAGCTGATCGAAGGTATTTGCCGCGATATCACCGCCCAGAAGCGCGTGATACCAGACCAGGCCCAGCATGTACCTGCCGTAATCGTAGTTGGCGTGGAAGCCGTCGCGGTGGGCGCGGAAGCCCATGTCCGCCAGGGCCTGCATGCCCCGGCCGGCCGGGATGATCCCGTCGGCGTGAATGGCCTCGGCGGCCTTTTGGTAGGCCAGGTGAACGTCGGCGTACATTTCCTTCATGCTGGCGTAGCGGCCCATGTCCTGCAGCCTGGTGCTGCCGTCCTCATAGCCCCAGGTCTCGTGGATCCAGAGCTTGGCGCCGGGGCAAAGCCGTCTTACCTCGGCAGCCAGCAGCTGCAGATAGGGCTCGTAGCTGTCGTAGTAGGGAGAACGGGGGCTGCACTGCTGCAGCGTGACCACGTCCCAGGCCCGGGTGAGCAGCGCTTCCTTGATACTGGTCTTGAAGCCGGTGTGCATCCCGTTGAATTCCATATCATAGTCCCGGGAATCTCCCATCATATTCCGGAAATGCCGCTCCAGAGAGCAGCCGCCGATGTACAGGTTCACCGCGGTGATCTTCGCCTCGGGGCCTGCCAGCCGGACCAGATAGCGCTGGGCATCCTGGGAAAAACTGTTGCCGATAGATAAGATATTCATGCTGCTCCTCCTTGAAGCTGTGGTTATTTTCAGTATACCGCTGTTCCCGCCGGGGAACAAGGCCTATTACGGATCATTTTTTGCGGATCAGCTCTTTGCCGGAGGCCTTGGCCGCTTCCAGCTTGGCATCGCGGCGGCCGGCCACCTCGGCGCTCATGGGCTGGATGTCGCCGGACTTCGTCAGGGCCCACTTGGTCATCAGCGGTCCGAAGATCTCGTAGACCAATACGGCGAACAGCACGATGTTCCGGATCAGCGGACCGTCCCCCGGAAGCTGCTGGGCGGTGACGCACATGCCCAGGGCCACACCGGCCTGCGGGAACAGGGTGATGCCCAGATACTTGATCACGTTCGGACTGCAGCCGGTGAGCTGAGAGGAGAAGCGGGCGCCCAGGTATTTGCCGAGGCAGCGGAACAGGATGTAGACGAGGCCGATGAGCACGATCAGCCCCTGGGAAAATACCTCCAGCTCCAGATCCGCGCCGCTGAGCACGAAGAACAGCACCAGCAGCGGCGAGGACCATTTGTCGGCGCGCTGCATCAGATCCTCCGCCAGCGGGCAGATATTGATAAAGGCGGTGCCCAGCATCATGCAGACCAACAGGGAAGAGAAGCCGCAGGTCACCGGACCGATGTGCCATTTCAGCGAGGAAAGGGCCACGGTCAGGAAAATAAAGGCGATACTGAGGGAAAGTCGGTTGGTGTTGGAGTGGAAAAGGGTCTCCAGCTGCTTCAGCACGATACCGGCCACGGTGCCCAGCAGCAGGGACAGGACGATCTCCAGCAGGGGATTGACCAGGATGGAGATCAGATCCGGTGCTCCGGCGGTGACGGCCCGGGCAATGCCGAAGGACACGGCAAACAGCACCAGACCCACGGCGTCATCCAGGGCCACGATGGGCAGCAGCAGGCTGGTCAGCTCGCCCTTGGCCTTATACTGACGGACCACCATCAGCGTGGCCGCCGGGGCCGTAGCCGAGGCGATGGCGCCCAGGGTGATGGCGGCGGGAAGCGACAGGATGTCCGGGAAGAACAGATGGAAGAGCAGCAGGGCGGCATCCACCATCAGTGAGGTGAATACTGCCTGCAGGATACCGATCACGGTCGCCTTGCTGCCGATGCTCTTCAGAGATTTCAGGTTGAATTCGGTCCCGATGGAGAAGGCGATGAAGCCCAGAGCGATATCGGAGATAAAGGTCAGGGCGTCCAGCTCCTCATAGGTGGAGAAGCCCAGCCCCGGGATTTGCAGCCGTCCTAAAAAGAACGGCCCGATCAGGAGCCCCGCGATCAGATAGGCGGTCACGTCGGGCAGCCGGAGCTTGCTCAGAAGCCTGGTCATCATCAGGCCGGCAAATAGCGCTACGGAAACGGAAAGCAGTGCGTTCATGGTGAGTTCCTTCTTTGTCTGCGGTCACCGCCCGGAAGAGGCGCGGCGGTGGGAGAAGGCGCTGTGCTTTCTGCCCACAAAATATAAGTATAGCATTTATTTGTATAGGAAGCAAGTTATTTACGCACTGCGGGAGACTTCGCCGGCCTTACAGGCCCTGACTCAGCATGGCGTCCGCGACCTTGGTGAAGGCCGCGATATTGGCGCCCCTCACGTAGTCGCCCTCCAGCCCGTAGGCCTTGGCGGCATCGGCCACGTGACGGTAAATGGACTGCATGATGACCTTCAGCCGCGCGTCCACCTCCTCGAAGCTCCAGCTGAGGTGCTGGGCATTCTGCGTCATTTCCAGGCAGGAGACCGAAACGCCGCCGGCATTGGCTGCCTTGGAGGGCGCCACCAGGATCCCCTCCTGCTGCAGATACCGGACAGCCTCCGGTGTGGTCGGCATATTGGCGCCCTCGACCACGGCAAAGCAGCCGCCGTAATGCAGGGCCTCGGCGCCGGAAAGGTCCAGCTCGTTCTGGGTGGCGCAGGGAAATGCCACGTCGCAGGGCACGGACCAGATGCCGGAGGAGCCTTCATGATAGACGGCACCGGGCACCCTGTCCGCGTAGACCCGGATCCTGGCCCGCTCCTGCTCCTTGATCTGCTTGATAAGGGCCACGTCGATCCCCTTCTCATCCACGATATAGCCGTCGGAATCGCTCATGGCGACCACGGTGGCCCCCATCTGCGAAGCCTTTTCATTGGCGTAGATCGCCACGTTGCCGCTGCCGGAGATGAGGATCCGTTTGCCGAAGAGGCTTTGGCCGTGATCCTCCAGCATCTCCTCCGCGAAATAGCAGATGCCGTAGCCGGTGGCCTCCTTGCGGGCCAGACTGCCGCCGGAGGGGATGGCTTTGCCGGTCATGACGCCGGAGAAATCCCGGGTCAGTTTCTTATAGTGACCGAAGAGGTAGCCGATCTCCCGGGCGCCGACCCCGATATCCCCCGCGGGAATGTCCGTATCGGGACCGATGTGGGCATACAGGGCGTCCATGAAGGCCTGACAGAAGCGCATCACCTCATCGTCGCTCTTGCCCCGGGGATCGAAATCGGCGCCGCCCTTGGCACCGCCCAGCGGCAGGCCGGTCAGACTGTTCTTGAACACCATCTCAAAGCCCAGGAATTTGATGATGGACAGATTGACGGAGGGATGGAAGCGCAGGCCGCCCTTGGCCGGGCCGATGGCGGTATTGTACTGCAGCCGCAGGCCGTGATTGACATGGGTCTTGCCCTGATCGTCCATCCAGCTGACGGGGAACATGAAGACCTGCTCGGGCTCCAGCATCCTTTCGATGATGCTGTATCGCGCGAGTTCGGGTCTTTGGGCCACCACCGGTTCGACGGAGCTCAGGAATTCATACACCGTCTGGTGAAATTCCTTCTGCTCCGGGTTCCTCTTCAGCAGGTCCTGATATACGGTTTTCAGATAGTTGTCGGTAAGAGCCATGTTGTTTTCCTTCTTCCTGAACAGATTTGCCGGACCGCCGGGCTGCGCCTGCCCGGCCTCCGACCTTCCCCTCGGCATTTCTCCTCCGGAAGAAAAACGCGGAAAACGGCTGCGGGTGACAAATCCTTTCCGACAGCCGTTTTCGTTCTGCAAATGATGAGAGAGGGGGATCCCGAATTATGCGAAAATCGCCTTTCACAAATGTTTATTCGGAATATGCGGCCAATAATATATTAAATTAAGCCGCAAGTCAAGTACAAAAAGCAAAACCTTGATTTATTAAGTTTTAGGGAAAATCTTGCCTGCAGCCGCAGGCCGGAAAACCGCATAAAAATGCGGCGCTTTTCGGTAAGATCCGCCCCTTCCGGCGGAAAAAACGCAAAAAAACGGATATGTGAAAAATGCGAAGCACATTTAACACATATCCGCTGATTTATAACTTCTCAGGACTTATTTATATTCGTAAAAGCCTCTGCCGGTCTTTCTGCCCAGTCTTCCGCCGCGAACCATTTTCTTCAGCAGCGGGTGAGGACGGTACTTCGGGTCGCCGGTCTCGCTCTGCAGGCATTCCATGATGGCCAGCACGATATCCAGCCCGACCAGGTCGCCCAGCGCCAGAGGCCCCATCGGGTGGTTGGCGCCCAGCATCATGGCCGTGTCGATATCCTCCGCGGAAGCGGTCCCGTCGGCGTAGATCTCGATGGCCTCGTTGATCATGGGGATCAGGATACGGTTGACGATGAAGCCGGCCGCCTCCCGGACGATGACGGGCGTTTTATGGATGTCCTCGCAGATCTGGCGGATGCTTTCCGTGACCTCCTCGGTGGTATTAAGGCCCACATTGATCTCCACCAGCTTCATGGCGGGAGCGGGGTTGAAGAAGTGCATGCCGATGACCGGACGGCTCAGGCCCTGCGCGATGGCCGTGATGGACATGGAGGAGGTGTTGGTGGCGAGGATGCAGTCCTCCTTGCAGATGGCGTCCAGCGCCTTGAAGGTGGCCTTCTTGAGCGCCAGGTCCTCCAGGGCCGCTTCGATCACCAGGTCACAGTCGGTGCAGAGCCGTTCCTTGGTCCCGGTGGTGATCCGGGACAGGCAGCGCTCCATGGCTTCGGGGGTCATTTTCCCGTGATCCACCCTGCTCTGACAGCTCTTCATGACCCGCAGCTTGCCCTTGGCGGCCAGCTCCTCATTGATATCGCAAAGCGCGACGGTATAGCCCTCGGTCTGGGCAAATACCTGCGCGATCCCGCTGCCCATGGTACCGGCGCCGATGATGCCGACTTTTTTCATTGGAAAACCTCCCCGAATATGAAGTATTATGTGTATTTCAAAAAAGCATGTTATCACTTTACAGGAAAAACGCGGCGGCGTCAAAGGATATAATGAAATCGAATTATTGAACGGCGCTTATTACAGATATAACAATTCGGTATAATTTGGATGAAAAGGAGGGCGCTTTCCTATATATGGCGGCTTATTGCCGGGGAACCTGCGGGCCCCTCCGCACCCCGGAGTCGCCCCGGCGGAGCGTTCCCGTGATTGACATTTGCCGCTTTCTGATTTATGATAACTCTGTATGTCCACTGAGCCCAGGGAGGAAGCATGAGCATCATCCGCACAGAACATCTCAAATATGAGTACACCCGCCAGCCGGAAGAGGGCGAGGCGCCGATCCTTGACGCGGCGCTGCGGGACCTGTCTGTCCGGATCGAGGAGGGCGAATTCGTCGCGGTGCTGGGCAGCAACGGCTCCGGCAAATCCACCTTCGCCCGTCAGCTGAACGCCCTGCTGACCCCTACGGAGGGCTGCGTGTGGATCGGCGAATGGTCCACCGCCGAGGAGGATCACTTACTGGATATCCGCAGCCGCGTGGGCATGGTCTTTCAGAATCCGGACAACCAGATCATCGCCACCCAGGTGGAGGAGGACGTAGGCTTCGGCCCCGAGAATCTGGGCGTGCCTACCGATGAGATCTGGGAGCGCGTGGACGCGGCGATCCGGGCCGTGGGCCTTGAGGCCTACCGTCTGGTCGACCCCGGCAAGCTGTCCGGCGGCCAGAAGCAGCGGGTGGCGATCGCCGGGATCCTGGCCATGAAGCCGCGCTGCATCGTGCTGGACGAGCCCACCGCCATGCTGGACCCCCAGGGACGGCAGGAGGTGCTGAAGACTCTGCGGGAACTGAATCGGGAGGCCGGCATCACGGTGATCCTGATCACGCATTATATGGAAGAGACGATCCACGCCGACCGTCTGCTGGTCCTGGACCGGGGCGAGCTGGCCCTGGAGGGGACGCCCCGGGAGGTATTTGCCAGGGGCGAAGAGGTGAAAAAGCTGGGGATCGCTCTGCCGCAGGCCACCGAGCTGGCGGCGCGGCTCCGGGAAGAGGGCCTGGCCCTCCCCGAGGCGGTGCTGACCGCGGAAGAGCTGGCAGACTGTCTGGCGGCACTAAAGGCCGGGACGTCGGGAAAGGCTGCGCCATGAGCTTGAAGCTGGACAAAATCAGTTATACCTATGAGCCCGGTACGCCCATGGAGGCGGCGGGGCTGAAGGAGGTCTCGCTGGAGATCTTCCCCGGGGAATTTTTCGGCCTGATCGGCCACACCGGTTCCGGCAAATCCACCCTGATCCAGCACATGAACGGCCTGCTGGCGCCTCAGTCCGGCACGGTCAGCTGGAAGGGCGAGGACATCCATGCCAAGGGCTTTGACCGGAGAGCGTTCAGGGGCAAGGTCGGGCTGGTGTTCCAGTACCCGGAGTATCAATTGTTTGAAGAGGATGTGCTGTCGGACGTATGCTTCGGCCCGAAGAATCAAGGGCTGGACCGCCGGGAGGCGGAGGAGCGGGCCCGGAGGGCCCTGGAGCTGGTGGCGCTTCCCGAGGAATATTACAGCCATTCTCCCTTTGAGCTGTCCGGCGGACAGAAGCGCCGGGCAGCCATCGCGGGGGTGCTGGCGATGCAGCCCGAGATCCTGATCCTGGACGAGCCCACCGCCGGCCTGGACCCCCGGGGCCGGGAGGAGCTGCTGGACCTGCTGACCCGCCTGAAGGCGCAGGGCATGGGCGTCGTGACGGTGTCCCACAGCATGGAGGACATGGCGGCCAGAGCGGACCGGATCGGGGTCATGGACCGGGGCGAGCTGGTGATGCTGGGGACCCCCGGGGAGGTATTTGCCCGGCGGAAGGAGCTGGAGGCGATGGGCCTGGCGGTGCCTGAGGTGACCCGGATCCTGGGCCTGCTGCAGGAGCGCGGCTTCGCCCTTCCGGGGAAAGCGCTGGACCTGAACGGGGCAGTTCAGGAAATATTGACGGAGTTTAGGCAAATATCATGATCAAAGATATGACTCTGGGGCAATATTATCCTGTGGACTCCCCCATCCACCGCCTGGATCCCCGAACCAAGCTGCTGGGGACGCTGATCTATCTGATCGCGCTGTTTCTGGCTGACGGCGTATGCGCGTATTTGCTGGCGGCGCTGTGGCTCCTTGGCCTGGTCCGCCTGTCGAAGGTACCCCTTCGGTACATGCTGCGGGGACTCAAGGCCATTCTGCTGCTTTTGGCCCTCAGCCTGTGCTTCAATATTTTCTTCACGCCCGGCGAGACGCTGTGGTCCTTCTGGATCCTGAGCGTCACCCGCGAGGGCCTGCGGCAGGCACTGAAAATGGGCTGCCGGCTGCTGCTGCTGGTCCTGGGCTCGTCCCTGATGACCTTTACCACGACCCCCACGGCCCTGACCGACGGGCTGGAGCAGGGGCTGCATTTTCTGAATAAGATCAAGATCCCGGTCCATGAAATGGCGATGATGATGTCCATCGCCCTGCGCTTCCTGCCGATCCTGGCGGAGGAGACTGACCGGATCATGAAGGCCCAGATGGCGAGAGGCGCCGACTTTGAGTCCGGCAACCTGATCAGCCGGGCCAAGTCGCTGGTGCCGGTGCTGGTGCCGCTGTTCGTGTCGGCCTTCCGCAGAGCCGGAGACATGGCGCTGGCCATGGGGGCCCGCTGCTATCACGGGGGAGAGGGCCGCACCCGCATGAAGCCGCTGCACTATGAGACCCGGGACTATATTGCTCTGGGACTTTTGGCCCTGTTCCTGCTGCTGATGATCTTGCTGTAGGAGGCGCTATGAAACGAATCATGCTGACGGTAGCCTACGACGGCACCGCCTATTGCGGCTGGCAGCTGCAGCCGACCGGCCTGTCCGTGGAGGAGGTCCTGAACGGCGCCCTTTCCCGCCTGCTGAAGGAGGATATCCAGGTGAAGGGGGTCAGCCGCACGGATTCCGGGGTGCACGCGCTGGCCAATCTCTGTATCTTCGATACCGAGAGCCGGATCCCCGCGGAGAAATACGCCTGGGCGGTCAACGAGTATCTGCCCCGGGACATCGTGGTGCGGAAGTCCGAGGAGGTCCCGCCCGATTTTCATCCCCGCAAATGCGACAGCATCAAGACCTACGAATACACCCTCTACTGCGACCGGCTGCCCAATCCGATCCGCAGCCGCTACACCAGCTTCTGCTATCGGGAGCTGGACGTGGAGAAAATGCGGCAGGGGGCCGCGTATCTGGTGGGAGAGCACGATTTCAAAAGCTTCTGCTCCCTGGGCTCCCAGGCGGAGACCACGGTGCGGCGCGTCACGGCGCTGACCCTGGAGGAGCGGGGGCACGAGCTGGTGATCCGGATCAGCGGGACCGGCTTTCTGTATAACATGGTCCGGATCATCGCCGGAACGCTGCTGCGGGTGGGGACAGGCTTCTGGCCGCCCGAGCAGGTGGAACGAATCCTGGAGGCAAGAGACCGCCAGGCGGCGGGGCCCAAGGCCCCGGCGGAGGGGCTGTGCCTGATGGAGATCAGGCTCTACCCGGAGGGATTTCCCGAGGAACTGACGCGGGAGTGGACGTAAAGGGAGACCCGGAAGCTGAGGCGGCCGGCGCGCCGGCAGAAGGCAGACGGAGCATGTAAAGGAGCAGGCATGACCACGAAAAGCAACGGTTATCTGAAAAAGAAAAAGCGGGCCCGGTTCTGGCGGGGCGCGCTGCTGGCGCTGCTGCTGACGGCACTGGCGGTCGGCCTGGGCGCCGGGATCTATTTCGGCTACCGTTTTGTCAAGGGCTGGGTAGACGAGGTCATGGGCGAAACTGCCGAAAGCAGCGAGACTGAGACCGGCAGCGAGGTGACCGCCGAGGAGACGGAGGCCGCCACGGAGACGGCTCCCCTCTTCGAGGAGGAGCTGGCACGCGCCGAAAGACTGGCCGCCTCCTACGATTACGACGCGGCCATCGACTGCGTGAAGGCCATCCCGAATTATGCGGTATATCCCGAGCTGAACGGCGCGGTGACGAGGTTCCTGGAGGCCAAGAGCCTGCTGGTCAAGGCGGATATCACCCAGATCCCGCACGTTTTCGTCCATTCGCTGATCTACGACACGGCACTGGCCTTTTCTTCAGAAGAAAAGAACGGATATAACCAGACCATGACCACGCTGGCGGAATTCAAGGCCATGCTGGAGCAGATGTACGCGCGGGGCTACGTGCTGGTAAGGCTCCACGACATGGCGGCCTATAACGGCGACGGGAGCTTCGTGAAGGGCAGCATCATGCTGCCGGCGGACAAGAAGCCCTTCGTGCTGTCCATCGACGATATGGTCTATTACGAGTATATGGAAGGGGACGGCTTTGCCAGCCGGATCGTGCTGGACGAAAGCGGCCGGCCTACCTGCGAAATGAAGCAGCGGGACGGCAGCACCGTCACCGGCGATTTCGACCTGGTGCCGCTGCTGGAAAGCTTCATTGAGGAGCACCCCGATTTTTCCTACAAGGGCGCCCGGGGCGCCATCGCCCTCACCGGCTATGACGGCATCATGGGCTACCGCACCGCCCCCAAATACGCCGATCCCGGCGGAAAGGACTGGAAGGCCTCCTACGCCGCCATCAACGTGGAGCAGGAGCGGCAGGAGGCGGCCCGGGTGGCCGCCAGACTGAAGGAGCTGGGCTGGGAATTTGCCTCCCACAGCTGGGGACACGTGGACATGAGCAAGGCGGACATCGGCCGGATCCGGACCGACATGCAGAAGTGGAAGGAGCAGGTGGACAGCCTGCTGGGCGGAGACACGGATATCATGATCTACGCCTACGGGGCGGATATCGGGAGCTGGCGGAATTACAGCAGCGACAACGAAAAATTCGCCTATCTGAAGTCCCTGGGCTTTTCCTATTTCTGCAACGTGGACGCCTACAACATCCCCTGGGTGCAGTTCAGCCAGAGCCAGGGCTATCTGCGGCAGGGCCGCGTCAACCTGGACGGCTACGAAATGTATTACTATCCGGAGAAGCTTTCGATCTTTTTTGACGCCGCTGAGGTCTTTGACAAATCAAGGCCTCTGCCGGTACCGAAATATTGACGTGGAGAGGAGATGGTAAGATGGAGCGGAATTCACAGGGCGGCGGCAATTCGTCCATGGGCGTGTTCCTGGGCATCGGCCTGATCGCGATGCTGTTCGGCGCGTTCGGAGGCGTTTCCGGCCTGCTGACCGTGCTCGGCATCGGCCTGGGCGCGGTCCTGATCATTGTGGCACTGGTCGTTATTTTCGCGATCAAGGGCAGTCAGGAGGACGCGGAAAACGGCAGAGAGGTCAAGCCGCTGAGCGAGGAGGACGCGGAGATCCTGAGCGACGCCCGCAGAGAGCTGCTGGAGCTCAGACGCCTGAACGCGAAGATCGACAGCCTGGCCGTCCGGGAGAAGTCGGGCGAGATCTGCAGCGTTTCCGAAAAGCTGCTCAAGGCGATGAAGGAGGACCCCAGCCGCATCCCGGCCGGGCAGATGTTCCTCCAGTACAACCTGCCGACGCAGCGAAGCATTCTCCGCAAATACGAGCAGATCGAGGAGAGCGGGACCGCCGAGGGCGCCGAGCTGGAGCAGAAGCTGCTGCTTCACCTGGATGAGATGAAGACCGCCGCGGACAATCAGCTGGCGCGGATCTTCGAGAACGATTTCTGCGATATTTCCGCCGAGCTGGAGCTGCTGAGTCTCAGCTGCCGGGAAGACGGACTGCTGTAAAGACAGCCAAAAGGAGCGGGATCCGGTGGGATCCCGCTCCTTTTTTATCGGCAAAGCGGTCTGCGGTCCGGGAACAGGACCGAAAGGGCGGCAGCTTACGCCCGGCTGCCGTAGTCGTTGTAGCTGATAAGCTCCTCCAGTGCCTTCGTCTCGCTGTGCAACGGGGCAGGCTCGGCATCGGGGGCGGCATAGCCCAGCATCAGCATGTCCGCGGGGACCAGATTTTCCGGCAGATGCAGCTCTTCCCGGGCGGCCTCCGGCCGGAAGAAGTGCACGTAGCAGCTGGCCACGCCGATATCCCAGGCCTCCAGCATCATGTGCGTGGTCACGATGGCGGCATCCGTCTCACCGCAGCGATAGCCGTCGTATTTGCGCTGCCAGCAGGCCTCGCGGTCGTAGCAGACCATCAGAGCGGTCTTGGCGCCGAAATCGCAGCGGGTGATCTTCTTCAGCTTCTCGATGCCCTCCTCGCCCTGCAGGACGATGATCTGATGGGGCTGCGCGTTGTGGCCGGTAGGCGCCACGACAGCCATGTCCAGGATCTTCTTCAGGTCCTCGGGGCGTACAGGCTCCTCGGTAAATTTACGTACGGAAAAACGCTCGCGTGCCAGCTCGTCAAAACTATTCATGGTATTCCTCCTTAAGTAATAGATGATCGCAGAAATCGAAAGCCGCGGGGACCGCGGCGGGCTCCCACAAGGCCCCCGGAGAGACCTCGGGGCAGTGATCATGCAGGTCAAAGGATAAATGATCTTGATATTACCGTGATTATAGCATAGCTTTGCTCAGCTGACCATAGGATTTGAAAAAAGTATCCGCTTTTATGAAAAGAAATCCTATTATCAAAAGCCGAAGATCATTGGCCTTTACGGAAAAACATGCTATAATTATCGAAAATAAACGCATGCTTCTCGAAAGGAGGATCCTGATGAAAACAAGGCTTTTAGCAGCAGTTTTGGCCGCCGTAATGATCCTGCCGCTCGTTCCGGCCTCAGCATTTGCCGATGGCAGCGGCTTTTCCGTCATCAACGGCACGCCGGAAAGCGGCAAAGACACGAATCACGGCTATATTACCATCGACAAGGAGAGTGCCGCGGAAGCGGAAAAGGTCGAGGTAAGCGTTATACCGAATGACGGCTGCCGCTTAAAAAACCTGACGTATTCTCCGGCGCCGAAGACGGCTGCCGATATTCTGCCGGACGGCTTCCCCGCTGCCGAAACGGAGACGTCGGGAGCTCCGGCAGGCGCATGGAAGTCAGCCACGCTGGATCAGCTGTGCTATATCTCCTATGACGGATCGCAATTATTCTTTTTTAATGAAGCCGGTGATCCGGATAAAAGCTTCGGGATCGACACGGATTCCGCTCTTTCCGCTGACGGGGACGGCAATTATGTCTATCAAAACGGCACCGTTACCGTGACCTTCTCTATGCAGGGGGAAGGCGGCGTACTGGACTCCGTGATATTTGCCGATACGGAAAGTGCTGCCTGGAACGGTACCTATCAGGCGTCTGCGTGTGTTGCCGCCGGCACGATGGTCACCCTGGAAAACGGTGAACAGAAACCGATCGAAGATCTGGAAATCGGTGAAAGGATCCGCACCTTCGATCATGAAAAGGGCGAAGTGTCCTCCGCCCCGGTTTGCTTTATCTGGGAAAGCAAAAATGCGGCAAATGCCTTTACGCTGACCTTTGAAGAGAACGTAGAAGTAACGGTGATCGAAGAACACGGTTTCTATGACTGCGAAGAAAACAAATACGTATTTATCAATGTCCGAAATGCGGCGGACTATATCGGACACCGTTTTTATCACGCGGATACCGGTAGCGGGATCGCCTTGGAAAAGATGGAAATACTGTCTGACCGCGTTGATGCCTATGCGGTCGCCACGAGTAAGCATCTCAATCATCTCGCTGACGGCTTGCTCTCCATCTGCGACGGGACCTTTGAAAAGATCGCAAACCTCTTTGCGTATGATGATCAAATGAAATACGACGCCGAACGGAAGGAAAAGGATATTGAAGAATTCGGCTTGACTCCGCCGGAAAAGGTCCTGGCAAACAAGGGCTTTAACGAGGCGGACTATCATGACTATAACCTGCAGTATCTGGACATCGCTCTGGGCAAGGGCCTGATCTCCCCTGAATGGGTCGAAGCGCTGGGCGAATACTGTGCGGCCTTCAACATTTACGATTCAATGCCCGAGACAGCGCCCGCAAAAGAAGCCGCAGCGCCGAAGCTGCTTCTGATGTCTGCCGCGGCGCCGACGGGCATGCTCGGCAGCGCTCCCGAGCCCGAGACGCCGGACGGCATAATCATTCCGGCAGATGAAAACGGAAAATATATCTTTGACATGCCGGCATATAACGTCATCGTCACGGCGGAATTTGAGGAGATCCCCGTTCACGTCCACGAGCTCGCAAAGGTCGACGGTCAGGCGGCAAGCCAATCGGCAGCCGGCTGGAAGGATCACTACGAGTGCAGGGATAGCGCCGATGCCTGCCATATGTGCTTTGAGGATGCGGACGGAGCTGTGCCGATCGACGATCTGGAAGCGTGGAAGGCGGAAGGCGGCAGCGGCTATCTGCCGAAGCTCGAAGAAGATCCGGGCATGCCCCCCACCGGCGATTCGGGCAATACGGCCCTTTGGCTGACGCTGCTGGCGCTTTCCCTCGCGGGGCTGGGCACCTGCTTTGCTCTCGATAAAAAAAGAAGAGCGCGGCATAACGGATGACCGATACGGCAGCCGGTGATCCGGTGATCACCGGCTGCGTTCGTACGGCGCCAAAGATCGTAGGATTTGAAAAAAAGTGCTTGCAATTCATACGGCAGGTGTTATAATACATCTGCTTGGGGTATTAGCTCAGCTGGGAGAGCGCAAGGTTCGCAATCTTGAGGTCAGGGGTTCGATCCCCCTATGCTCCACTACTAAAAGATTATCCGAACCTTAGACCAATCGGTCAAGGGTTCGGTTTTCTTTTGTTCATTGAAGATATCATCTTATAGTCATCCGTCCTTCTATTTCGCGTTCTGCGGTTCAAAACAGGAGTAGTTACCCCTATTTTTGCAAACGATATTCCGCAGTCGATAAATTAAACCACCAGCAGTATTGGAATGATTTTAGGAGGTATTTGACATGAATGAAATGGTATCCTGTGAGTACAACATTGACAACGGATGTGTAGAGCTTAAACTCAATGACGGTACGGAAATTGCCATTGACTGTACCGCCGCAGAAAATTTTACAGCCGACAATGTGTATGAGCGTTCGGAGCTTGATTATCTGATTTACAATGACCCGCTCGCTTATGTGGGCTTGATCCTGAATGGCAACCCGGAAACATATCTGAAAGCCGTTACAGTATGCAAAGCATTTGAAAACTGAAAAAGAACGGGGCGAGGTCGGAATTGCTTCCGGCTTCGCCCTTTCCATTACACCGCTTTGCGGTTTTGGCGTCTTGTGTCTTCAGCGTCTTTCTTTTCTTTCCACGCCGTCAGTTCTGCCTGTCCTTCAGGACTGTCATAGTACTGCTGGATCATCGGCAGCAGACAGCGGGCGATGCGTTCAATGGCATAATCGGGAATCTCCATGCCACTGCTCGTCTTTCCGCTGAATTCAACCATGCGTTTGCATTTTCTCCTTTCCGGGATTTATACCTCCTCTGTATTTTGAAAAGAAAATGCAGCCGCATAATAAGCCCCTGGCTTCGTTTGCGTCTGCATGGTGTCTTGT
>JAZLJI010000015.1:0-4451 GCA_045617825.1 Lachnospiraceae bacterium
TATTCTATAAAAAACTATTTTCTCCAGAACAGCGTGATATTTTCAAGAACGATTGAATAGAGAATATGGGACGATATTGAAATAAGGTTTCATTTGAAACGCAACAATGATAACGTTGCTTGCATTTTGCTTTCTGGAAGATAAACTTATACTAGATAGATGGTGTAAGATATCCAGAGTGTAGGTTTTAAGGACATGAATTATACAGTTTGTATAAAACTGGAACTAACAGAGGGGGATAATGTGATGTGTCCCTAACAGGGTAAAGCTTTAATGGTAGCTTGTTGGAAATGGTTAGAAGAAACTGTATTGGTACTTGCTTATTTCTGCTCTATGTGTTACCATGATTTATGAAATGGTAAAAGGCAGAACGTTTACGGTCCAAAAGACAAATGATATCGCATGGAAAGAAGAGAGAATTGTATGATGAATGAATTTTCGGACATAGATGGGGCAAATACTGCCGCTTCTGACGGAAAATATGCTGCTTTAGCCCCTTTTTTCCTATGGTTAGCGATTCTCAGCTTTGTTTGCGCCTGCCTTCTGGAACTGGTGCATAATTGGATCTTCAAGGCAACAAGCACAGTATGGTATCATGAACTGTATTACAGCTTTTGGGAATGTGGCCTGCGGGTGCTGTTTGCCCTGCCGGCTCTTGCACTGATCCTGATCTGCCGAAAGAAGCTGCGTGCGGACAAGCGGGGTGATCTCGGAACGTTCTTTTCCAACTTCTCTTTCGTTTATGTGGCCGGCGGTATCGTATTTCCGTTTGCCGCTGCGGCGCTGAGCGATCTCTCGGACACGGCAGCCTATTTGCTGCTGCTGCCCGGGACCTTCTGCATGTGGTATATCGGTGAAGAAATAATGGATAAAAAACTGAAACGGGGAGCGGTGCTCCTGCTTCTGCTGCCGGTTCTGGTCTGGAGCGGAGTATCGCTGGCCGAGAAATACTGCCAGATCAGTGCTTTTCAGAGTCAGATGGCTCTTTCTTCAGGCTTTTCGGCTAAATTCACAGTTTGGCTGCTCATCGCCACAGGCATATTTACCAAGATTTGTCCGTCTCTTTGCTATCTGCTCGTTGCTTTTAACAGGAAGCTTCGCCCGGGGGCAAAGAGGAGAGACAAGAAATAAGAGGATATAAGCGCCGATACGAACTCGAAACGAATCATTGGCACCGTCCTGTTTTGACTATGAGAGCATAGGCGCACCTGGACCATTAGTCACCATATTGGGCGAAAATTAAGCGGAGGTAGTACAATGCCGAGAAAACAGATAAGAAATCTTAGCTTGCTTCTGATACTTGTGATGGTTACTGCACTTATCTTTTATCATCTGAGCTTCAACATAGCGCTCAGTAAGGCGGGTATGGATAGGAAACATATCCAATACATGGATACCGGCATTGACAACGCTGGCTGCGAGTATAGAGCAGTATTTCAAAATCTGTCTGATGAAGGGGTTAAGCTGCTGTATCTGACAAAAAACAAGCTGGGAATCTGGCGTGTTACAGATCAGGCAGCGGAGACTGAGTACGGGTTCGCCTCTATGGGCTGGATGCGCACAGCGAGTTTGCGAAGCTATGCTGTGGGAGATCAGACACGGTGGGATTGGGAAGTCCATAATGTCTATGCCGGCAGAAACGCGGTCCGTCAGATCGAGATTTCCCCTGAACTTCTGCCGCCTAACGTTGCTGTAAACGTTTTTCAGGCCGGCACGGCCTATGTGATTCATTTTGTTTCTTATGGCGAAGTAGAGACGCTTAACCGGATCCCCATAATGGACCTTTTGAAGGAATACACCGGTATCGCAGAAAAATGACATACGGAGAATGAATTCGGCGCCGTGATAAGCGCCGTGAAAAACAAACAGCTCCCGGATCCTTGAAGATCCGGGAGCTGTTTAACTTTGATGTATTTACGGGATCATGCCCAGCTCGACGTACAGGCTGTAATACTCATCGTACAGGCCGCAGACGGCATCCATGCCGGCGTTCGGGCTGAAGGCCTTCTGCAGGACCGTTTCCCAGGAGCCGTATTTCTCGTACAGGGAGTCCGCCGTGGGGCCGTCCTCGTTTCCGTAGGTCTCCAGATTGCTCTTTTTCGCCAGCTTCAGGCCCTCGGGATCGTTCTCGTAGGCGGCCAGGCGGAGCCGGTTCCGCTCAGCGCTGACGGCCCGGGCCATTTCCTCGATGGAAGCTCCTTTGCCGCGCATGTCGTGGAGGATGTCGTACATGGTATACAGACTCTCGTGGTAGGCCTTGCGGTTTGCCTTGGCCTCGGCCACAAATTCGGGATCGGTCCAGTCGTATGCCGCGTAATCGCCCAGCCGCGTGGAAGCGGGATTAGGGGCAAATCCGTATACCGCGGCGGGATTTGCGACGATGTCCTCCATGGCGGCGGGATTTTCCGCCGGATCGTGCTGATACCGGAAGGTGTTCTTCCCCTTCCGGCCGGCGCAGGCCGTGAGGCAGAGCAGGGGAAGCAGGAGCAAAAGACATATTGCGGAAAGACGTTTCATAGTAGGCAACACTCCTTAATTGATGTTCGCTGTGATTATAGGCCGCGGGCGGGGCGCTGTCAAGGCCTGATGCGGCAGGAAAAAGGAAACCGACCCGGGCGGCCGCAGGCCGCCCGGGTCGGTTTATCTGACCGTTACTCCTTCTTTACTTTATCTTTTCCAGAATTTTGACATGAGGCTTCATCAGGGAATAGTATTCGCCGGATCTGTCCTTGCCGTAGCGGCTCTGGAGAGCAGCCCGCAGGGAATTCAGATTGCGCTTCTTCATCCAGCTGTCCACCAGGAAGCGGGGGAATTCCTCCGGCATTTCCTGGATGCGGGCGCGCAGGAACACGATGCGGCAGTACAGGGCGATCTTTTCTTCGCGGCTGAAGGCCTGATGCTCTTCCATAAAGCTCTTGTAGCTGCTGTCGGCCTTGAAGCTGTTATAGAAGGCCAGGCCGGTCTTATCGCCGTAGATCTGGATAAGGGCCTCATGAAGATCTGCCAGATCCTCTCTGCCTACGCAGTAAAGGATCTCTTTGGCATATTCCTCTGCGGTCTCTTCGGGAGCGCAGGGGAGGCTGACCATTTCGTTTTCCGATTTCGCAGGGGCCTTGGGCGCGGGCTCGGCCTTCTTCGCGGAGGTCTTGGGCGCGGGCTCTGCCTTCTTCGCGGGGGCCTTGGGAGCGGGCTCAGCCTTCTTCGCAGGGGCCTTGGGAGCGGACTCGGCCTTCTTCGCGGCAGGCTTACTGTCGGCAAAGGTCCTGGTCTCGTCCCTTTCGGCCTCAGCCTCAGGCGCGGCCGTCTCGGCCTCGGCCTCGGGAGCAGGCGTTTCGGTCATCGCAGAAGCCTCGGCGGCTTCGGTGACCTGCTCGGAAACGGGTTCGGGAACCGGAAGCTCCGGTTCGGTTAAGGGGGATTCAGGGGCGGCTGTCTCCGTGACAGGGGCCTGAGGCTCCGGATCTGCCGGGGCGGCAGGCTGCAGGTTCTCAGCCGGTTTGCGGGTAGCGGTGACAGCATTTTCCGGGGCCCGGTTGGGCTTATTGTTCCGGGGAGAAAGAGCCAGACAGGCCTTGCCGCCCAGGCGGCTTACCTGAAAGCCCCGCTTCGTCCAGTAGCGTACCACGGCGTCGTAGCCCTGGTCGTTGGAGATGATGCGGAACTCCTCACCCTCGGAGGTCCGAAGGTTGTAGCCCAGCTCGGTGCATAACTGGAAGTCCAGACCGTTGTTGCCCTCGAAGCATTCGATGAATTTGATCGGCCGGGAAGAATTCATCAGCAGGATCAGATTCTTGTAATTCATATGCGGACTGTTCTGCGTATAAAATACAACAATTTCATCGGAATCATCGGAGACGTTCAGCAGGGTCACCCAGATATCACCCACATTCTCGCTGTCAATGTAATAGTGCTTGCTCATGTTGTGCATAAGCGGTCAGACAAGGGCAGTATAACCGATTTCTCCGGAAAATGCAAGCGCTGCGCGATAGGGCGCAGCGCGGGATGCAGTCGGTATGCAGTTGGGCCGCGGCCGGCTGCAGTCAGCATGTGGTCGGGCCGCGGCGAGGCGGTGAAAATGCGGCGATCCGGAGGGGGCAGGAGCGCTCAGACGGCGGTGAGGCCCGGCTGCTGCTCCTCAAGGAAGACGATGACGTCCGGAAGGCTGCCGTGGAGGGTGCCCTGGACGAAGAAGGGCTTGCCGCCGCCCCGGCCGGAAAACCGGCTGTTTAAGGCGGCCGTGAGCGCCTTCAGATCACCGTTCGGGTGGGCGATGCAGTAGCGGATGCCCTCCTCGCCGCAGTCGGAGAGCACGGCGGTGAAGTGCCCCGAAAGAGAGGCGGCGCTGTCGCAGAGGCGTCTCGTGCTGTCGGCGGAAAGCCCCTGCTCGGTGAAGACCAGCGGGCCCTTGCCGGGCCCCCCCGGGGGGCCGGGCCGGGGGCCCCGCCCCCCCC
>JAZLJI010000016.1:0-43568 GCA_045617825.1 Lachnospiraceae bacterium
AGCATGGATGTTTATATAGCCTGTAAGTAAAAAGGGTTAATGATCAAAAATGATTTAACTTAAAAATGAGGTTGTAGGTGTGATAAGATGAATGCTACACTGTACGAAATATAATGAGAAAGGTTCAAAGAGTGTTTTATGTTGATTCTATAAGAATGGCTCTGACACAAATTGATAAAGAAGCTATGCAGTCATTTATTGACGGGATAGGTGGCGTAGAGGAGTTGATTCTTGCATACAGAAAGACAATAGAAGTTGTTTCAGATTTTATGACAATTTATCCAAATCTATTGCCTGCTGAAACATATTGTTTGTTCAAGAAAAAAGAAGGAGCTAATACCTGTATTGCTACTTGTTCTTTTAATGATGTAAAAACATTTTATCAGGACTCATATGAAAGTCTGTTATCATTACTGATGATTCCTGTATGTTTGGACAATATAATAACGAGATCTGATTATCAGTCATTCTCTACTACATACGATGATGTATATTGTTCACCGAAATTTACAAGAAACTTACGTTGGTATCGCGGACTGGATAATGGTACAAGAATTAATAAGTTGGATGAAACTGAAGCATTTCAGAAAATGATTTCACTTCCGGCTAACAGATTGCTGAGAAACGGAATTGGACATAATAATATACAGTATGACAGTATTAGCCAAATTATAACGGCATTTGATATGAAGAAGAAAGGGAAAATAAACTATCAGGATTCTTTGATGAGTGTTGCTATAGATTGTCTGGGATTAACAAAAACAGCAGTTATCTTATCCGAAATTATTCTTTACATGCTAAGGTTGGAGTTTAGAAGTGAGGGAATACATAGTATAATTCATCCTCGATTTTACAAGGGCGCACAGCCAAATGATAAGTGTCCTTGCGGTAGTGGAGCTAAATATAAGAAGTGCTGTAAGAATGACGTTGAACGAGTTGTTAGAACTTAATCATAGCGGACCTGTGGGTAGATAAATACCTGCAGGTCTTATTTTTTTTGTCTTTTTTCGGCTTTTACCGGAATTATCTCGTCAAAAGGCGCTTAGGAAGATAGAAGGGAGGTGCCTGAGATGAACGGTATCGAAAAAAGAGAGCTGCCTTGGTGGCAGAAGTACACATTAACGCTGAATGAAGCATCGGAGTATTTCGGGATAGGTTACAAGAAGCTGAAGATGTTTGTTCAGGAGCATTCTGATGAGGACTTTGTCCTCTGGAACGGAAACAGAGCACTGATCAAGCGTGAGCAGTTTGAAAAATATATGGACAGTCAGATGAATGTGATCTGAGTTCATAAAAATTTTTCAATTTTCTTGTGGAAAATGAGCCGTGTATGTGATAGTATATTGATACATAGTCGGATACATACTATGAACTATGTTAGATAAATATTCAAGCATGGCTCCCTCAATCGAAAGGAGACGATGTTCAATGAGCGAAAAGAGACGCGATAGTAAAAATCGCATTCTTCGCACAGGAGAGAGCCAGGAAGCGGATGGACGCTATAAGTATAGATACATTGATGGAAACGGTAAGCGTAAAACAGTTTACAGTTGGAGATTGGTGGCTACTGATAGTATTCCAGCCGGCAAAAAAGATAATGCGCCTTTAAGGGATCAGGAGAAGGCAATCAACAAGGATTTGGATGATATGATTGTTCCTGATGGCGGCGGCTTAACGGTTCTTCAGCTTGTGAAGAAGTATATAGCAACTAAGACCGGAGTTAAGCATACAACCAGAGCAGGTTACGGAACTGTAATCAATCTGCTGGAGAAGGAGCCCTTTGGAGCAAGGAGAATCGACAAGGTCAGATTATCCGACGCGAAGGAATGGCTCATCAAATTACAGCAGGAGGATAAAAAGAGTTTCTCAGCAATTCATTCTATCAGAGGTGTTGTGAGACCTGCATTTCAGATGGCAGTTGATGACGATATATTAAGGAAGAATCCTTTTGGATTTCAGCTTGCTACTGTACTGGTAAATGACGCAGTTACTCGTGAGGCCATTACAAGGAAGCAGGAAAGAACTTTCCTCGAATTTATTAAAAACGATGCGCACTACTGCAAGTATTATGACGGTATGTACATTCTGTTTAAGACAGGGATGCGTATTTCGGAGTTTACAGGATTGACGCTGAAGGATCTGGACATGGAAAACAGAACCATCAATATTGACCATCAGCTTCAGAAGACCGGGACGTTGGTTTACATCGATACTACGAAAACCTACGCCGGTACCAGAGTGATTCCGATGCAGGACGATGTGTATGAATGCTTTCAGAATATCATCAAGGCAAGACCTAAGCTTAAGGTGGAGCCGATGATTGATGGCTACTCAGGCTTCCTTTGCTTTGACAAGGACGGTAAGCCGATGGTGGCGATGCACTGGGAGAAATACTTCCAGCACGCAGTTGATAAGTATAACAGCATTTATCGCATTCAGCTTCCGAAGATCACACCTCATGTATGCAGACACACGTACTGCTCTAATATGGCAAAGTCCGGAATGAATCCTAAGGTACTTCAGTATCTGATGGGACATTCGGATATCAGCGTTACTCTCAACACCTATACTCATCTTAAGCTGGATGATGCGAGAGAAGAGGTTGAGAAGCTTGCTAAGAAGCAGGCAGAGGCTGAGACAGAGCTGAAGCAGCTGGGTATGAAAGTGGATGCCACTGACAGATTTAGAAAGTCAGTTTAGACCATCAAAACGGTGAGAGTTTCACTTTAGACCACGCAGAAAAGTCAGTATTTATAAGGCTTTGTGGTCTAAATGGTATTTAAGAGTGGTCTATGAAATGGTCTAAATTTTCATAAGAATCTGCTAATATCAGCCATTGGTGGTTGGCAAATATTTTCTAACATTTGCCGAAATCGGTAATGGTCTAAAAAATCAGGCGTGGTCTAAGAATTTTTGAAAATTTTATGCCACGATTAGACCAGAAAAAACGAATGGTCTAAACTTGAAATCATAGACCATTTTAGACCAATTTTTAGACCATTTGATGGAATAAACATACCGAGATAAGCCAAAATATGCCGAGATATGGAAAAAAGGTCAGCAGACTGAAAAAGTGCGCAAATGCTTGAAAAATAAGGAAAAACCGAGATAATCCGAGATAAGTTAGGAGTTAAAAATATATGATACGCGTGTTATTTATTTGCCACGGCAATATTTGCCGCAGCGTCATGGCGGAGTACATCTGCCGCATGATGATTGAGGAAAGAGGACTGGAGCAGCGGGTGCAGGCGGAGTCGGCGGCGACCAGCACCGAGGAGCTGGGCAATCCGATCTATCCGCCGGCCCGCCGGACGCTGGCGGCGCACGGGGTGCCGATGGGGAACCACCGATCCCGGCAGATCCGCCGGGAGGACTACCGCCGCTTTGACCGGATCATCGGTATGGACCGCTGGAACATGCAGAACATGCTGCGGGTCTTCGGCGGCGACCCGGAGGGAAAGCTGCAGCTGCTGTCTGCCTACGGCAGATGGGAGGGCGACGTCGCGGACCCCTGGTATTCCGGGGATTTTGAGCTGACCTACCGGCAGGTATCAGAGGGCTGCCTGGGACTGTTGGACGCGCTGACGAAGGAATTGGCGGGAAACCGCGGAAAGGGAAAGGAGTAATTATGGTTAGGGAGATCATTCATGACCCGATGTTTCTGGCGAAGATGTCCGAGGCGGCTACGGCGGCGGACCTGTCTATCGGCGAGGACCTGGCGGATACGCTGAAGGCCCACGCGCACGAATGCGTCGGTCTTGCGGCAAATATGATCGGCGTGCTGAAGCGGGTGATCGTGGTGGACGCGGGAGGCGCCTGCCTGATCATGTACAATCCGGCGATCGTGAAGAAGCGCGAGGAGTACACGACGAAGGAGGGCTGCCTGTCGCTTGCCGGGGTGCGCCCCTGCCGCCGCTATCAGTTCATCGCGGTCCGGTATATGGATGAGAAGTTCAAGCCGCAGCTGAAGAGCTTCTCCGGCTGGACGGCGGAGATCATTCAGCACGAGATCGACCACTGCAACGGCGTGCTGATCTGATCCGCCGGACAGAAGGCGAGAGGGCGGACAGCCCATGCGGGAAATGCCGCGGATACGGCAAGGGGGCCGGAGCGAAAGCTCCGGCCCCCGGCTTATTTGCCGTGTATTATTATATAGAAGAAATTCAGTCAGTCGCTTCCGTGAACTCGTCGATGACGGTCTTCCGCAGAAGCTCGTAGGTCTCGGGATCCTTATTGCCGACGGGCTTGCCGTCGAGGGTGGTGCAGCGGTAGCAGAGCTTGCTGGAGCTGGTCACGATGATCTCGTCGGCATTTCTCAGCTCGGTCAGGGTGTAGGGGATCTCCCTGATCGGGACGTTGTTCTGACGGCAGGCCTTGAGCAGATGGGCTCTGGCGATGCCGGGCAGGATCAGATTGTCTAACGGCGCGGTGATCAGGGTGCCGTCCTTGAGGATGTGCACGTTGCTGTGCGCGCATTCGGTGACCCGTTCGCCGGGGCGGTACAGGATGGCTTCCGTGCAGCCGGCGTCCTTGGCCTTCTGCGCGGCGATGACGGAGGGCAGCAGGTTCAGGGTCTTCACGTCACAGTGGTGATGGCGGGTGTCCTCCAGCGTGATGCAGGAAATGGGGGCCTTGCCGTCGGTGATCTTCGCCGGCTTCAGCATGATCCACAGGTTGCCGGGGGTCCGCTCATAGCAGTGATCCCGGATGGCGGTGCCGCGGGTCACCTGGTAATACACGAACAGATCGCCGGTATCGACCTTCTTCACCAGGTCGTTCAGCAAATGGGCCAGCTCCTGCTTGGTCACCGGCATCACGATGTCCACGGCGGCCGCGCTGCGGAAGAAGCGGTCGATGTGCTCCTGCAGGGCGAAGATCTTGTAGTTGCGGCAGGGGCCGGCGTCGTATACGCCGTCGCCGAACCAGCAGACGCGGTCGTTCATGGGGACCGTCATTTCCTCCAGAAGACCGTATTTACCATTATAATAACCGAGGTTTTTCATAAAATCCTCCTTTGTGGTATATTTTCAGCTCCTTTATAGCACAATTATTGATTCGGTACAATGAAATTCGGCATTTTCCGCGGAAAATTCGGCGGAAGGGCGCGGGACCACTTTACGATATTCGGCAAAACAGACGGTATCGAAAGCAAAAAGATATAAAAAACTTAGAAAATTAAGTGAAGTTCTGCTTGCATTTCCTGACGCCCTATGATAAATTAACCCTTGCTGTGACATGATAGCGATGAAGCGCGAGGTTGCTGCCCGCCCGTGGCAGGTTTTCCGTGGAGCGAATGTCAAGTTAGGAAACTGGCGACAAGTCACTGTACCAAAAATATCTGTGAAAAACAGAGATAACGTGTGCAAGGTCTTAGGACACACACGGACGCGTGTACAGTCACCGCTTGTCGTACTTCCACAAGTACGAAAAGGAGGCGACTTTTTTTATGGCAAATCAAATCATGAGAATCACCCTGAAGGCTTACGAACATCAGTCTGTTGACCGCAGCGCAGCGGAAATCGTTGAAGCAGTCAAGAAGACCGACGCCCAGGTCAGCGGTCCCGTTCCGCTGCCCACCAAGAAGGAGATCGTTACGATCCTTCGCGCCGTTCATAAGTATAAGGATTCTCGGGAACAGTTTGAGCAGAGGACCCATAAGAGACTGATCGATATCATCAATCCCAATCAGAAGACGATCAATGCTCTGTCCGCTCTGGAAGTTCCCGCCGGTGTTGATATCCAGATCCGGATGAAGACCAAGTAATTCCAGTAAAAAGCAAAAACACGAAACAGTAAACACAGCAAAAAAATCACGGGCAAAAAAATTCTAGTATGAGCACTGAGGTGCTCCGCTGTAGGAGGAAAACAATGAAGAAAGCGATCTTAGCAACCAAAGTCGGAATGACTCAGATTTTCGACGAAAACGGAACTCTTACTCCCGTAACGGTTCTCCAGGCAGGCCCCTGCTTCGTTACCCAGGTCAAGACCATGGATAACGACGGCTACAAGGCTGTTCAGGTAGCCTTTGCCGATGAGAAGGAAGCCAGAGCCACCAAGCCTATGAAGGGCCACTTCGCCAAGGCCGGCGTTTCCTGCAAGCAGTTCGTGCGGGAATTCAAGCTGGAAGGCGAGTATGCGCTGGGCGATGAGATCAAGGCTGACATCTTCGCCGCCGGCGACAAGGTGGATGCCACCGCCACTTCCAAGGGCAAGGGCTTCCAGGGTGCCATCCACAGATGGGGCCTGAGCCGCGGTCCGATGAAGCACGGTTCCAAGTATCACCGCCATGCCGGTTCCAACGGTTCCAGTTCCGATCCCAGCCGTGTCATGAAGGGCAAGAAGATGGCCGGTCACATGGGCCGCAAGACCATCACCATCCAGAACCTGGAAATCGTTCGCGTTGACGCGGAAGACAACCTGATCCTGGTGAAGGGCTCCGTACCCGGACCCAAGAAGTCTCTGGTCAGCTTGAAAGAGACCGTAAAGGCTTAAGAAAGGAGAGACCGTAACGATGGCTAAAGTATCTGTTTATAATATGGAAGGCAGCGTTGTCGGCGAGATCGAGCTGAAAGACGAGATCTTCGGCGTAGACGTTAACGAGCATCTGGTACACATGGCTGTAGTGCAGCAGCTGGCCAACAACCGTCAGGGCACTCAGAAGGCCCTGACCCGCGGCGAAGTCAGCGGGGGCGGCAAGAAGCCTTACCGTCAGAAGGGTACCGGCAGCGCCCGTCAGGGTTCCACCCGTGCTCCTCAGTGGACCGGCGGCGGCGTAGTATTTGCCCCCACTCCCAGAGATTACAGCTTCAAGCTGAACAAGAAGGAAAAGAGAGCTGCTCTGAAGAGCGCCCTGACCAGCCGTGTAAACGAGTCCAAGCTGTTTGTGGTGGACGAGCTGGCCTTCGATGAAATCAAGACCAAGAAGTTCCAGGCAGTTCTGGATGCCCTGAAGCTGAAGAAGGCCCTGGTGGTCCTGGACGAGATCGATGATAACGTAATCCTTTCCGCCCGCAACATTCCCGATGTCAAGACGGCTCAGGTGAACAACATCAATGTCTACGATATCCTGAAGTACGACGGCTTTGTTGTGACCAAGTCCGCTGCTCAAGCGATTGAGGAGGTATACGCATAATGGCAGACCTTAAGTATTATGACGTTGTGCTTCGTCCCGTGATCACGGAAAAGAGCATGAACATGATGGCCGAGAAGAAGTACACCTTCTATGTTCATCCCGATGCCACCAAGATCCAGGTGAAGGACGCTATCGAGAAGCTCTTCGCCGGAACCAAGGTTGCCTCCGTCAACACCCTCAACGTGGCCGGCAAGAAGCGCCGCAGAGGTATGACCGTAGGCAAGACGGCTCAGTCCAAGAAGGCAATCGTTTCCCTGACTGCCGACAGCGCGGACATCGAGCTCTTTGAAGGACTGTAAAGCTCCTTCCTTTATACGGCGAGTCCAACGCCGTGAAAACAAAAAATAAGGAGAAAGAATCATCATGGGCATCAAAAAGTATAATCCCTATACTCCGTCCAGAAGACAGATGACCGGCCTCGACTTCGCGGAAGTGACCAAGAAGACCCCGGAAAAGTCTCTGACGGTATCTCTGAAGAAGAATGCCGGACGGAACAATCAGGGCAAGATCACGGTAAGACATCAGGGCGGCGGTATCCGCACCAAGTACAGGATCATCGATTACAAGCGCAACAGCAAGGACGGCATTCCTGCCAAGGTCATCGGCGTTGAGTACGATCCCAACCGTACCGCCAATATCGCCCTTATCTGCTATGCGGATGGCGTTAAGGCCTACATCCTGGCTCCCGAAGGACTGACCGACGGCATGGAGATCGTGTCCGGCCCTCAGGCCGAAGCCAAGCTGGGCAACTGCCTGCCTCTGTCTGCGGTCCCCGTAGGTACTCAGGTCCACAACGTTGAGCTCGTTCCCGGCCGCGGCGGCCAGATGGTCCGTGCCGCCGGCAGCTCCGCTCAGCTGATGGCCAAGGAAGGCAAATACGCGACCCTGCGTCTGCCCTCCGGTGAAATGAGAATGGTTCCCATCGAATGCCGCGCTACTATCGGTATCGTCGGCAACGGCGAGCACAGCCTGGTAAATCTTGGTAAGGCCGGCCGCAAGCGCAACATGGGCGTTCGTCCTACCGTCCGCGGTTCCGTTATGAACCCGAACGATCACCCTCATGGCGGTGGTGAAGGTAAGGCACCCATCGGTCGTCCCGGTCCCAGCACTCCTTGGGGCAAGCCTGCTCTGGGTTACAAGACCCGCAAGTCCAAGAAGCAGTCCAGCAAGCTGATCGTGAGACGTCGCGACGGCAAGCTCGTGAAGTAAGGAGGTAAATCATGGCTCGTTCATTAAAGAAAGGACCCTTCGCAGACGAATCTCTGATGAAGAAGATCGACGCATTAAACGCAGCCGGCCAGAAGTCCGTTGTTAAGACCTGGTCCCGCCGTTCCACCATTTTCCCCAGCTTCGTGGGCCACACCATTGCCGTTCACGACGGACGCAAGCATGTGCCGGTATATGTTACTGAGGATATGGTAGGACACAAATTAGGTGAGTTCGTTGTTACCCGGACCTATCGCGGTCACGGTAAGGACGAAAAGAGCACCGGAAGGTAAGCAGGAAGGAGGTAATCATCCATGGCTAAAGGACATAGATCTCAAATCAAGAGAGAAAGAAATGCACAGAAGGACACCCGTCCCTCGGCTAAGCTGTCTTTTGCTCGCATTTCTGTGCAGAAGGCTTGCTTCGTATTAGACGCCATCCGTGGAAAAGATGCTCAGACTGCTCTGGCTATCGTAAGCTACAATCCCCGGTACGGCTCCGAAATCATCACCAAGTTACTGAAATCTGCCATTGCCAATGCGGAAAACAACAATGGTCTCGATGTTGCCAACCTCTACGTTGCGGAGTGCTTTGCCAATAAGGGCCCGACAATGAAGAGAATCCATCCCAGAGCTCAGGGCCGCGCCTATCGCATCGAGAAGCGCATCAGCCACATCACCATCGTTCTGGATGAGAAGAAGAAGGAGGCGTAATAATGGGACAGAAAGTTAATCCTCATGGCTTAAGAGTAGGCGTGATCAAGGGTTGGGATTCCAACTGGTATGCTTCCGGCGCCAGCTTCGCCGACAACATCGTCGAAGACCACAAGATCCGTGAGTATCTGAAGAAGAGACTGTTCGAATCCGGCGTTTCCAAGATCACCATTGAGCGCGCTTCCGATCGCGTGAAGGTCACCGTTTTCACCGCTAAGCCCGGTATCGTTATCGGCAAGGGCGGCGCTGACATCGAGAAGCTGAAGGCTGACGTTCAGAAGCTGACCACCAAGAAGCTGCTGATCGACGTTAAGGAGATCAAGCGTCCCGATAAGGAAGCTCAGCTGGTAGCCGAGAACATCGCCAAGCAGCTGGAGAACCGTGTCGGCTATCGCCGCGCGGTCAAGTCCAACATGAGCAGAGCTCTGAAGAGCGGCGCTCTGGGTATCAAGGCTGCTGTCGGCGGACGTCTTGGCGGCGCTGATATCGCCCGCACCGAGTTCTACAGCGAAGGTACCATCCCGCTTCAGACTCTTCGTGCTGACATCGATTATGGATTTGCAGAAGCCGATACCACCTACGGTAAGCTGGGCGTCAAGGTCTGGATTTATAAGGGTGAAGTGCTTCCCGCCAGAAAAGTTAAGGAAGGGAGCGAGAACTAATCATGTTAATGCCTAAGAGAGTTAAACGTCGTAAGCAGTTCCGCGGCTCCATGGCCGGAAAGCCCACCCGCGGCACCCAGATCAGCTACGGCGAATACGGCCTGGTGGCCGAGGAACCCGCCTGGATCAAGTCCAATCAGATCGAGGCTGCCCGTGTGGCCATGACCCGTTACACCAAGCGTGGCGGTCAGGTTTGGATCGATATCTTCCCTGACAAGCCCGTTACCACGAAGCCCGCTGAGACCCGTATGGGTTCCGGTAAAGGTACCGTTGAATACTGGGTTGCTGTTGTGAAGCCCGGCCGCGTTCTGTTCGAGATCGCCGGCGTTCCCGAAGAATCCGCTAAGGAAGCCCTTCGTCTGGCTATGCACAAGCTGCCCATCAAGTGCAAGATCGTTGCCAAGGCTGATCAGAAGGCAGGTGAAGAACAGTGAAAAAGACTAGCGATTACGTAAAGAAATTAAGCGAAAAGACCGCTGCCGAGCTGAATGAAGAGCTGGCGACCGCCAAGAAGGAACTGTTCAATCTTCGGATGCAGAATGCGACCAATCAGCTGAGCAACACCGCACGGATCACCGAGGTTCGCAAGAACATCGCCCGTATTCAGACCGTGCTGGCTGCCAAGGCAGAGTAAGGAGGGTGACAACGTGGAAGAGAGAAATTTAAGAAAGACCCGTACCGGTAAGGTAGTCAGCAATAAGATGGACAAGACCATCGTTGTTGCGATCGAGGACCACGTAAGACATCCGCTGTACGGCAAGATCGTTAAGAGAACCTACAAACTGAAGGCTCACGATGAAGAGAACACCTGCGGTATCGGCGATACCGTAAAGGTAATGGAAACCAGACCTCTGTCCAAGGACAAGAGATGGAGACTGGTGGAGATCATCGAGAGAGCGAAATAAGCCGGGAGGAGAAAGCAAATGATTCAACAGGAAAGCAGACTGAAAGTTGCTGACAATACCGGCGCTAGAGAACTCCTTTGCATCCGTGTTATGGGCGGTTCCGTTCGCAGATATGCCAATATCGGCGATGTGATCGTTGCCAGTGTAAAGGATGCTGCTCCCGGCGGTATGGTAAAGAAGGGTGACGTGGTGAAGGCCGTTGTAGTCCGCACCAAGCACGGCGCCCGTCGTAAGGATGGCTCCTACATCAAGTTCGATGAGAATGCCGCTGTGATCATCCGTGACGACAAGACCCCCAAGGGTACCCGTATCTTTGGGCCGGTGGCCAGAGAGCTTCGTGATAAGCAGTTCATGAAGATCGTTTCCCTGGCTCCCGAAGTACTGTAAGGAGGTGGCGATATGTCAATGTCTAAGATTAAGGTCGGCGATACCGTTCGTATCATCGCCGGCAAGGACAAGGGCCGCGAAGGCAAGGTGACCCGCATCGATCACGCGAAGAACCGCGTTGTTGTTGAGGGCGCCAACATGATCACCAAGCACACCAAGCAGTCTCAGCAGAATCCCAACGGCGGTATCATCCACACCGAGGGTTCCATCCACGCCTCCAACGTGATGGTGCTGGTGAACGGCAAGGCCTGCCGCATCGGATTTGCCGAGAAAGACGGCAAGAAGATCCGCGTAGCCAAGACCGCTGACGGCAACGTTGAGCTTGACTAAGGAGGTTTGTGATGAGTAGCAGATTAAAAGAGATCTACAACAACGAGATCGTTGCTGCGATGACCAAGAAGTTCGGTTACAAGAACATCATGGAAGTTCCGAAGCTGGACAAGATCGTGGTAAATATGGGTGTTGGCGAAGCCAAGGAAAATGCCAAGCTTCTTGAAAGCGCCATGAAGGACATGGAGATCATCACCGGCCAGAAGCCCGTGGCTACCTCCGCCAAGAAGTCCATCGCTAACTTCAAGATCCGTGAAGGCATGAAGATCGGCTGCAAGGTCACGCTGCGCGGCGACAAGATGTACGAGTTCATGGACCGTCTGGTCAACCTGGCTCTGCCTCGCGTACGTGACTTCCGCGGTGTGAACCCCAACGCTTTTGACGGCAGAGGCAACTACGCCCTGGGCATCAAGGAGCAGCTGATTTTCCCGGAAATCGAGTACGATAAGATCGATAAGACCCGCGGCATGGACATCATCGTGGTGACCACTGCCAAGACCGATGAAGAAGCCAGAGAACTTCTGACCCTCTTCAACATGCCTTTTGCGAAGAACTGAGAGGAGAGAAAACATGGCTAAATTATCAATGAAGCTTAAGCAGCAGCGCGCTCCTAAGTTCTCCACCAGAGCCTATACCCGCTGCCGTCTGTGCGGCCGTCCTCACTCCGTGCTGAAGAAGTACGGTATCTGCAGAGTTTGCTTCCGCGAACTGGCCTACAAGGGCGAGATTCCCGGAGTACGCAAGGCCAGCTGGTAATTGAAGGGAGGAAACGAAAATGGCTGTTATGACTGATCCTATCGCTGATATGCTCACGAGAATTCGCAATGCTAACACGGCGAAGCATGATACCGTAGAGGTTCCTGCCTCCAAGATCAAGCTTGCGATCGCTGAGATCCTGGACAAGGAGGGCTACATCAAGTCCTTCGAGGTCCAGGGTGAAGGCGTTCAGAAGAACATTGTGATCACCCTGAAATACGGCAGTGACAAGAACGAAAAGGTTATCCATGGCCTTTCCCGTATCTCCAAGCCCGGCCTGCGTGTATACGCCAATGCCGAGGAGATGCCCAAGGTCCTGGGTGGTCTGGGGATCGCTATCGTGTCCACCAACGCCGGTATCCTTACCGACAAGGAAGCCCGCAAGGCTAACGTTGGCGGGGAAGTTCTTGCTTACATCTGGTAAGTTTACGACTAAATGAATTTGGAGGAATAAGGCGAAATGTCACGAATTGGTAGAACGCCCATCGCAATTCCCGCCGGTGTTACCGTGGATGTTGCAGAAAATAATAAAGTGACGGTTAAGGGACCCAAGGGTACCCTGGTGCGGAATCTTCACACGGCTATGGAGATCAAGGTCGAAGGCGCTGTCGTCACCGTCAGCCGTCCCAACGATCTGAAGCAGATGAAGGCTCTCCACGGCCTGACCCGTACCCTGATCAACAACATGATCATCGGTGTATCCGAAGGCTTTACGAAGACGCTGGAGATCAACGGTGTCGGTTACCGTGCCGCCAAGTCCGGCAAGGAGCTGACCCTTACCCTGGGTTATTCTCACCCCGTTGTGATGACCGACCCTGAGGGTATCGAGTCTTCCGTGGATGCCAACAAGATCATCATCAAGGGCATCGATAAGGAAAAGGTCGGCCAGTACGCCGCCGAGATCCGCAGCAAGAGAGGTCCGGAGCCTTATAAGGGCAAGGGCATCAAGTACATTGATGAGACCATCCGCCGCAAGGTTGGTAAGGCCGGTAAGAAATAAGGAGGTGCGATATGGTAAGTAAAGATTCCAAAAAAGAAAATCGTATTAAAAAACACCAGAGAATTCGCAACCGCTTTGCCGGTACTGCCGAAAGACCCCGTCTGGCTGTATTCCGCAGCAACGAGCATATGTATGCTCAGATCATCGACGATGACGCTCAGAAGACCCTGGCAGCTGCTTCCACCACCGAGAAGGCCGTGAAGGCAGAGCTGGAGAACACCAACACTGTAGCGGCTGCGTCCTACGTAGGAACTCTGGTTGCCAAGCGTGCTCTGGAAGCCGGTATCACTGAGGTCGTATTTGACCGCGGCGGTTTCCTGTATCACGGAAAAATCAAGGCTCTGGCCGATGCGGCCCGCGAAGCCGGACTGAAGTTCTAAGGGGGGACATGCAATGAAACGCGAGATTATCAATCCCAATACTCTGGAATTAACGGATACCATGGTGGAACTGAGACGTGTGTCCAAGACCGTTAAGGGTGGCCGCAACGCCCGCTTTGCCGCTCTGGTAGTGGTAGGCGACGGCAACGGTCACGTTGGCGCCGGCATCGGTAAGGCTAAGGAAGTTCCCGAAGCCATCCGCAAGGCCAAGGAATCCGCTATGCGTCACATCGTAACGATCCCTATGGATGAGAACGGCTCCGTTCCTCATGACTTCATCGGCAAATTCGGTTCCGCTACCGTAATGCTGAAGCGCGCTCCCGAAGGTACCGGTGTTATCGCCGGCGGCCCTGCCCGTGCGGTCATGGAAAAGGCCGGTATCCGGAACATCCGTACCAAGTCTCTGGGTTCCAACAATAAGCACAACGTAGTGCTGGCGGCTATTGCCGGTCTGACCAGCATGTACACTCCCGAACAGATCGCCCGCCTGCGCGGCAAGTCTGTTGAGGAAATCCTGGGCTGAGTGTAGGAGGAACAAACAATGGCAAAGGAATTAAAGGTTACCTTGGTAAAGTCTCCTATCGGTGCTATCCCCAAGCAGAGAGCTACGGTCGAAGCTCTTGGGCTTAGCAAATTACACAAGACGGTCACCCTGCCGGATAACGGTGCTGTTCGCGGCATGATCTGGCACGTGAACCATCTGGTAAAGGTTGAGGAGGTCGAGGAATGATGAACTTATCCAACTTACAGCCTGCTGAGGGCTCTACCCACAACGATAACTTCAGACGCGGCCGCGGCCATGCTTCCGGAAACGGCAAGACCGCCGGTAAGGGACACAAGGGCCAGAAGGCCCGTTCCGGCGCACCTCGCCCCGGCTTTGAAGGCGGTCAGATGCCTCTGTTCCGCCGTCTGCCTAAGCGCGGATTCACCAACGTCAACTCCCGCAGCTACGTCGCCCTGAACGTCGGCGCTCTGCAGGACAAATTCGAAGACGGCGCTCTGATCACCGAAGAGACCATCCTGTGCTCCGGCCTTGTGAAGAACCCCCAGGACGGCATTAAGCTGTTGGGCGGCGGCGAGCTGACCAAGAAGTTCACGGTTCGTGATGTCCTTGTCAGCGAAGGCGCAAAGAGCAAGATTGAAGCAGCAGGCGGTACGGTTGAAATTCAGTAAGACGGGAGGTTTCCATGTTTAAAAACATCCTGAACGCGCTGAAAATCACTGAAATTCGTAAGCGTCTTCTTTACACGCTGCTTCTGGTGGTCGTCGTTCGCATCGGCTGCCAGATCGCAACGCCCGGTATCAACATTGCCTACGTGAAGGCCGTGCTGTCCAGCATGAACGCCAGTGCCTTCAACTTCTTCAATGTGATCACCGGCAACTCCTTAAGTACGATGTCTATCTTCGCACTGAGCATTTCTCCGTACATCACCTCCTCCATCGTGGTGCAGCTGCTGACCATCGCCTTCAAGCGTCTGGAAGAGCTGTCCAAGGAGGGTGAAGAGGGAAAGAAGGCCATCAACAAGATCACCCGGTATCTGACCGTGGCTCTTGCTCTGATCCAGTCCGTTTCCATGGCCATCGGCTTTGGCAGCAGCTATCTGAATGATTACACCTGGTACAACGTGGCCATGGTGGGTATCATCATGACGGCCGGCTCCACTGCCCTGATGTGGATCGGCGAACGTATCTCCGAGAAGGGTATCGGCAACGGCATTTCCATCCTGCTGCTGGTCAACATCCTCTGCAGCCTGCCTGAGGACTTCAGAGTCCTGTACAGCACCTTCGTACAGGGCAAGGGCGCGACGCTGGGCATCCTGATCGCGCTGCTGATCCTGGTACTGCTGGTAGCTCTGGTGGTCTTCACCATCTATCTGCAGGACGGCGAGAGAAGAGTGGCCGTACAGTACGCCAAGAAGATGGCGGGCCGGAAGATGGTGGGAGGCCAGACCTCCAATATCCCCATCAAGGTCAATACCGCCGGTGTTATCCCCGTGATCTTCGCCAGCTCTCTGCTTTCCGTTCCGGCCATGATCGCCGGATTTGCCGGAAAGGACATCAGCAAGCCCACCTCCGTGGGCGGGCACATCATCAAGGCTCTCACTCAGAGCTTCTGGTGCAACCCGAAGGAACCGATCTACACCATCGGCCTTCTGGTTTATCTGATCCTGCTGGTAGTCTTTGCTTACTTCTACACCTCCATCACCTTCAACCCGGTGGAGATCGCGAACAACATGAAGAAGCAGGGCGGCTTTATCCCGGGTATCCGTCCCGGCAAGCCCACCAGCGATTATCTCAACAAGATCCTGAACTACATCGTATTCATCGGTGTATGCGGACTGGCGATCGTGGCGATCATCCCCATCATCATGACGGGTATCTTCGGCGTCGGAAGCTCTCTTTGCTTCTTCGGCACCTCCCTGATCATTATCGTCGGTGTTATTCTTGAAACCTTAAAGCAGATCGAGTCCATGATGACCGTTCGCAGCTATAAGGGCTTCCTGAATGACTGAGGAGTGAGATATGAAACTGATTCTTTTAGGAGCGCCCGGCGCCGGCAAAGGAACTCATGCCAAGCGGCTTGTCGACAAATACGGCATCCCGCACATTTCCACGGGAGACATCTTCCGCGAGAACATGAAGAACGACACTGAGCTTGGCCGGAAAGCCAGGACCTATATGGATCAGGGCCTTTTGGTCCCGGATGAACTTACAGTTGATCTGGTGCTTGACCGCTTGAAGGCTGCAGACTGCGAGAAAGGCTACATCCTGGACGGATTCCCCCGGAATCTGTCCCAGGCTGCGGCCCTCTCCGCGGCTTTAGCCGAAAACGGCGAAGAGATCGACTATGCGGTCCACCTGATGGTCGATGACAAACTGATCGTTGATCGGATGGCCGGCAGACGGGTCTGCTCCGTGTGCGGCGCCAGCTACAACGTCGACGTCATGCCGCCTCTCGTGGAAGGCGTCTGCGACCGCTGCGGCGGCCCCGTGGTACAGCGAGCCGATGACAAGCCGGAAACGGTGCTGAATCGCCTGAACGTGTACCATGAACAGACAGAACCCATTGTCGCTTACTACCGCGAACGGGGCAAGGAAGCTGCCATTGACGGCTCCCAGCCCATGGACAAGGTATTTGCCGACATTGTGGAAAAATTAGGGGACTGATATGGCTGTAACCATTAAATCGGAGCAGGAGATCGCTCTTATGCGTGCCGCGGGAGAGATCCTGGCGGAGGTTCATGACCGGCTGAAGGAAGCCCTGAAGCCCGGAATGAGCACGAAGGAAGTGGATATCCTCGGCGAGAAGCTGATTCGCGCCAAGGGCTGCATTCCCTCCTTTCTGCACTATAACGGCTACCCTGCCTCCATTTGTGTTTCCGTGAACGAGGAAGTCGTCCACGGGATCCCCCAGAAGCATCACATCCTGAAGGAGGGCGACCTGGTCAGCCTGGACGCCGGCCTGATCTACAAGGGCTACCAGTCCGATGCGGCCAGAAGCTACATCATCGGCGAAGGGAAGCCTGAGCTCCGCCAGCTGGTGAAGGTAACGGAGGATGCTTTCTTTGCCGGGATCGCCCAGGCTGTCGATGGTGCCCATCTGCATGACATTTCCAATGCGATCGCGGATTACGTAGAGCCCTTCGGCTACGGCATCGTTGAGGATCTGGTGGGACACGGCATCGGCCGGAGGATGCACGAGGATCCGGAAATTCCGAATTTCCGGCAGCGATCTCGGGGCATTCGCCTGAGAAAGGGTATGACCCTGGCTATTGAACCCATGATTAACCTGGGAACCTACGCCGTAAGAGTCTTGGATGACGATTGGACGGTGGTTACCGCTGACGGAAAGCCTTCCGCACATTATGAGAACACGATCCTCGTAACGGACGGCGAGCCGGAGATCCTTTCCCTTCCCGGGGGAAGGAAGTAAACTTAAGGAGATGTAGATGGCGAAGAATGATGTTATCGCACTGGAGGGCAAAGTGATCGAGAAGCTGCCCAATGCCATGTTCCGCGTGGAGTTGGAGAACGGCCATGAGATCCTGGCCCACATCAGCGGGAAGCTGAGGATGAATTACATTCGCATTCTGCCCGGTGATAAGGTGACGGTGGAGCTTTCTCCCTACGACTTAAGCAAGGGCAGAATCAGTTGGCGGGATAAGTAAAAAGTGCTTGCAGCCTGGCACTTTTTATGCTACATTAATAGATGCGCGTTTTGTGCGCACCGCTGTGAAGGAGAATTAAACCATGAAAGTTAGATCTTCTGTAAAGCCTATTTGTGAGAAATGCAAGGTCATTAAGCGCAAGGGCAGCATCCGTATCATTTGCGAAAACCCCAAGCATAAGCAGAGACAGGGTTAATAAATAAGGGAGGAATAAGTACACATGGCTCGTATTTCTGGTGTTGACTTACCGAGAGAAAAGCGTGTCGAGATCGGCCTGACCTACATCTATGGCATCGGCGTGTCCAGTTCCAACCGTATCCTGAAGGAAGCTGAAGTTGATCCCAACACCCGGGTCAAGGATCTGACCGATGACGAAGTCGCAAGAATCGTCAAGGTCATTGATGAGACCCAGCTGGTGGAAGGTGATCTCCGTCGTGAGATCGCGTTCAACATCAAGCGGCTCCAGGAAATCGGTTGCTATCGCGGCATCCGCCATAGAAGAGGCCTGCCTGTTCGCGGTCAGAATACCAAGAACAACGCTCGCACTCGTAAGGGACCGAAGAAGACTGTAGCGAACAAGAAGAAGTAATCTTCTGTTTGCGGACGAACATTTTATGAAAGGAACCCAATAAGGGAAGGTTAGTTTTAAATGGCAAAGCAAGCGTCAGCAAAAAAAGTGACTAAAAAGCGTGTCAAGAAAAACGTTGAACGTGGCCAGGCGCATATTCAGGCATCCTTCAACAACACGATCGTTACCTTAACCGATACTCAGGGTAACGCGTTGTCGTGGGCCAGTGCCGGCGGACTTGGTTTTAGAGGTTCAAGGAAATCTACTCCTTATGCAGCTCAGATGGCAGCGGAAACTGCTACCAAAGCCGCTTTAGTACATGGACTTAAGACCGTCGACGTTTTTGTAAAGGGCCCCGGTTCGGGCCGCGAAGCTGCAATTCGGGCTCTTCAGGCCGCTGGCCTCGAAGTCATCAGCATCCAGGATGTGACTCCCGTTCCTCACAACGGCTGCCGTCCTCCGAAGCGCAGAAGAGTTTAATGGAGGTGGACTAAAGTGGCAATCAATCGTGTTCCTGTTCTTAAAAGATGCAGATCCCTTGATCTCGATCCTGTTTATTTAGGTATCGACAAGAAGTCTCGTCGTCAGTCCAAGAGAGCCAATAAGAAGATGAGCGAATACGGCCTGCAGCTGCGCGAAAAGCAGAAGGCTAAGTTCATCTACGGTGTATTAGAGAAGCCTTTTAGAAATTACTACGACAAAGCCTCTTCCATGAAGGGTATGGTTGGTGAGAACCTGCTGATCCTGCTGGAAACGAGACTGGACAATGTGCTGTTCCGTGCCGGCCTTGCCCGCACCCGCATGGAGGCCCGTCAGATCGTTGATCACAGAAACGTTCTGGTTAACGGCAAATGCGTGAACATCCCCTCTTACCTGGTCAAGGCGGGCGATGTGATCGAAATCAAGGAGAAAGCAAAAGACTCCCAGAGATTCAAGGATATCGTGGAGATGGCCGGCGGCCGCGCTGTTGCTGCCTGGCTGGAAAGCAGCCTGGAGAACCTGAAGGTTTCCGTACTGCAGCTGCCCACCCGCGAAATGATTGATATCCCGGTAGACGAAATGCTTATCGTTGAGTTGTACTCCAAGTAATAGGGGTAGCTCTGTATAGTCCGGAAGGAGTACGAATGTTAGATTTTGAAAAGCCCAACATTGAGATTGCAGAGATTTCCGAAGATAAAAAATACGGTCGTTTCGTAGTTGAACCTTTGGAAAGAGGGTATGGCACCACCCTGGGTAACTCCCTTCGTCGGATCATGCTCTCCTCTCTTCCCGGAGTAGCTGTCAGCCAGGTTAAGTTCGGCGGTGTCCTTCATGAATTCACCACCATCCCCGGTGTGAAGGAGGATGTGACCGAGATCGTTCTGAACCTGAAGAGACTGGCTATCAAGAGCAACAGTGATTCTGTGGAACCTAAGATGGGCTATATCGACTTCCGCGGCGTAGGCGTTGTGACCGCCGGTGACATCAAGCTGGACAACGATCTGGAAATTGTCAACCCCGACCTGGTCATCGCTACCTGCAGCGGCGGAGCAGATACTCATTTTACGGCTGAAATCACCATTACCAAAGGGCGCGGCTACGTCAGTGCCGAGCGCAATAAGACCGAGGATCTTCCCATCGGCGCTATCGCGGTAGACTCCATTTACACCCCCATCGAGCGGGTAAATGCTACCGTAGAGAACACCCGTGTCGGCAAGATCACCGATTTCGACAAACTGACCCTGGAGATCTGGACCAACGGTACTCTGGCTCCCGATGATGCGGTAAGCCTGGCTGCCAAGGTCATGAGCGAACACCTGAGTCTCTTTATCAATCTGTCTGAGAGCGCAAAGGCCGCGGAGATCATGGTAGAGAAGGAAAATTCCGAGAAGGAAAAGGTTCTGGAGATGAATATCGACGAACTGGAGCTTTCCGTGAGATCCTTCAACTGCCTGAAGAGAGCCGGTATCAACACAGTGGAAGAACTGTGTGCAAAGACTGCTGACGATATGATGAAGGTCCGCAACCTGGGCCGGAAGTCTTTGGAAGAAGTCCTTGCTAAATTAAAGGAGCTGGGCCTTGAGCTGAGCACCGCTCCTGAAGAATAAGGCACATTTCGGAGGAAATTTTAAATGGCACAGTATAGAAAGCTTGGTAGAACTGCAAGCCAGCGCAAAGCCATGCTCAGAAATCTTACCACCTCGCTGCTGTTAAACGGAAAGATCGAGACCACCGAGACCAGAGCGAAGGAAGTCAAGAAGATTGCTGAGAAGTATATCGCTCTTGCCGTTAAGGAAAAAGATAACTTCGAGACCCTGACCGTTAAGGTAAAGGTCGCGAAGAAGGATAAGGATGGCAATCGCATCAAGACCGAAGTTGACGGCAAGAAGGTCGTTGAATTCGAGGAGATCGAGAAGACCATCAAGAAGGACAGCCCTTCCCGTCTGCACGCCCGTCGTGAGATGCTGCAGTATCTCTACGGTGCGAAGACCCCCGATGCTAAGGGCCGCAAGATGGTTGACGTTGACGTTGTGGCGAAGATGTTCGATGAGATCGCGCCCAAGTACGTGAACCGTAACGGCGGTTACACCCGCATCACCAAAATCGGTCCCCGTCGCGGCGACGCTGCCATGATGGTGGTACTGGAACTGGTTTAATTCAAGGCGATAGGGGGCAGGAGGGATCCTGCCCCTTATTTTTCGTTAAGGAGAAAGATCATTGAGCTCCCAACGCAGTAAAGAACTTGCCCGTTATCTGGTGCCCTCCGTGCTCAGCGCGGTCAGCATCTTTTTATTTACGATCGTAGACGGAATATTCGTGGGAAGAGGTGTTGGCAGCGACGCCCTGGGCGCGGTAAATCTCGCCTTCCCCTTTATCATGTTTTTTAACGCCTTCCTCATGCTGGCCATGGTGGGAGGCCTGACGGTCACGGCGATCCGCATCGGCAGAGGCGACCGGAAGGGCGCCGAGGAGGTCTTCGGCCTGTCGGTGATGGTCGGCTTCGGCATTTGCCTGGTGTTCACGGTGCTGGGGACCTGCTTCACCAAACAGATGGTCCGGCTGCTGGGCGCCAATGAGACCTACTTTCAGCTGACCTACGACTACCTCTTCTGGTATTGCGCGTTCCTCCCGACCTGCGGCTTCTGCACGCTGCTGGGCGGCTTCTGCCGCAACGACGGCGCGCCCGCCCTGGTCAGCATCAGCACGGTCACGGCCACGAGCCTGAACATTTTCGGTGACTGGCTCTGCATTTATCCTCTGCAAATGGGGCTGAAGGGCGCGGCCATCGCCACCGGCGTGGCGCAGACGGTGGGCTTTCTGATCGTACTGACCCATTTCCTGTTCAAGAAGGGGAGCCTGAAGCCCGTTCGCCCGAAGGACGCCAAGGCGCTGCTGGGGAAGATCCTCCTGAGAGGCCTGCCGGAATGCGTAGCGCAGTTCTCCGTGCCGCTGTCTACCGTGCTCACCAATATCGTGATCATCAAAATGCTGGGTGACGCGGACCTTAACGCTTACTCGGTGCTTTGCTATGCCGCCTGCTTCACGGTGGCGATCTTCCTGGGGACCTCCGAGGGCGCGCAGCCGCTGCTGGGCCGCTGCTACGGCGCCGGGAACGAAAAGGACCTGAAATACTATTTCCGGGCGGCCATGGGTATCGGATTTTCCGGCTCACTGGTCCTGTTTTTCCTGATGTGGCTTCTGTGGGAGAAGATCTGCGCACTGTTCGGCGTGGACGGCGCCACGGCGGCTCAGGCCGTCTATGCCTATCCCCGCTACTCCTGGGGCTTCGTGGTGCAGTCGGTCACAGTCATCATTTCCGGCTATCTGTATTCCACCACCCGCACCCGGTCGGCGCTGGTCATCAACGTGCTGCGCAGCTTCGTGATCAACAGCGCGGTGATCCTGCTGCTGCCGATGATCTTCGGCAAGGACAGCGTCTGGTATACCTTCGGCGTATTCGAGGCGGTCTGCGCGGCGATCGCCGTGATCCTGTGCCGCAAAGAGGACCGTAAGGGGATCATCGGAAACGCGAGAGAATAAATCGCCGGAAACGAATCCGCGCAGCAAGAATACCCGGATCCGAAAGCGCGGATTTCACGAAAATCTCCTTGATATTGTCGCTCGGTTAGTGTATGATAAAAGCGTGTTATTGGGCAACACGTTGTTTTTTGTGTTCAAAAAATCCGCTGCCGGTCGGTTTTTCCCTGTCGCTGCAGTACGATTTTTCTCCTTGTCCCAACGGATGCGCGGTGTTGCCGCCCATCACGGAAGGAAGGGGACGGAGTGTTTGCCGTAACCGAGAACTGAACAAGATTTTATCGACTCTTTTACTGATGGAGGTAGAAAATGTATAGAAGATGCTTGGCTTTACTGCTGTGTGCCGCGATGATCGTGGGTCTGATGCCCGCGCGGCGGATCAATGCGGCGGGAGGCGATACTCCGAGCTTCGTTCAGATCGACGGGAAATACTATATCGTTGAGGCGGCAGCAGACCCCGCGACGGATACGCCGCCGGTGGGCGGCGCTGACGGCCGCTTTAAGACCGAAGGCGGCGACGGCCGTGTGTGGACGGACAAGACGGTGCGGGTGAACAGCTCCAAGACGGTACCGTCCTTCGACGTCACGCTCTCCACCGTGGGCCAGGTCTATGAAAGCGTAGAGGAGGGCTCCGCCACGGTGCAGAACCGCGGCGACGTCCTGCTGATCCTGGATAATACGGTTTCCATGGCTGGCGCCGACGGTACCGATATCATTGGCGCCGACGGAAAGACCAAGCAGACCCGTGAGAAAACGATGGTGGATGCCGCCAACGAGTCGCTGGAGATCATTTTCTCTGCCAATAAGGAAAACCGGGTGGAGGTGCTGGTCTTCGACGGTTATAACCCGAGCAACTTTAAGGTGCTGCTTCCGTTGGATTCCTATACGCCCGGCAATAACGGCAAGTATCTTACGGAGAATTCGACCAGCAAAAGCACCAGTTTTAACATCAGTGTGGCTACCGGTGTAAAAAACAGCAAGGGCACGACCGTATCGGGGAGCGGCGCATCGAAGCAGTCCGGAACGGGAACCTATACGCAGGGCGCGATCTATTACGGGATCAATCACCTCATCGGCACTATCGATAAGGAGATGGGGACGGGAAAGACCCGGGCCACGACGAAGATCACCCCTTACGTCTTCCTGCTGACGGACGGCGCGGCAAATGCTGCTTATAATAATACGGCAGCAGACATCATCAAACCGCAAATCGCAGACGGTAAAAATAATACGGTCAAGGCGAGCGGCTCTGTCCCGACCGTTGCCCAGCAGCAGAACATCATCCCGCGGACCATTTTGACGGCCGCCTACTGGAAGGATCAGCTGACCGCCAAGTATAGGGACTACAACCCTCTGGTCGGCGGTAAGAATGACAGCTCCATTGAGACCCAGTTCTTTACCGTGGGCCTGAGCACGGATGCCTCAGACGAATATGCGCCGGTGCTGCTGGCTCCCAAGCTTTTGCTGGAGACCTACAGCGAAGACGGGAATGAGCTGTGGAATAAAAACTCTAACGTCAGAAAACTGAAGGATTCTGTTCAGATCAACGTTAAGGACTATAATCTCTCGACGATCGTCAGTAATTTGAACAGCCTGGCTACCGGCGAACTGGCGGCTTACGCTCCCAAGGCAGGCAATAAATTCATCTATACCACGGACAGCTATTACTATCAGGCAACGACGGAGAGCGGCTTAAGCGAGGCCTTCGCAGATCTGGCGAATGCCGTAAAGAAGGAGACCCGCAAGGTCACCTACCCGGTGGTGTTCGATCCGCAGGTGACCGGAACGTTCGGCGGCGTGACGATAACCGATACGCTGGGAGCCGGCATGGACGTGACCGCGGACGCCGCGACGAGCTTTACCGCTACGGTAGGGACCGGTGCCTCGGCCAAGACCTATACGCTGAGCTATAACAGCGCGAAGAGCGATGCTTCCGCCAAGAAGTTTGTTTACACGACTGCCGATGAGAAGCTCATTCTGATCGTGGACAAGAAGGCCGATCCGGAAACTGTTACCTGGGAAGTCAGCGCCGAGGTCCTGCCGCTGTTTGATAAGGTACGGAACGGAGACAGCGTCAGCTATACCGACGTCTCTCCCATCAAGCTTACCTATAACGTCCGTCCCACGGAGGATGCGCTGAAGGCGGCCGCTGCTGCGGATGGGATCCTCTACTGCAGCGATTTCAACTCCGGAGCGAGCAAGGGCATTGCGGAAAGTACTTATGAGCCGCAGCCGGATAACCCGCATTTCTACGTGAAGCAGACGGACGGCAGCTATATTATTCATGAGCGGTTCGGGAACAAGAACCTGGTCAACGTGGCCAAGACCGTAAATACGACCAATACTGCTTCGAATGCCGGCGAGTGCAATTTCACCGGCGCAGACAAGCTTGTGACAAACTATCTGGGCAACAACGGTAAGCTGACGCTGACTCCTGTTCCCGGAGAATATACCGATGCCGAACTGACCCTGAAGAAGACCGACGCCGCCACCTCCACCGGAACGGGCCTTAGCGGCGCAGAGTTCTCTCTGGTCAAGTCCGGCGAGGCCTCCGGCGAGAACTATAAAACGAAAAGCGACGGCACCGCAGCGATCAGCTTCACGGAGCCCGGTGTGTATACCCTGACGGAGACGAAGGCTCCCACGGGTTACGTCAAGAACAGTACGGTCTACACCATCACGGTGGAGGCCTCCGAATTAGCCGAACCTGTGTATGACAGCGTATCCGGCGAATACGTCAGCAAGGGCAGTCTGATCATCAAGTCGGTCCGGACCGGAAGCCCGGCCGCGGACAGTGCAGACTATGCCGATAATAAGCTGACGGTAAAGAACAGCCCGGTTACGGTAGATATTTCCGGCGAAAAGACCTGGGCCGACAGCGATTTCACGGATCTGGACGGCTATGAGAGACCTGAAGAGATCGAGATCAAGCTGGTAGAGGTCTCCGGAGGCACCGAGACGCTGGTGGAACAGACCGGTCTGGTGAACCCGGTGAAGGTGAGCCCCGTGAGCGGCAAATGGAGCTTCAGCTTTGAAGCCCTGCCGAAATACCGCGACGGTGTGAAGCTTGAGTACAAGGTGATCGAGACCGATATTGCCGGTTATACGTCTGAGGTGACCGGCTACGACGTCAAGAATACCCTGACGCCCGGCGAGGATGACCTGAAGCCGGTCACCGTGACGGTGAAGAAGGTCGATTCCGTAACCAAGAACCCGCTGAAGGGCGCGGTCTTTACGATATTTGAAGCAGACGGGACCACGGAGTTCAAGAAGCTGGATGCGACCGGTGCCGACGGCACGGCCTCCTATACCTTCAGCAAGGACTCTGATCAGGGTACCTACGTGATCAAGGAGACCGAGGCCCCTGAGGGCTATAAGATGAATACCGCCGCGTACGTGGTGGTGATCGAAAAGGTCGCCGTGTCGGCGGAAAAGGATGCGGACACCGGCCTTTGGCGGGCCGTATATCAGCTGACTGCCGGCACTCCCGACGGCGCTTTCCCCGAAATCCTGACGGTCGAGGACGAGACTAAGACGACCGGCCTTACCCTTACCAAGGTCTGGGACGATGATTCCGACAGAGACGGCAGGAGACCCGACGCCGTTTCCTTCCACCTGAGCAGGCAGATCGAAGGCGGTGCTGCGGAATTCATCATGGACGGCAGCGAGAAGAAGGTCTATACCATCGGGAAGCCTCAGACGGCCTCGAACACCTGGACCCTCACGCTTGACGGGGAGTTCCCGACCCATAAGGACGGCAAGCCGTACGTTTACAGCATCATTGAGCTGGATGCCGACGGAGAAGAGATCACCTCCACCGGTACCTACGACGAGTACTATGATACGCCTGCCTATAAGGAGGCGGCTGACGGCAATAAGACCATCGCCGAGAACTCTCACACCCCGAGCACGGTAGAGGTGAAGGGCACCAAGACCTGGCGCGACACGGAAAGCACCAAGCGGCCCGCAAAGATCACCGTTAAGCTGGTAGGAAAGATCGGAAACGAAGTGGTGGTCGAGGATACCGTTGACACTGATGCCTCCGAGGATTGGAAGTATGCATTTACCGATCTTTATCAGTATAAGGACGGCAAAGAGATCAAGTATACGGTCGAAGAGCTGACGGTGGATGGCTATGAGCCTGTTGTAGATGGCTATGACATCACCAATATCGAGCTGATGAGCATCAGCGGCAGCAAGACCTGGTCCGGTGATACGGAATTTGCCGATGTGACCAGACCGGATTCCCTTGTGATCACCCTGTATCAGGGCACCGGCTCCGACAAGACGAAGGTCGGCGACAGCCTGACGGTCACCGCCGAGGATGGCTGGTCCTGGAAATTCGACGGTCTGAGAAAGTATGATGTTGACGGCAATCTGATCACGTACAGCATCACCGAGGACGCGGTAAAGGGCTACAGCGCGGAGGTCGACGGCTATGACGTGACCAATACCGTTGAAACGGCCCCTGTGGTCAACAGCATCGACCTCAGCATTCTGAAGAAGGATGCATTGACCGGCGGCGCCCTGAAGGGCGTGGAATTCCGGCTGTTAAAGGACGGCGCTGCGGTCCCCGCGACGGCAGAGACCGACGCGGCCGGCGCGGCAAGCTTCACGATCACCGAGGAAGGCACGTATATCCTGACGGAGACGGCCCCTGCCGGTTATCAGGACGGCAAGACCTATACGGTCACGGTCATCAAGACGCTGGCAAAGACGGAATATGATGAGGATGCCGGCAAATGGGTCCCCACGTATGAGCTGAGCATCGAATCCGTGAAGGAGGGCTCGCCTCTGGCGGCCAGCAGCGATTTCACGGCGGATGCCACCGGAAAGACCGGGACGCTCAATATTACCAATACTCCCAAATCCGAAGAAGTGACCTTCACGAAGGTCTGGGCAGACGGCTCTGACGCCGCGGAGAAGCGGCCTGCTTCCGTGAAATACCAGCTGTACAAGAGCGTTGACGGCGGAACTGCCGTGAAGGTAGAAGGTAAGATCATCGAGCTGAGCGGCAGCGGGAACACCTGGACCAAGGTCGAGAGCCTTCCTGCCGTGGAGGACGGAAAGAGCGTCAGCTACAGTGTCAGGGAGCTGGAAGAGACCGACGATGACGGTACGGTCACGGTCAAGGAGCTGGCAGAGGGCGGCGTGACCAAGGACGGCTACAAGGTCTCCTACTCCGCGGACGGCCTTTCCGCGACGAATACCCTCCGGAAGACCTTCTCCGTCACGAAGATCTGGGATGACACAGGCTTTGAGGCGATCCGCCCTGCCGGCAGCGTCAACTTCAAGCTGTACAAGACGGTGAACGGAGTCACCGATGACGGCGAAGGCTACATCCTGGTGAAGGGTGCCTCCGGAGCCTATTCCCTGACCCTGGAGCTTCCGGCCTACGAGCTGGTGGACGGCACCGAGTACCCCGTGACCTATTCCGTAAAGGAAACGGTGAACGGAACGGCAGTGGAAGAGGGCGGCGCCAGCGCTAAGGGCTATACCGTATCCTATTCCGAGGATGCCGCGGGTCTGGTGATCACCAATACCTTGAATGGAGAAGAAAAGTATACGCCGGTCGGCTTCGTGCTGAAGAAGGTGGATCTCGGCACGGATACCGGTATCGGTCTGGCCGGAGCCGTATTTACCCTGACTAAGCAGGGCGGCGAAGAGACGGAATTCATCACCGGCAGCGGCATGGAGCTGGGCGAGGCGCTGATCAGCGTCCCTGAGGCAGGCACCTACACGCTGACGGAGAAGACTGCCCCCACCGGCTATAAGAAGGGGGATTCGGTCTACACGATCGTTGTGAAGCAGGATACCGCGCACAGCGTGTTCTCTTACAACACCCAGTCCGCCAAATATACCAAGACCACGCCGCTGCTCCTTGATTCCATCAAGAAGGGCGATACGGTCTGCGGCCTGGAAGGCGGCCTGCTGACGGTGGACAATGAAGCCACGACCATCGACCTGCCCGTGAAGAAGCTCTGGGACGACGGCGACGATCAGGACGGCATCCGCCCTGAAGAAGTTGAGATCAAGCTGTACCAGAAGATCGGCGACGGCGAAGTGACCGAAGCGGATCAGGCTCCGCTCAAGCTGAACGAAGGCAATAGCTGGAAGGGCAGCTTTGACGGACTGATCAAGTACGTCGACGGCGAGGAGATCAAGTACAGCATCAAGGAGACCAAGACGGGCTTCATCACCGGGAGCAGCGCCACAGGCTACGCCATTGACATCACCGGCGATGAGGAGAACGGCTATACCGTAACGAATATCCACAAGCTTGAGACCGTGGAGATCGCGGTGAGCAAGATCTGGGCAGACGGCGGCGCCTCCGATGCGCTGCGTCCGACCTCCATCGAGGTGGAGCTTTACGCGGACGGCATAGCCGTGAGCGGAAAGAAGCTGACGCTGAACGCGGCGAACAGCTGGAAGGACAGCTTCAAGGAGCTGGATAAGTACAAGGGCGGCGACGTGATCGTCTATACGGTGAAGGAAGCCGCAGCCTCCGAGAACGATAACTATGACTGCGCGATCAGCGGCGACGCCGAGAACGGCTACGTGCTGACGAATACGCAGAAGAAGACCTTCTCCGTTACGAAGGTCTGGGAGGACGAGGGCTTCGAGGCGTTCCGTCCTACCGGAAACATCAGCTTCAAGCTGTACAAGACGGTGAACGGCGTCACCGCTGAGGTGGGCGCCTACGAGCTGCAGAAGAGCGAAGCCTATACCAAGAGCTTCGAGCTTCCGGCCTACGAGCTGGTGAGCGGAAAGGCCTACGCGGTCAGCTATTCCGTGAAGGAGACCTTGGACGGAGCGGCAGTGGAAGAAGGCGGCGTCAGCGCAAAGGGCTACACCGTATCCTATTCCGAGGATGCCGCGGGCCTGGTGATCACCAACACCGTGGATAAGGAAGAAAAGGACACGCCTATCGGCTTCACGCTGAAGAAGGAAGACCTCGGCACCGTTACCGGTACCGGTCTGGCCGGAGCCGTATTTACCCTGACCAAGCAGGGCGGCGAGGGTGTGGACTACACCACCGGCAGCGGCACCGATCTGGGCAAGGTCCTGATCAGCATCACCGAGGCCGGTACCTACACCCTGACGGAGAAGACTGCCCCCACCGGCTATAAGAAGGGCGATTCGGTCTACACGATCGTTGTGGAGCAGGATACCGCAAACGCCACGATCGCTTACAACAGCGAGACCGGCAAATACGTCAGGACCACACCGCTGGTCATCGACTCCATCAAGAAGGGCGATACGGTCTGCAGCCTGGAAGACGGTCTGCTGACGGTGGACAATGAAGCCACGACCATCGACCTGACCGTGGAGAAGCTCTGGGAAGACGAAAACGATCAGGACGGCATCCGCCCTGAAGAAGTTGAGATCAAGCTGTACCAGAAGATCGGCGACGGCGAAGTGACCGAAGCGGATCAGGCCACGCTCAAGCTGAACGAAGGCAATAACTGGAACGGCAGCTTCGACGGACTGATCAAGTACGTCGACGGCGTGGAGATCAAGTACAGCATCGAGGAGATCAAGACGGGAGTCATCAATGGGAGCAGCGACACAGGCTACGCCATTGACATCACCGGCGATGAGGAGAATGGCTTTACCGTAACGAATACTCACAAGCCTGCGACCGTGGAGATCGCGGTGAGCAAGACCTGGGTAGACGGCGGCGCCTCCGATACGCTGCGTCCGACCTCCATCGAGGTGGAGCTTTACGCGGACGGCGCAGCCGTGAGCGGCAAGAAGCTGACGCTGAGCGCGGAAAACGGCTGGCAGGGCAGCTTCAAGGAGCTGGATAAGTTCAAGGCCGGCAGCCTCATCGTTTATACGGTGAAGGAAGCTGCTTCCTCCGAGAACGACAACTATGACTGCGCGATCAGCGGCGATGCCGAGAACGGCTACGTGCTGACGAATACGCAGAAGAAGACCTTCTCCGTCACGAAGATCTGGGCGGACGCAGGCTTTGAGACGATCCGTCCTGCCGGCGCGGTCAGCTTCAAGCTGTACAAGACGGTGAACGGCACTGCCGCTGAGGTGGGGGCCTACGAGCTGCAGAAGGACGGCAGCGGAGCCTATACCAGGAGCTTCGAGCTTCCGGCCTACGAGCTGGTGAGCGGACAGGCCTACGCGGTCAGCTATTCCGTGAAGGAGACCGCGGGCGGAGCGGCAGTGGAAGAGGGCGGCGAAAGCGCCCCCGGCTATACCGTATCCTATTCCGAGGATGCCGCGGGGCTGGTGATCACCAACACCGTGGAGAAGGAAGAAAAGCTGAGCCCCGCGGACTTCACGCTGAAGAAGGTAGACCTCGGCACCGATACCGGTATCGGTCTGGCCGGAGCCGTATATACCCTGACCAAGCAGGGCGGCGAAGGCGTGGACTACACCACCGGCAGCGGCACCGATCTGGGCAAGGTCCTGATCAGCATCACCGAGGCAGGCACCTACACTCTGACGGAGAAAACGGCGCCGAAGGGCTACAAGATTGCGGATTCCGTTTACACCATCGTGGTGGCGGAGGATCCCGCAAACGCCGGGATCGTATTTAACAGCGATGCCGGCAAATACGTCAAGACCACGCCGCTGACGATCACGTCTGTGAAGAAGGACGGCGAGGACTGCAGCCTGAGCGAGGCGGTGCTGACTGTCGGGGATCTGGCTGAGACGATCGACATCGACGTGACGAAGGTCTGGGAGGACGGCAACGATAAGGACGGCATCCGCCCCGAAAGCGTTGAGATCCGGCTTATCCGGAAGATCGGAGAAGTTGAAAAGCCTGTAACAGGAAAGGCCCTGGTCCTGACGGAGGACGTGGAATGGAAGGGCACCTTCACTGACCTGCCGAAGTACGTCGACGGCGAGGAGGCCAGCTACAGTGTTTATGAGACCGAAACCACGGTCATTACCGGCTATGACGGCACCGGCACCTACGCCTATGCCGTGAACGGCGACGAGGCAGAGGGCTATACCGTGACGAACACGCATACGGCAAAGGAAGACCCTAAGATGGGCGACCGCACCAACTCCGGCCTGTGGACTGCCATGTTCGTATGCTCCGTTTCCGGCATGGCGATGCTCAACCTGCAGCAGAAAAAGAAGAAAGAGCAGGAGGAGGGGTAAACCCTCTGACTGAGCTCCGGACAGCATGAAAAATGCCGCGGGGCGGGACCGGACGAAAGTCCGGCCCCGCCCCCCGGCATTTGCCGTTCCGGGCCTTGTCAGCCGTAGATCGGTTCGAAATCCTCCGCGGGATGACCGCAGAGCGGGCACAGGAAGTCCTTCGGCAGCTCGGCGCCCTCATAGACGTAACCGCAGATCCTGCATTTCCAGGCGGTGGGCTTGCGGTCTTCGGCGGGAGCGGCGGGCTTCGGCTTCACGCGGCTCTGGTAGTCCGCGTAGGTGAGGGGGGCATTGGCCGACAGGACCTGCGCGTCCTCCACCTCGGCGATGAACAGGGTGTGGCTGCCCAGATCCTCCTGAGAGACCACCCTGGCGCTGAGCACCGCGCAGGCGCTCCAGCTGATGTAGGGCATGCCGTAGGCGTCGTGCTCGGGGGTCAGGATGCCGAATTTGTCCACGTCCCGGCCGGACTGCATGCCGAAATATTTGATGGTGTCGAAGCTGACCGTGTCGTCCAGAAGCGTGATGGCGAAGCGGCCGCTTTTTTTCAGCAGGTCGCAGGTGAAATTGGTATTGAGCACCGAAATGGCCACCCGGGTGGGATTCGAGGCCACCTGGATGCAGGTGTTGGTGACGCAGGCGTTTTCCCGGCCCTCAAAGGCGGTGCCGAGGACGAAAACGCCATAGGAGAGTTTGTAAAAGGCTTTGTTGTCCATGGTATCTTCCTCCGTTATTTTAGTAGTGCGGCCGGTGCTTCCGGCCGGACAGCTGTCGTTCCGCGGCTTGATCCCTATCGGATCCGCCGGCGATAGCTTTGCCGCGGTCAATCCATCTGCAGCAGCTCGACCTTATCCACGTACTGCTTCTTCAGGGCGCCGATCACCTGCATATGCGGCTGGGTGATGTGGACCTTCTGCGCCTCGGGGGTGGTCCAGGCTTCGTACAAATGCAGCTCGTTGGCGCTGCCCTCCGCGGGAACGTACTCATAGAAGAGGCAGCCCTCCTCCTGACGCACCAGCGCAGGGGCGCCGCTGGCCAGCAGCGCGTTAAAAAACGCGGTCTTTTCGTCCTTGGTGTGGTAGATGACGTGCAGTTTCATGGAAATTCTCCTTTTTTTATCTTAGTTTAGTCAAAGCAAAATACGCGGCCCACGGACAGGACCTCGGCCCGGCCGGGCAGCTCCTCCTCGAACAGCCGGCAAACGGGGTCCTCGGTGCAGTGCCCCAGGATCACCCGGTCCGCATTTTCCCGCATGTAGCGCAGAGTCTCCCGGGCCGCCTCGTCCACGGTCAGCAGGTGGAAGCCGCCCATGACCGCCGCGACCCTCGTCTCGCCGGTGAGCTTCTTGGCATACTCCACCGTGTTGCAGATGCCGCTGTGGGCGCAGCCGGAGATCACCACCAGCCCCGCGCCGGTGCGGATCGCCAGGCCGGTATCCTCCGGGCAGGGGTAGGCCCGCCCCTCCCGATCCAGCATGGGGAAGCTTTTTCCCTCGAAGGGCAGCGTCCGCTCGATCTCGCCCAGGAACAGGACCGAATCGGAGAGCCACAGCGGGCCCTTCTGATAGTCCGGCCGGAAATGCTCCCGCAGCTCCTGCTCGCTCAGATCCATCCCTCCGTAGATCCCTCTGCGGGCGCTGGTGCGGTAGGTCCCGCAGGCCGGATGCAGCAGCAGGGCAGGCCGGCCCGGCAAATAGCGCAGGCCGCTGGTGTGGTCAAAGTCGCCGTGGCTCAGAATGACCCGGTCCGCCAGCTCGGGACGGATCCCCAGCACCGCAGCGTTGCGCAAAAACAGATCCGAAGCCCCTGTGTCGAACAGGAAGCGTCGGCCGTCGGCCTCCAGATACAGGGACAGCCCGTGCTCGCAGGCCAGCCCCGGCGTCTGACAGCGATTGTCGGCCAATACAGTAACGCGCAGCATGATATCCTCCCCGATGTTGATAAGCCTATTATAGCACAGTTTGCGCAAAACGCACATTGACTTCGCACTTTATCCTTCGTATAGTTGAAATATCCGAAAAGGACCGCTCGGGCTCCTCCCCGGGGCCTTTTCTCTCCCGCCGTTTCTCTCGAACGGCAGATCCCCTATTTTGATAAGCAAAACTGAACAAAAGCCTGATCCGGATCGCTTCAGGATCACGGATCCCTCATACGAAAAGGAGAAAAACGATGAAATGTAACTATTGTGGTGAGGTAAATCGGGACGACTCCGCATTCTGCAAGGCCTGCGGAAGGCCCTTAGCCCGGACCGCGGAGCCTCCGGCGGCAGTGATAAAGAGGTGGCTTCGGCGGAGGGCAGCCGTGGTCCTCACCGCGCTGCTGACGGTGGCCCTGGCAGTCGCCCTGCTGACCGTAAAGGCAGGCCCCAGGATCAACATGGACCGGTATCTGGTGATCGATCAGAGCGGATACGACGGATACGGAACGGTAAGCGTCAGGATCGACTGGGAGGCGATCAAGGACAAATACGGATCCAGGCTGAAGCTGACCAGGCAGGCGAAAAAGGCGAAAAAAGCCCTGGGGATCCTGGGAGACATGTTTTCCCCCATGACGCTTATGAAGCTCTATATCAGTGTGGAAACGGACGCGGACAGCATGATGTCCAACGGGGAGTCCGTAGGCTACAGCTGGTCCTACGACGAAAAGCTGACCGATTACGTCAAATGCAGGATCAAATGCAAGGACGGCAGGCTCAAGGTGAAGGACCTGAAAAGGGTCAGGGGATTCGATCCCTTTGACGATATCCTGGTCGAATTTTCCGGGCTTTCATCGGAGGGCACTGCGGATTTTCAGTATTCCGGCTCGGAGCTGTCCCGGTTTGACTTCAGCTTTGATAAGGAAGCGGGCTTAAAGAACGGAGACCGGGTCACGCTGAAGCTCGACCTGAGCGACAGCGCGCTGCGGAACATGGCCAAAACGCAGGGAAAAGCCCCGAAGCAGCTGACGAAGAAATATACGGTCAGCGGCTTGCGGGAGCTCGAAAAATGGGACCCCTTCGACTATATCACGCTGTCCTTCTCCGGACTGGAACCGCACGGAGAAGTGCGGATCGAGCTGAAGGAGGAGCTGCCGGAATTCTGGGATAAGCTGCAGGCGACGTTGGAATGCTATCAATCCGGACATCTGAGCAACGGCGATGAGTTTACCGTATACTTCAAGACAAGCGGCGGACACGATGCGGCGGAGCACTCATTTTCCGCGATCCCGTATTGAGGAAGCCCAGAGGGAGAGCCGCCCCCTCGGCGTGACGGAAGATCCCGCGCGGCAGGGGATTTCGCGGAACATCCGGGGCCGGGCGGCCGGACCCCGGAACGGCAGGGGCCGCCAAAACGCACATTGACCTACAGTTACTCATTTGGTATAGTAACATTTGAAAGCAAACATGAATTTTGCATTAAGGTGATTTGATCAATAGAGCTTGCTTCATTGATTTTTATGTTTGGGGAAGGGGCGTGTGCCAATGAAAAAGAAAATCGTTATTGCGTGTGCGATACTGATCACGATCGCTGCGATCTTTGTTTTAGGAGGATTGTTTAAGGAGGCTGCGCCCGGAAGCTCCACAAAGGCAGGAGACTCGAGTGATACGACGCTCTCCGCCGAAGAGAGCACCGTGGAGAACAGCCGGGGCAGTGAAGCCTCGGCATCGACCGCTGACAGGAGCGCGGAGGAGAGCACCGGCTATTCGGAAAATTCCACTGCGGAGACGGAGCCAAGGACTTCTGTCCCCGGGTCTGCTGACGTGGAAAGCACCGAAGAAGGCTCTGCCGGAACGACGGAAGAAGGCAGCAGCGCGGAAGAAAGCACTTCCGAAGAGAACTCCGAGAGCGGATCCGAAGCGATCTCCTCGGAAAACACTACCGAAGAAACACCCTCAGAATCATCCACTTCTGCCCGTCCCACGGAGCCTCCGACACGGCCTACCGAGTCCACTGAGGCAAAAACGGAACCGACTCAGCCTTCCACCGCACACACGCATACGACGGCGGAAAGAGTAAAGAAAGCGGCGACCTGCAAAGAAACCGGCACGAAAGAGATCTACTGCACCGAATGCAGAGAAGTCATCTCGACCGTGACGATCCAGAAGCTGGCGCATACCACAGCTGAAAGGACCAGGCAGGCAGCGACCTGCACGGCAGCCGGTGTAAAAGAAACCTACTGTACCAAGTGCGGAGATGTGATTTCGACTGCATCGATCCCGAAGCTCAGCCATACGACGGAGCGGCACGTCGTCAGAGAAGCTACCACGACCGCTGAAGGTCTTTACCAGATGGTCTGCACGGTCTGCCACACGGTCGTTTCTGAAGGCAGCATCCCGATGATCGAAACGGAACCGGCACCGACCTGGACGGTAACGGTCACGGCACCGATACATCAGGAAAGCGTCCAGCGCGGATACGGTTCGATTGCAGGAGCAGTCTACGGGCTCTATAAAGACGGTTCAAGAATCGGAACGTATACGACCGGATCGAACGGCGGATTTACTGCCGGGCCGTTTGAGGTGGGGAGCGGGTACGAGCTCAGACTTGAGCAGGCCTCGCAGGGCTACGTAATTAACGGCGATTACTTCGATGGAAGTAATTATGGTGGCCGTGTCGGGATTTATAGAGACGGTGCGATTACCTATTCACTCGGAACAGAAGGAAAAGCCTACAGCTTCATGAACGAGTCTTGCTCGATTCAGAGAGTCGATAGTGATGTGAATGAGTTTTGCAACGAACTTATGGAGTATGCAGTGAGCTTAGGGTTGCAAAACATCGGCGAGCCAACCGGTTGCTATAGTGGAGATTGCTATTATCTCTACGGGGGAAACGGCAGGGAAAACATCCAGAGCAGGCTCAGACGATATGCTGACAACGAAGATATCGAGGGCGTTTGGATCGCACCGATAAAGCATTACTATCAATGTGTGCTTGAAGTCGGATTTGTTTATGAAGTGTATGATGTAAGAGTATACTATGGCTAATCAAAGGGAAAGAAGAATCAATATGAGCAGAATCAAAAAATCGCTCGCAGAGATGCTGGTATTCGCAATTATATTATGCAACTGCACAATAAACGCGAAGGCCGAGACAGTTAACGTATCAGCGCCTTGGTACCCGAGAGAATTTGCAGCCGGGGAGGGCTGGGGCAGAAACGAAGTCTACTTGATGGACGGAAGTCATCAAACCAATGAAGACTATATGCCGGTTTATATAGTTAAAAGCACCGGTCACGCAACGTACTGCATTGAACCCGGTGTGCCCTTCGGGGGAGATTCGCCCAGAGAATCACATGGGCCAGACTACTGGCAAAACTATTCCAACCCAGGGAACGAGACCCTTGGCAGTGATGGGATTCAGGAACTTCTAAGTGAGCTCATGAGCCAGGCGTATCAGGGATACTTTACAGCAAACGCGCATGGCGAAATCGCGGATGGGCAGGAAACAAATCTTGCCAAATGGCGCGCAGCGCAGTTTCTGGTCTGGGAAGTGATCGTCGGCGAGCGCGATATCGATTTTAACCATGTTGATCCCCCTGCGGGAAAAAATAAAGTCGCTGACATGCTTCGTTCAAACTTTCCACAGGCAGCGACCTTCTGGGCTGAATACAATCGCATCGTAGATGTGATGCAGATGCAGTACAAGACTCCATCTTTTGTAAGCAAGACCAAGAATAATGCACCCGCTGTAACACTTACCTGGGACGGCACGCAGTATAAAGCTGTGCTTACGGATACGAACGGTGTTTTATCTGGCTTTGATTTCACTGCCACGCCCGAGTCTGTAACGCTTACGAAGAGCGGGAATGACCTTATCATCACCTCTGATAAGCCTGTTGATGACGTGACTATTCACGGCGTACATCAATCAACATCCTGCGCCGGACTTGTGGTATGGACCAGTGGGGACGGAAATCAGAAGCTGCTGAGTGCAGAACTCACAGACCCTTTTGACGGCTATGCGAAGGCCGGGACGCCGAACGGCACGATTGAGATCAACAAGCGTACCACTTCCGGCATGACCAAAGAATGTTGGTCCTTCGATATCGAACCCGAAGACAGCTCCACCTTCGCTGACGGCTCTTCCAAGATCACCGTGACTACCGATGCGGACGGCAAAGCCACCGCCACCGTGCCTGCCGGACATAGCTATAAAGTGACCGAGGTCGGACATGACTCCATCACGACCGGCTACAGCGTGCTGGGGAGCCCCGCGTCTCAGGTGAACGTGACCGCCGATAAGACTGCTACCGTCATCATTACGAATACTGCCTGGACCGGCGACGTGGTCGTCAGTAAGACCTCTGAGAACGGACTGCTCGAGGGCTTCGAGTTCAGCCTGGAAGGCACCAGTGATATCGGAACGAGTGTTTCTTTCACCGCCATCACGGGCCCTGACGGCAAGGCCACTTTCAAGGATGTGCCCGCCGGGACCTATACCGTCTCCGAGCTGAACGTAGCCGACTTCTATATCGCTCCCACGGATCAGAGCGTCACCGTCATCAAGGACCAGACCTCAAATCTCAGCTTTGAGAACCTGCTGAAGAAAGCGACCGTGACCGTCACGAAATCATCCGAGAACGGAGAGATCGAAGGCATCAGCTTCACGATCACCGGGACCTCGACCGCGGGTACAAGCGTAAGCCTCACGGCCACTACAAACGCCCTGGGCGTGGCCACCTTCGAGAACGTGCCTCTCGGCACTTACACGCTGGCGGAGACCAACGTTAGGAATTACTTCATTGCGCCGAACGATGCGCAGATCACCGTAACGGAAAGCGGAGCTTCCGCCGACGTCGAAAACCTGCTCAAGAAAGGCTCTCTGGAAATCACCAAGGCCGCTGAGAACGGGCAGATCGAGGGCATTGCCTTCAAGGTCTCCGGGACCTCCGATGCCGGGACCACGGTAAACGTCACCGCCGTCACCAATGCCCAGGGCAAGGCCGTATTTAACGACCTCCCTGTCGGGACCTATACCGTATCCGAGACCGGCAGTCCTGACTACTTCGTTCTCCCGGCGGATCAGACCGTAGTGATCACCTATCAGGGAACCGCAAAGCTGAATTTCGAGAACCTCCTTAAGAAGGGCAGCGTGAAAGTCACCAAGACCTCCGAGAACGGAGAGGTCGAGGGCGTTGAGTTCACTCTTGAAGGCACGAGCGATGCCGGGACAACCGTTTCGATGACCGCCGTGACCGATAAGGACGGCATTGCTTCTTTTGCAGACGTCCCGGTCGGCAAATACACCGTTTCCGAGACTAATGTCAAAGCGTACTTTATCGTTCCCGCAAGCCAGAATGTTACGGTCGAGTATGAAAAGACCGCCGAGCTCTCCTTCGAGAATAAGCTTCGCAAGGGCAGTGTTGATGTAATGAAGACCGCTGAAGCCGCGGAGAAGAGCGGATTCAAGTTCACTCTGGAAGGGACCTCGGATGCCGGAACGAATGTCAGCATGACGGCGACCACGAATGCGGACGGCGTTGCTACCTTCAACAACGTTCCGCTTGGAACGTACACCGTTAAAGAGATCGAGACCCCGAACCGGTTTGTTGTTCCCGCTGATCAGAAGGTATCGGTAACGAGCGAAAGCGTTCCCGGGACCGCGGCTTTTAAGAACATCGAAAAGCGCGGCGACCTTTCCTTCGAGAAGATCGACGGGTTTACCGGCGAGGCTCTTTCTGGAATCGCTTTCAAGATCACGAACACTGCGACCGGTGAATGGCACATCGTTGTCACCGATGCAAGCGGCAAAGTCAATACCAAGAACCTTGTAAACTCCGGCAACACGAACGCAAGCGACGCAGCTATCGTTGCGGAAGGCATTGATGAGACGAAGCTTGACCCTGCTGCGGGCGTGTGGTTCATGGGCGGTGCTTCTGCTGTCTACGATGACCGCGGTGCTTTCCCGGTCGGAAAGTACACTGCCGAGGAGCTGGCCACTGCTTCCTCCGGTCCTTATAAGCTGATCCGTTTTGAGTTTGAGATCACCGAAAATGGTGCAGTCGTTGACGCAGGCACTCAGAAGAACTACGAACCGGAAGAGATCGAGACCGAACTCCTTGACGGGATCCGCAAGGACCACTACACGTTCCCGATGGGCAATGTCACTCTGTATGACACCATCATTGCTCACAACCTGATCCCCGGCAAAGAATACATCGTCAACGGTTCCCTTGTTTATAAGGCAGACGGCTCCCCCGTTGTTGACGAAGAAGGTAAGCAGATCACCGGTACTTATACCTTTACGGCTACCGGCCGCGACATGACGCTGGAAGACGCTGTTGAGTTCGCGGTCCCGGACGGCATCCTGGACGAACTGGAAGACATCGTGGCCTTTGAGACTCTGACCGATGCGGAAGACAACATCTGGGCAAAGCACGAAGATCTGGAAGATAAGAAGCAGACAGTATCCACGACCACGATCGGCGAGTTCTATAAGTATGATCCCGCGACCGGAGAGAGCATCGAAGGCGCTGTGTTCAGGGTCACGGACAAGACCGATGACCACTTCGTAGAAGTCACCACCGATGCCGACGGATATGCGTTCTTCGCCGCCATCCCCGGCCATGAATATGAGATCGTCGAAATCGAAGCCCCGGATAATTACATCCTGAACGAGCAGGTCTTCACGGTAAGCATTCCCGAAGATGCGGCCGACGAACGCATTTTCCTGTCCGTGCTGGACATCCGGCAGGGTACCGCCGTGCTGCGGAAGCTCGATTCCCGGACCGGAAAGCCGGTGGCCGGGGCCGAGCTCACCGTTTACCGGAAGGAACAGGGCGAATACCGGGAGCTTTTCCGGCAGGTCACCGACGCATACGGCCGGATCTATTTCTGCCCCGGTGAAATGACCGGCAGCTTCTTTTATCGGGAAACGGCGGCACCGGCGGGCTACTATCTGGATGACGAATACTACAGCTTTACGGTCCGCGAGGACGGCACCGTCAGCGGGACGACCGAGTTCAGGGAGGCCCCCTACGGCACGGTGATCCTGAAGAAATATTCCGTTTCCGGCGCGAAGCTGGAGGGAGCGCGGTTTGCCGTGTACAGTAAGGACGGGACCCTGCTGCTTGAGGACGTGACCGACGCATACGGCCGGATCTACTTCGACACGCCCGCCGCGGGAGAGTATTATTTCGTGGAGCTGGAGGCGCCGAGGGGGTATCTGCGAGACGGCAGCCCGCGGTATTTCACGATCGATGAGAATTACGTGATCAGCGGGACGACGGTGCTGACAAATGAGCCCGATCCCACGCCGAATACCGGAGAGCGGCTGCCGAGCCGGACCCTGCTGCTGACAGGGGCTGTCGCCGCGGCCGTCGCCGTCGGCTCGGCCGCCTGCGGTAGAGAGCCGCGCAGGAAGAAAGAGGAAGAATAAATCAAAGGACCGCCCCGAAAGCGCCGCAAAGCGCCTCCGGGGCCCTGCCGATACCAGAATAACCCGAAAACGCCCCGAAAGCGCCGCGAAGCGCTTCCGGGGCATGCCGATACAAAGGAGCTGCCATGCCGGACGAATTATTTGCTTTAGCGGAAGAAGAAATGATCGAGGAGGTCGCCGCGCCCAGGACGAAATGGGGCCTGTCCTCCGCGGTATATGAGCCCACGGCGGCAGAGCTGCGGGCGAAGAGCGAGGAGCAGCGGAGCCGCCTTGAAGCCATTCGGACGGCCATCCACAACCGCTCCATCGCCAGAGCCGCCGTGAGCGCCATCCAGACGGTGGTCCTGCAGGAACGGACCGCGGTCTGCCTGGCCTTTGCTTTGGGCGACGGGATCAAGGTGCTCATCCCCTACGGCAAGGCCTTCATGCGGGAGCCCATTCCCGCGGAGACCGTGGATCTGACCAAGCCGGGCGGCCGGGAAACCTATCTGAAGCGCCAGAAGCTGGTGATGGAGCGGCTGCTGGGCACGGAGATCCAGTATTTGCCGGAAAGCATCGTGGAGGACGCGATGGACGGGACCGCGGTCGTGATCGGCAACCGGACGAAGGCGCTGGAGATCGAGCGGAGCAACTATTATCTTTCCCCGAGCCCGGTCATCCGGGAGGACCACGCCTACCGCGCCACCGTCATTTCCGTGGCGGCGCATGCGGTCACGGTCCTGCTGGGCGGCATCGAAAAGGTCATCCCGCAGAATTGGGCGACCAATCGGTACGCGGCGGACCTGAATACCGTTTTCCGGCAGAATCAGAAGATCACGGTGGTGGTCCGGCACATCCGGACCGAGTCGGGGGACGCGGACTGCGATTTTGACCTGCTCACCGGGGAAATCATGGACTGCGCGGAGCGGACGGCGATGGTCTGCCCGGGCGAATTCACCTTTGCCACCCTGTCCAAGCTCATCCCCTTTAAGGGCGAGGACGGTAAGAAGCGCACCAGCATGGTGGCCTGGATCGACGGCTGGGACGTTCCGGCGCGGCTGACCAGCGTGCCGGTCAACGCGCTGGGGGTCCCGCTCAAGCCCGGCGACAAGGTGCGGCTGAAGGTGAACAGCGTGGATGAGGAGGGCTACGTCCGGGGCTACGTCCGGTCGGCGCACGGCACCTCCCTGGTCCAGGGCTGAGGCAGGAGGCGCGATGAAATACGAATATACGGCCCATAAGATCCTGGAGATCCTGCGGATGGTCCCCTTTGCCCTCGAGGAGCAGCTGATGATGTTCTTTGAGGGGGAGGTGAGCGCCTCCCTGTACGGCGAGATCCAGGCGGAGCTCCTGGCCCAGCACTACATCCTGTCCCTGGAGCAGTACGGCAAATACGAGGTGCTGGCGGTAACGCGGATGATCCGCCTGAAGGAATCCCAGGTCCGGGAATTCCTGGACGCCTTCTGGGTCATCGCCAACATGGGGGCGGCGCAGGTGAACTACGTCTGCATCGGCGAGGGCCCCACCAAATTCTGCGTCGTGGACAGCGAGAACCGGACCTCGGATATCACCGTCTGCGAAAACGCGGCGGTGGCGGGCCTGGGGAAGATGTTCCGCCGGCACGGGAGTATCGCCGGGAAGGACGCCGAGCCGGAGGAGGACGACATCCGGCACATCGCGCTGGTATATTCCCGGGAGCAGGGCGAGGCCATGCGGGAGGAGCTGACGCGGCTGGACTACGACTGCTACTGCGTGATCGATCCGGACAGCCATCGGGCGGCGTATTTTCCCCTCAAAACCCCTTGACAAATCCTGCCTGTTAGCGTATGCTAACTACGGCTGTTAGCCACTGCTAACAGCCGTAGGAGGAGCATATGAGCAATTTGGGAGGAGTGGTACTGATCACGGCTATCGCGGGTGTGCTGGGCACCGGTCTCGGCGGCCTGGTGGGAGCCGTTCTCAGACGGGATTCCTCGAAGATCGTCAGCCTTCTGCTGTCATTTGCCGGGGGCGTCATGCTGGCCGTGGTGTGTTTTGACCTGCTGCCGGGGTCCTTCAGCCCCGAAGGCACGGCGGCGGATTTCTCCGTCTGGACGGTGGCGGCGGGGGTCGCCGTCGGCTATGCCACGGTATTTTTCCTGAACTGGGTGATCGACCGCCGGACCAATCCGGAGGTGGCGCACGTGGACAGCCCCGAGCATCCCCGGACCGCCGACGACCTGGATGAGCTGATCCACGCGGACCATTACAACGAGCACCGCAAGGCCGGTGCCGTGAAGAACCGGGACCTATTCATGGCGGGTATCGTGATGGCGCTGGCCATCGCGCTGCACAATATGCCTGAGGGCATGGTCATCGGCGCCTCCTATGCGGGCGAGGCGAATGCGATCACCTCCGGCGCGGGCTTCATCATCGCCATCGTGATCGGCCTGCACAACATCCCCGAGGGCATGGCCGTCTCGGTCCCGCTGATCTCCGGCGGGATGGGAAAATGGAAAGCGGTCGGCATCACGGCTCTGTCCGGCGCCCCCACCATTCTGGGCGCCATGCTCGGCTACAGCCTGGGCCTGCTGAGTCCCCTGTGGCTGTCCCTTTCCCTCAGCTTTGCCGGCGGCGCCATGCTGTACGTGGTCTTCGGCGAGCTGCTCCCCGAGGCCTTCCTGATGTGGCGTTCCAAGGCGCCTGCAGTGCTGATGCTGGTGGGCCTGCTGGTGGGACTGTTCCTGGTGTACGTATAAGAGGCTCTATGTCAAGTGTTGGGGTGGGATTCTACGGAATCCCGCTCCATTTCTGCGTTTAGAGGGTTTTTCATACTTGCCAGGCAAAGCAATAGGTTTTGAGTATGGCAAACAAACCTCCAAGCGCCAATGTAGTTACAGA